>CAMHFW010000008.1 GCA_946184675.1 uncultured Clostridia bacterium | reverse complement strand
GGACCAGTCAATGATGGTATCCAGGCAAGCCTTGTACATAGCTTTTCTGTAGGTCTGGTCTGCAGACTGACGTGCCTGCATGATCATCTCGTCCAGCTTAGCATCAGCAATGTCATACATGTAGTTGGAACCGCCGGGAGCCTTCTTGCCGTTTGCAACGTCGGAGTAGTAAATCTGATACATATCAGGATCAGCTGTTGCGCCCCATGCTGCGCACCAGATCTCGCCGTCGCCTGCCTCAAGCTTGTTCCAGAGGTCAGAGCTGTTGGAAAGGTCATTTACGATGAGGGAGATACCAATCTCAGCGAATGCATCTTTGGCAAGTGTCAGGATCATGAAGGAAGGATGGTCACCGGAACCGTCTGCCGGGATCATAGCTTCATATTCCATCTTAGCGCCTTCCGGAGCTGCTGTAACCTTGCCGCCTTCTACTGTGTAGCCGGCCTTCTCCAGGAAGCCCAGAGCTGCAGCCTTTGCTGCTGCGTACTTATCATCTGCGCTCATGTCAGAGGTGTAGATGGGATTGCCGTCAACATCTGTGGAGAATGCTACCTGATAACCGTCATCGGTCGGCTGAGGAGCAGCCCAGGATGTATTGGAGATCGGGTAGTTGATAACGGATGCAGTATCGCCATAGTAGGAATCGATCGCAACATCACGATATACGGAGAAAATGGTAGCGAATGCCTTACGAAGAGCCTTGGACTCATCAGAGCCGGAATCGCTGCCTACGCGAACATTGTCAGCATTGATACCGATATAACCATAACCAAGGTTATCTACGGTGCTGGTGGTGATCTTGGAACCGCTCAGCTCGCCGCCGTTCTCACTCTTGATATTCTCAGCGGTCTCTTTCTTGAAGGAAGGATCGGTTACATCATAGGTACCGGTTACTACGCCGTTGAGCTTATCTGCGTCGGAGCCTTCCTGGAAGTTCACGAACTTGGTCTTGGGAGCGCCAAGGAAATAGTTCTCATTAGCTTCGAAGTTAACAACACCATTCTCAAACTTCACGAACTTGTAAGGACCTGCGCCCATAGGCTGTGTGGTCTTTGCACGAACGGAGGACAGGTCGCCCTTAGGGAATCCGAACTTGTTGTTATCATAGTCATACTGTGCTTTATCGCCATAGTAATGAAGCGGAGCAATAGCAACGCCAAGCTGATAAATCATGGTAGCATCGAACTGATCAGCAACAATACGCATGCTGTAGTCACCAGTCTTCTGGATACCTGCGATGTTGGGAGCGGAAGAACCAGTCTCAACACCAACGCTGTACTTATCCCAGTCAGGGAAAACATCACTGATAGAAGAACCAGCATTCTCAGTGCCGACAAGAGCAACGATGTCGTTGCCATAGGTCTCCATCATCTTAGCACCGAAATCCTCGATGGTAGCGCCTGCAGGAAGCTCAAAGCCCCAGTTAGCGGCACATGCCTCAACAGGATCATTCTCGCCATTGAGGCCGTTCGCCTTGCAGTAATCTACGATCTCCTGTGCGATTGCCTCGGAAGCTGTCTTGGCATTGGTCCAGAAGGTAGTCTGCTCTTCCTCGGTCCAGTTAGTAAACTCCTTGTTGTCAGGACCTGCAGCAATGATCAGGTTCGCCTTTGTGTCCATACCGCTGCGGTATGCTTCCATGCCGTTGATCGGCTGTGTGAACAGAGTGGAAGATCCGTCATAGGTCGGATCACAGAGTACATACATGCTGAAGATGACATCATCGATGGTCAGTGGTTCTCCATCGGAGAACTTCAGGTCCTCACGAAGTGTAAAATCATAAAATACAGTACCGTCATCGTTCTGTGTGATCTCCAGATCTGCCGGACCGTAGTAGGTGTAATCAGTGTTATTGTAGTTGATGGTTTCGCCTTCGATACCCTTCTGAACTACAGCTCCCATACGATCCTGGGGAAGCAGTGCAAGCTGTGTCAGAGCCTGTACATCCTGGTCGTAAGCAGTTTCAGAAAAGAAGGGGGAGAACTTGCTGTTGAAGTTGCTGTAGCCAGCTACCAGTACGCTCTCCTTCGCGTCTCCGCCTGATGTGCCTCCAGAACCTCCGCCGCATGCTGCGAGAGCAAATGCCATAGATCCGGCGAGAGCCAGAGCCAGCACTCTTGTAAGTCTCTTTTTCATTTCCATATTCCTCCTTGTTTTTAGCGTGTTACATATAAAAATGCGCCACTTGATAATATTGTACTTCTTAAAGACATAACTGTCAATTCTAACCTTGCTTTTCTGTCATTTTCCGTGCAATTTACACAATTACAGATTGGTCAAAGGCTGACAGCCACTCTCTTGCTGCCCGGCATACACTGTGCAGGCATTCCTCATCGAAAGGACTCTTCAGGTCCGCATGGTCCAGCAGCTGGGTGAAGGTGCGGCTTCCGCCCTGTCTGGTGTAAGCCATGTAGTGATCCCAGGCATCCTTCCGGTCTGTCTGCTGCAGGGCCCAGATTTCCAGGGCAACGGTCTGGGCCAGACAATAATCAATATAATAGAAGGGGAAGGAGTAAATGTGATGCTGTCTCTGCCAGCCCTCTCCCTCACTGTAAAAAGGAATCACTCCGTCCAGCTTCTGCCAGGGCATGTAGATCCCGAGCAGTTCTTTCCAGACAGCATGTCTCTGCGCTGGGGTCATTTCCGGCTTTTCAAACACGATATGCTGGAAATGGTCGACCATAGTCCCGTAAGGGATAAAGGTGATCGCGCTGGCCAGATGGCTGTAATAGAATTTGTCAGTATCCTTTCCGAAAAACCCCTCTTCCCAGGGCCATGCCAGAAACTCCATGGACATGGAATGGACCTCGCAGGCCTCCATGCCGGGCCAGACAGTGGACAGAGGCACTCTGCGCCGGTTCATGTAGCCTGCAAAAGCATGTCCGGCCTCATGGGTCACAACCTCTACATCCCCCTGGGTCCCGTTAAAGTTGGCAAAGATGAAAGGAACTTCATAATCCGGAATACTGGTGCAGTATCCGCCGCCTTCCTTGCCTTCCTTGCTGAGCAGATCCATCAGTTCTCCGTCCAGCATGGTATGGAAAAACTCTGCTGTCTCCGGAGATAGTTCCTCATAGAACTTCTTCGCATGCGCTACGATATCATCCGCACTTCCCTGCGGGCGAGGATTGCCGCTGCGAAACTCCAGGGCATTGTCCGCAAAGCTCATGGGATAAGACTTGCCCAGGCGTACTGCCTGTTCCTGATAAATGCTCTCTGCCAGAGGCACCAGGTACTTCTGTACAGCCAGACGGAACTTTTCCACATCCTTCTGATCATAGCAGTTTCTGTTCATGCGGTTGTAACCAAGCGGAATATAACTGTCATATCCCAGCTTCCGGCCCATCTGGTCACGCAGGTGTACCAGCTTGTCATAGAGATCATCCAGCTTCTCCTGATTGTCCTTGTACCACTGGCCTTCAGCCTTCCAGGCTGCCAGTCTTCTCTCATCATCCGGGTCGGATTTAAAAGGCGTCATCTGGGAAATGGTATAGACCCCGCCCTCAAAAGGGATCTGGGCAGAAGCCAGAAGCTTCTCATACTCCGTGACCAGCTTATTCTCTTCCTGCATCTCGGCAATGATCTCCGGAGAAAAGCTCTTAACTGCCAGTTCCGCATTCAGGAACATGACATCGCCGAACTCTTTCTCAAATTCCGGACGGAAGGGGCTCTTCAGCAGGGCAAGGGTAAAGCCATGTGTATACTCCTGCAGCTCCGGACCCGCTTCATTCCAGAATTTCATTTCCTCGTCATAGAAAGTGTCTCTGGTGTCAATGGAGTGGCGGATCGATGCCAGATTGCCGGCAGTATCCACATGCCTGTCCAGTGTATCCAGCTCCAGGAAAGCCTGCCTGGCCTCTTCGTAGCTATTGGCTGCTTTGAGGCGTCCGGTCAGCTCTGTGATCTTTGCCTTGAGTTTTTCCGTATCAGGTCTCTGATACGGCATCTCGGAAAATTTCACCATTGTCTTTTTCCTTTCTTGTAGTTTCGTTTTGTCACGTTGTCACGCGATAAACTGTATCATAAAACAAAGAAAGCCCGGAGACGCTGCGGGCAGAGCCCTGCATCTCCGGGAAATCCTTTATTTTTTGCTTTTTCTCAGCCTTTTCTTATTTCAGTACCAGATGTCTGGGAACGCCGCCTACCATAACAGGAAGCAGGGTACCCTCGATCAGAGGCTGTGCATAGTTGATGAACTCATCTGTTACGTTGTCGCCAGCCTCATTGATCCACTCTCTGGGAACAACCTTCTCATCGTTTGCGATGCGGTGAACATCGAATACGCTTGTGGTGCTCTGATAAGGATCATCAGAAACACGGTCGATGACTACCATCATGCCTGTGCAGCCGTCATCTGCAGCCTTGATGGTAGCGCCGCCAACTGCAAATGCCTCATCGATATCTACCTTACTGGAGAGATGGGAAGCTGCTCTCTGCAGGGTGGAGAGTTCAACAGCTCTGGTCTTGATGCCAAGCTTGTCATGAATCATATTGGCAAGATAAGCAGCTGCTCCTGTCATCTGGATATGTCCGAATGCGTCGACAGAATCGGAACCTGCTGTAAACTCGCAGATGTACTTGCCTTCTGCAGTCTTAATACCCTCGGAGATTGCTACTACTACAACGTCCTTCTCCTCCAGGAGCTTTTCAACCTTCTCTGAGAACTTATCCAGATCAAACGGTACCTCAGGGAGGTAGATCATGTCGGGGCCGTCGCAGTCCTCACCCTTGGCAAGAGCTGTAGAACCTACCAGCCAGCCTGCGTTTCTGCCCATGATCTCCATAACGGTAAGGTTTTTCTTGCCATAGGAGAATCCCATAGCGTCGCGGATAACTTCCTTGGTGGAAGTTGCGATATACTTAGCTGCGCTGCCGAATCCCGGTGTATGATCTGTGATTGCCAGATCGTTGTCAATGGTCTTGGGGCAGCCGATGAACTTCTGTCTTGCGCCTGTCAGAAGGGCATAGTCAGAAAGCTTCTTGATGGTATCCATGGAATCATTGCCGCCGATGTAAACGAATACTTCGATATCCAGCTCGTCCAGAAGGGCAAAGATCTTCTCATAGATGGTCTTGTCCTCATGAATGCCCGGCAGCTTATAACGGCAGGTGCCCAGGTAAGCGGACGGTGTTCTCTTTAAGAGCTCGATATCCAGATCGTTCTTGATATAATCTGCCAGATCGATATACTGTCCGTCAATGAATCCCTGAATGCCGTAACGCATTCCGTAAACTTTATTATATCCGCGCTCCATCGCATTCTTGAAAACGCCTGCAAGACTGGAGTTGATTACCGCGGTAGGTCCTCCGGACTGTCCAACAACTACATTACCTTTCATCTTTCTTTTCCTTCCTTTTCTGGTTTTTCAATTGTCCAAGGTATTGTATCACAAAGATATATCAATGTACAGACTTTTTCACTTTAAAACAACAAGAGAAACCCCGACCGGCAGTATACCGGTCGGGGTCCTTTCGTTCTGTATCAATGCAAACGAACAGTTCTAAACTGATTTTATTTCAGCAATTCTTTTGTACGTGCAGTACACAGAGTGCTTTTTAGTACTCGCAGTACATGAAATACTTGTAGCCCAGAGGGTTCTGGAAGTATCCCTGAACGCTGTCGTCAAGCATGTAAAGATCGGTGTAGAAATACAGAGGGCAGATTGTGCCTGTGCTCATCAGCAGATCCTCTGCCTTGTGCATCAGAGCATAACGCTTCTCCATATCTGTGCAGGACTTGATATCGCTGATTACAACATCATAGGTCTCAGCCCATGTGCCGTTCTCAACCTTGGTGTCATAGCCAAGATCTGTCAGGTCGATGCTGTAAGCCTTTACATCAACGTTAGCGCCCTTGCCGAGCTGTACATCGTTGTTACCGGAAGCAGTGGTCCACATATCCAGGAAGGAGATGGGATCATTGTAGTCTGCAAGCCAGCCGTTACGAGCGATAGAGAAGTTACCAGCCTTACGAGTATCCAGGAAGGTGTTCCACTCCTGGTTCTCAAGGTTCATGGTGATGCCTACGCCTGCAAGTACGCTCTGCAGGTACTCAGCAATAGCCTTGTGGCCTTCGCTGGTGTTGTAGAGGTAGGTCATAGTCGGGAAGTTTGTGAACTTGCCGGATGCATCATCAAAAGCATAGTACTTCTTGAGGGTTTCCATAGCTGTATTGTAGTTGCTCTCAAGAGCATCTGCTGCTACATTGTAATAACCATCGAAGTCAGCGCTGGAGCCTGCGTTCTGATAGAACTGGCTGCCGTCAGCGTCTGTAAGACCCATAGCAACGAAAGAGGATGCAGGAACCTGTCCGCCCTGTGCAACGCTCTCTACGATGTAGTTACGGTCGAAAAGAAGGGAGATGGCATTACGGATCTCTTCGCGAGCCTTCTCAGCCTCTGTTCCCTCAAGGCCGCTGTCAGCGGGAAGGATGTCTTCATTTACGTTCCAGCATACATAGTAGGTACCGAGCTGTCCATCAACGTGGAACTCTTCCGGATACTTGTCCTTAAGAGCTGCGATCTCGTTGGTGGGAACATCATCGATCAGCTGCCAGTCGCCGTTCTCGAAGTTTGTCAGCATGTTGTTGGCATCATCAGAAAGATAGAAGTTGATCTCAGGCATCTTAACCTGGTCAGCATCTACATAGTTCTCGTTCTTGGTCAGAGTGATCAGGCTGTTGTGATCCCACTTTGTCATGGTGTAAGCACCATTGTTTACATAAGTGGAAGGATCGGTTGCCCATGCCTCGTTAGCTACAACATCCTCTCTTACCGGATAGTAGGACGGGAATGCAAGCAGCTCATTCCAGTAGGAAATCGCATTGTTGAGGGTAACCTCGAGAGTCTTGTCATCTACAGCTGTTACAGCAAGCTTTGCATCAGGATTTACAAGATTGCCGTCAGCATCGGTCTCCCACATCTCATTGTATCCCTTAACAACCTCGAGCATGTAGTTGTAGTCAGCTGCAAGCGCGGGGGATGCTGCACGGTTCCAGGCGAACTCGAAATCCTTAGCTGTCAGAGGCTGTCCGTCGGACCAGGTAAGACCGTCTCTTAATGTATAGGTATAGGTTACAGTTCCATCTGCGTTTACAACGCCTTCCGGAAGCTCAGTTGCGCAGTCCGGTACGATCTCAAGAACGCCTTCATCATTCTGATCCCACTTTGCGAGACCGGAGAAAAGGTGTGCGCAGAGAGTAGCGCCGTCAACAGCGCTGTTCAGATGCGGGTCAAGTGTTGCAGGCTCGGAAGCAAGACATACATTAATGGGCTTTGCTTCTGCTGCTTCGCCGCCGCCCTGAGAAGAGCCGCCGCCGCAAGCTGCAAGACCAAGCGCCATTGCACCACAAAGTGCTAATGCAAGAATCTTTTTCATTTTCAAAAAACTCCTTTCAATGTTTGCATTGATCTATTTCGCAAGACCGGCCAGGTCCCCTTGTGAACCTGAGGTCCGGAAATCAAATAAATATTAGTTGATCTGCTCCGTCAGGTGGCAGGCTACAAAACGTCCCTTCTCCACTTCCTTAAACTCCGGCATGCTCTCGCTGCAGATGGGCTGCGCGTAAGGGCATCTGGTATGGAAGGGGCATCCGGTGGGTGCATTTAAGGGGCTGGGAATCTCACCGGAAAGGGCGATACGCTTATTGGCTCTGGCGATCTTGGGATCCGGAACCGGAACCGCTGAGATCAGAGCCTTGGTATAAGGATGCAGAGGTCTGTCATAGATCTCATTGGCATCGGCCAGCTCGACCATTCTGCCCAGATACATAACTGCGATACGGTCGGAAATATGTCTTACGACCAGCAGATCATGGGCGATGAAGAGGTAGGTCAGATGCATCTTGTCCTGCAGCTCTTCAAACATGTTGATAACCTGTGCCTGGATGGATACGTCCAGAGCGGATACCGGCTCATCGCAGACGATGAAGTCGGGGTCAACTGCCAGAGCGCGGGCAATGCCGACACGCTGCCTCTGTCCGCCGGAGAACTCATGGGCATAGCGGGCTGCATGCTCACTGTTGAGTCCTACATGGGACATGAGCTCCAGGATCTTCTCTCTTCTCTCCTCCCTGGACTTGTACATGTGATGCACATCCAGAGGCTCCCCGATGATATCGGATACGGTCATACGGGGATCCAGGGAAGAATAGGGATCCTGGAAAACCATGGTGGCTTTCTTGCGGAACTCATTGATATCGCTCTTTGTCTTGATCTCTTTTCCTTTATACCATACCTCACCGCCTGTAGGCTGATAAAGGTGGAGCAGGCTTCGTCCCGCGGTCGTCTTGCCGCAGCCGGACTCACCTACCAGACCCAGGGTCTCTCCTTCCATGATATCAAAGGAAATATCATCTACGGCCTTCAGCGGTCTGGAGCTGAAAAAGCCGGTGCTGATGTTAAAGTACTGTTTTAAATGCTTCACCTGGATCAAAGGCGCATTTGTATTCATTTCATTGCTCATACCGTTTCCACCGCCTTCTTTACATTCATCCAGCATGCAGACTGATGATCCTCATTGATCACCATTCTCTCGCATTTTTCACGGATACAGATCTTCATAGCCGCGTCGCAGCGGGGAGCAAAAGGACATCCGGCCGGCATATTCAGAAGGTCGATCGGCGTACCGCTGATCGGCTCCAGCTTCTCTCCGTCATTAGAAGTAGTCGGGATGGACCGGATCAGGCCCTTTGTATACTCATGGCAGGGATTGTAAAAGATCTCATCTGCCGTTCCCTGCTCGCAGACTCCGCCGGCGTACATAACGATGACCTCGTCGCAGAGCTGGGCTACAACGCCCAGGTCATGTGTGATCATGATGATGGCCATGCCGATCTCTTTCTGGATATCCTTCATGAGTTCCAGAATACCGGCCTGGATGGTTACGTCCAGAGCGGTCGTCGGCTCATCCGCGATCAGGATGTCCGGCTCACAGGCAAGTGCCATCGCAATCATAACACGCTGACGCATACCGCCGGAAAACTCATAGGGATACTGTTTCATTCTTTTTTCAGGCGAGTTGACATTAACGAGCTTGAGCATCTCAACAGCTCTGTCCCAGGCCTGCTTTTTGTCTCTGTCTGTATGCAGCATAATGGCTTCCATCAGCTGGTGGCCGATGGTATAAGTCGGGTTGAGTGATGTCATGGGATCCTGGAAAATGATTGAAATCTTATTGCCGCGGATATCCTTCATGACCTTTTCTCCGGCGCTGACCAGTTCCTGTCCGTCAAACTTGATGGAACCGGATACAATCTTTCCGGTGCCTGCCAGAATCTGCATGATCGAATATGCAGTAACTGACTTACCGGAGCCGGACTCTCCTACAATGCCCAGAACCTTGCCTCTCTCAAGATTAAAGGAAACGCCATTGACTGCGCGGACCTCACCGGCATCTGTGAAAAAGGAAGTGTGCAGATCATTTACTTCAAGTAATGCCATATCTTTTCCCTCCTTAATCATTGAGCTTGGGATCGAACGCATCTCTGAGGCCGTCGCCGAAAAGGTTCAGGGAAAGAACGATCAGAGAGATGATGATCGCCGGAATAACCAGTCTGTATGCATAGGAACTGATACCGTTCAGAGCATCCGAAGCCAGGGAACCCAGAGAAGGCATAGGTGCGTTAACACCCAGTCCCAGGAAGGACAGGTAGCTCTCTGTGAAGATAGCACTCGGGATCTGAAGGGCAGTAGAAATAACGATAACGGAAATACAGTTGGGGATCAGATGCTTGGTGATGACCCATCTGCCGCTGGCGCCGCTGGCCTGGGCCGCCAGTACATACTCCTGCTCACGCAAGGAAAGAATCTGTCCTCTGACGAGTCGCGACATGGAAACCCAGTATAACAGAGCGAATACTACAAACAGCGATATGATATTGGATCCGATCTTTTCCAGAACCGTTCCTTCCAGGGCAGGCCCGAGAATCTGTCTCAGAACGGTAGCGAGCAGGATAACCATCAGCATATCCGGCAGGGAGTAAATAACGTCAACGATACGCATGATAATGATATCTACGATACCGCCGAAATAACCGGAAATGGCACCTACTGTCAGACCGATGACCAGAACGATCAGGCTGGCAAAAAATCCGACTGCCAGGGAAATACGGGTTCCGTATATCACTCGGATAAAATAGTCACGGCCGTTGGCATCTGTTCCGAAGATATGCGGGAATACACTCTCTCCCGCCGCAATTCTGGCCTGTTCTGTCGCCCCGTATGTGAACGGACGCAGGTTATTGAAGGACGCGTCTACCGGCTTACCGGGAGAAATACCCAGCATAGTAGAGTAGTCATAAGGCCAGATCATGGGAATAAAAATTGCAGCAAGTGTAATGATGATGATGATAAAGAAGCTGACCATCGCCACTTTATTTTTGCGAAGCCTGCGCACACCATCCTTAAAGAAAGTGGTGGAAGGCCTCATTTTTACCATATATTCTTTTTCTTCGTCGCTGGCAGGCAGGAAATCGTCAACATTGACCTGCGCGCTCAGGCGCTTTAGATTATTGATATCCATACTTTCCTCCTGTCCTCTTACTCAAGCGTGATCCTTGGATCGACTACCTTGTACAGAATATCGCTGACCAGATTCATAATAACGATAAACGTCGCCAGTATGATTGTTGTTCCCATGATCAGAGTATAGTCTCTGTTGGTAATACTGTTTACAAATGCGCGTCCGATGCCGGGCACAGCAAAGATCTGCTCCACTACCAGGGAACCGGTAACGATATAGGCAAGCATGGGACCGAAGTATGTGATAACCGGAATCAGGGCATTCTTCAGAGCATGTCCGAAAATGATCCTGAGTCTGGAAACGCCCTTGGCCTTCGCTGTCCGCACGTAATCCTGTCCCAGTACATCCAGCATGGACGAACGGGTCAGACGCGTGATATAGGACATGGGATACAGCATCAGGGTGATGACCGGCAGGATCAGACCTGCTGCCGTGGATCCGTTCGCGGGCAGCATATGCATCTTGATAGCGAATGCTACCAGGAGCAGGGTTCCCATGATGAAGGACGGCATGGAGATCAGGGCTGTGGTAAGTACCATGATCACGCGGTCAAAGAAGGTATTTCTGCGCAGGGCAGCAATCGCGCCGAGCACAACGCCGATGATCAGAGCCAGAAATGCCGCGATCAGACCGAGCTTGGCGGATGTTTTCAGTCCGTCTGTGATGATATCGATAACATCACGTCCTCTCTGTTTGAGAGAGGGACCGAAATCGAGATGCAGCACGACATCCTTCAGATAGGTCGTATACTGTGCAAAGAGCGGCTTATCCAGACCGTACTTTGCCTCCATCGCTTTCTGTGCCGCTTCGCTGACCGCTTTCTCACCAACAAAGGGGCCGCCTGGTACTGCATGCATGATGAAGAAGGTTACCGTGATCACGACCCATACAGTAAAAACTGCAAGGATGAGCCGCTTCACAATGTACTTCAGCGTCTTTGGGTTCATAACAACACTCTCCTCTATTGATATCCTGTGTATAATAGAAAACCGGCTGCAGCCGTGCAGAGCTTTTCGCATCATATACTTTGCAGCCAATTCCTAAAAATTATATAAAAAAATATAAAGTATGTCAATTAGTATATACGAAATGTCAGCTCCCGACGGGCTGTATTATGACTGCTTCTGTATGCAAAAAGATAAGGTCTCTTTTTGTTTTTTACCAGGAAATCACCTCTGCTCCGTCTTCGGTCACCAGGACCTGAATCTCCCACTGAGCAGAAGGAAGACCGTCTTTCGTCCGTACAGTCCACCCGTTCTCTTCATCTACAACAATATCATGGCCGCCCATATTTACCATTGGCTCAATGGTGAACATGAGCCCCGGAGCCATGAGCATCTGGGTGCCTCTCTTGAAAATATATCCCACCCAGGGATCCTCGTGGAACTCCACGCCGACACCATGTCCGCCGATGCTTCTGACAACACTGTACCCGTTCTTCACTGCATGGTTGTATACTGCTTCACTCATGTCCCCGAGAAAGCCCCAGGGTTTGACTTCTTTCAGTCCGAGTTCTACACACTCCCTGCAGACCTGAACCAGCTTTTTCTTCTCTTCCGGAACCTCCCCGATGCAGAACATACGGGAAGAATCCGAATAGTAGCCATTCAGAATCGTAGAACAGTCCACATTGATGATATCCCCATCCTTCAGGATGATGTCCGGAGAAGGGATTCCGTGGCAGACCTCTTCATTGATGGAGGTGCAGACACTCTTGGGAAAGCCTTCATAGTTCAAAGGAGCCGGAATGCCGCCCATCTTTGTTGTCGTCTCGTAAACGATCCTGTCGATATCTTCTGTGCTCATGCCTGCGCGGATCTGCTCTCCCACCGCATCCAAGCAGGCCACATTGATCTTGGCGCTCTCTTTGATTCCCGCGATCTGCTCCGGCAACTTGATCATGCTGCGGTCAGGCACGATATGTCCCTGGCTTTTGATCTTGGCGATCTTTTCATCGAAACTGTAATGACAGTTTTTGTACTTTTTGCAGCTCCCGCACCAGCAGGGGTCGTTTCTTCCTATCTTTACACGCAATTTCCTGTATCCTCCCGCATTTTCAATTCTGTGTTTTTGCCTGTGTTACCAGACGGCTTGTGCCGAGTCTGGAAGCTCCCAGCTCTATAAAATGTCTTGCATCGTCAAAAGAGGATATTCCTCCTGAAGCCTTGATCTTTACCTTCGGGCCGATATGGGCCGCAAAGAGTGCAACATCTTCAAATGTCGCTCCGCCGCCGCCAAATCCGGTCGATGTCTTAATGAAATCAGCTCCGGCCTCTGTCACGATCCGGCAGACGCGGATTTTCTCCTCTTCTGTCAGGAAGCAGGTCTCCACGATCACTTTCAGGATTCTGTCGCCGCAGATCTCTTTGAGTGCCCGGATCTCGTCCCGGACATAGTCATCCCGGCCTTCTTTCAGAGCCCCGATATTGATCACCATGTCAATCTCATCCGCTCCGTCCTCCAGCGCTTTCTTCGTCTCGAAAGCCTTCACCGCTGTCACATGGTGCCCGTTGGGAAATCCGATCACTGTGCAGACCGGGATCCGCCCGGCCAGATATTCCTTCACTGCCGCTACACGGTCAGGAGGCACGCAGACACTTGCCGTCTGAAAACGGACGGCGTCATCACACAGCTGCCGGTACTCCGGCCAGATGGCAGTCTGTTTGAGCAGCGTATGATCAACACAGGCAAATATTTCTTTGTCACTGAGCATTTTTATCCTTCTTTCATTTCCTGCACAAAGGCAATAAATTCATCTTTTTCCTCTTCGGTATCCAGCCTTGCCGTCCACATATGATTGCCCATGGCGCCGGAAAGAGCCTCCGGAATCTCCTCATCCAGAACAATCTTTCCCGCATAGCGTTCACGAATCTCCTCAAAGCTGTGAACATAAGGCTTCCCGTAACGCTGGCTGGCATAAACCGCATAATACTTCTGCTGATTCATATCCACATAAGTGCGGTCATAGGCTGCCATGTCCGCCCAGATGCTGTAAACATCTACGCTGTTGGCAAAATTATACATATCCGGCGTCCATCCGCCGGCCGGTCTCATATTGACCTCAAGGGCAACGATTTCTCCCTTCTTGCCAAGTCCTTCCTTATCCTCAAGCAGTCGGAAGAACTCCAGATGGAAGAAACGGCTGTGCACCTGAAAGGCTTTCACGACAGCCCGGCCTTTTTCCCGCAGATCTTCCGGCACTTCATTGCAGGTATAATAGGACAGGTGATCCTTATTATTCACGATATCCGCTACACTGCGGGGCCAGGATACCGCTGCCTCAAAGAGAATATTACCCTGGCTGTCCGAAATTCCGTCATAGGACCAGATATCTCCGCTGATGAACTCCTCCATGATATACTGCGTATTCGGATCTTTCTCTTCATAAAAACGCCGCATCTCTTCTGCATCGCGGATCTTGCGGCTGTCCTCTGCTCCCATGCCGTCGTCAGGCTTTACAAAGACCGGCCAGGAAACTTCTTCCGCAAAGGCAAGTCCGTTTTCCAGGCTATCGACCAGATGATATCTGGCTGCCGGCACGCCTGCCTGATGGTAAAAGGCCTTCATGGCGGACTTTCTCCTCACATTTGCCACGGCCTGCAGATCCATGCCCGTAGTAATATGAAAATCTGTGCGCAGACGGGCGTCCAGCGTCAGCCAGTACTCATTATTGCTTTCTACCCAATCGATCTTTCCGTACTTCCAGGTGAAATAGCCAGCCGCACGGATTACCTCATCATAATTCTCCAGACTGGAAACGCGGTAATATTCCGTCAGACTGCCCTTCAGCTCTCCGGAAAGAGAATCATACTCAGAATCTCCTATGCCAAGAACCGTAACGCCCCTTTTGGCAAGGCGGTCACAGAAGTTCCAGTAAGATGCCGGGAACTGCGGCGAAATAAATATAAAATTCATAAACGGACTCCTTTCCCTGTATGATCAGAAAGCGCGCAGAGCCGCGCCGGCGGCCGGTGCATAGGCTGCGTGCTGCGGAATGATAAAGTTTCGCTCATAGAGCTGGCCTACCTGGCCCAGAAAAACCCCGGCCATGTCAAGTGTTGCCAGGGAACCGACAGCCACAATCTGGTCTGTACCAAAATGATCAGCACAGAGAACAGCCATGGTTCCGGCTGCCTGATAGAGCATATTAAAAAGGCCGATCGCCACATCTTCATCCCGGGAATTTGCCCTGACCTTAGCCAGATTGCTGGCTGTCGCGAAATCCGGCAAATTGGAAACCTGGTCATGACTGATTTCTTTCATGCTCTTGTCCACATTATGGATATCGCCTCTGGAGGCCAGTTCTGCCAGATCCTCAAAACGATCAATGCCAAAGAGCCTGGCTGCCAGTCCACTCAAAGTTCCGCCTCCCATGGCGATCCCGCCGACATGCCTGACACCTTCCTCAAAAGAAGCCGCCGCAAAAGTCGTACCTGTCCCGAAACTGGTGACAATGGCTTTGCTGACGCCGGCCAGGAAAAGGCCTCCCTCTCCCATAGCCTCAATCTCCGGTACCTTGGAAGTGGGAATGCCCAGAATGTCTCCCTCGATAAAGGAAGCTCCGACTCCCGTCGTCATAAAACGGCAGACCTGATCCAGACGCAGACCTGTCTTATACAGAAGACTTCCAACCGCTCCAAACAGGGAAGTCAGCTGTTCGGAAGCAGACACACGCTCCGTGTAGAGGATTTCTTTTGCCTCATTCATTGCCAAAATCTTCGTGGTAGATGTTCCTACATCAAGTCCGATTACAATCTTCATGATTTTTTCCTTTACCTGTCTGTTCTATTTTAGACATAATTTCATATATTTTAGCACAAAATCGACATATGCGTCTATGAATTTCAGTCCTGAGGGTCTTTTTACTCTACATTTCCGAATCTTTTTTCTTTTTATGCCTGATGAAGACCACAATCAGAAGAATGGCGGCGATGCCGATCCCCGTCAGGGCAGCGGACAAAAACCTGCTTTCTTCCGGACTTTCCAGGCTTTTCTGAAAGCCGATCCCTGCATCTTTGATCTGGGCCGCGTGGTACCTTTCTGTCTCGTCCTGCTTTTGCAGATTCTCCGCGGCTTCGCCCGGAGCCTCCGATTCTGTCAGCTCCGGCAGCGGACCTTCTCCTTTCAGAACCAGCACGTGAAAGACCTGAGGCTGTGCCTCTCTTCCCACTGCATCAACAGCCTCCACCCGAATCTCCTGTTCCCCTTCTGACTGGCCAAGCTCCAGGGAAAAGCTGCCTCCTGCCGCCTGAATCTCCCCGGCACCTCTCTCCAGAATTATCTCATCTCCCACTGTGACTCTGAGCAGGTCCACGCCTACTGCATCAGTAACCGTGACTCTGAAAGGAAGTGCCCCCATTCTGTATACGCCTCCGTCTTCCAATCCGGTCACAAAAATCTGCGGCGGACTGTAATCGGCAGTAAAACGCCAGAGGGCATCCTCCCTGCTGCCGGCATATTCATTTCCTGCCGCATCCTTAGAGTACATATGGAGGGTATAAGTCCCTTCTCTGGCAAAACAAGCTGCCGGGATCTCATAGCGGAAGCTGTGAACACCTTTCTCATCCACCCTGTCCAAGACGCTGTAATCGGTCCCCTCCTCCAGAATCCTGACACTTCTGCTGCTGGTCAGCACCAGTCTCCGCTCCACAAGCGTATCAATATTTCTTTCCGTAAAGACCATCGGCACCGCTGTTTTCATAAACCCTGACAAAAGAATCTGTGCCGACGCGCTGTCCGGTTCAATCCGGGATCCGGAAACATTGATCCGGAACCGAAGCTCCGCATCCTTCGTATTTCCCGCTCCGTCCGCCGCATGCGCCTGCAGAATATAGATCCCGTCTCCGGAGGCCTGCAGACTGCACTTCTGCAGTTCCTCCTTACACGGTATATCCTTCTCTATCTTCTTGCCGTCCAATTGATTCAGCAGAGTGACATGCATGTTCCCTGCAAAGAGGCTCTGATCCTCTGCTTCAATTTGCAGATCGACCTCCTTCGCATAAGAGGCCCCGCTCTCCGCCCCGGTCACTCGCAGGGCAGGCGCAGCCGTATCCACCACGATTTCCTTCTCCAGCGCCTGGTCCAGGCGGTTTCCCGCCAGATCACTTCCCCATGCCGAAATATGGTATCTGCCGTCCCCGTTCAGGTAAATGTGCATTCTCCATCTGTCTGCCTCTTCTGTCCATCCAGCGGTCTGCCAGTTTCCTCCGTCACCGGAAATCACACTTGCCCCGGATTCTGCAGCATCAAACCAGGAATCGTAAGCCGAGACTATAATCTCCTGCGGGGAGGCTGTATAAATCGTATTTCCTGCCTCTCGCCCCTCCGGTGCCTGGATCTGCAGCCGGGGCGGCGTCTTATCGATCACCATTTTTACCGGAATGCAGGGAAGAGACAGGTTTCCGGCCTGATCCCGCGCCGTAAAGGTGACAGAAAAACGCCCTTCCCCTGTCACAGCAATCTGCGTTCTTATTCCCTCCTCCGTCCTTTGCCATTCCATCAGTTCAGCCGACGGACCGTCCGTCCGGATCTGCGGCAGCACCAATTCATCCGGATTGGCATCGTTGACACGGACACGAACGCTGCAATTACCGCGGCAGTACTCCTGATTCTTCGGATCCGGTTCCAGCACAGCCACCGGCCTGACGGTATCAATCACAAACTCCTTCTCGGCACAAATCAGGGGAACGCTCCTGTCATCCTTTTTGACGCCGATCTGCACCAGGTAGCTCCCATCTTCTTCAAAAGTCATCTTCCAGGATGCCATCTTATCCTTCGCAGCCCAGAACTGGGTCTTCCGGAAATCAGTCTCCGCCTGTTTTCTCCATTTTTCTGTCCCGCCAAAGACCTGGAAAAGAGCGATGCCTTCCTCTTTGATCAGTTCCTTAACCGCTTCCTCCGGAACCCTGATCTGCAGACAAACCTGACTTGGATTCTCCGCCAGACCGCCGGTCTGCAGAATCCCGCGGCTGCTGTTTACCGGCTTCCCTTCAGCGTTCGTAAATATCCACTCTGTCTTCTCCAGAATCTTTGCAAAAGTCTGCGCATCAGGACCTTCTGTCTCCGTTTCACTTTCCGATTCCGATTCACTTTCCGACTCTGTCTCACTTTCGGATTCCGATTCACTCTCCGGCTCTGTCCCGCTTTCGGATTCCGATTCACTCTCCGGCTCTGTCCCGCTTTCGGACTCTGATTGACTCCCGGTCTCCATTTCACTTTCTTTCTCCGTTTTACTTCCGGGCTCTGCTTCGCTTTCCGTTCTTATTTTGCTTTCTAAATAAGAGATGTCCCCGCTGTCTGAGGCATAGGCGAGCAGCGGCACTACCAGAAAAGGCAGTGCCGCGATCAGGAAAAACAATGCCTGCAGTCCGCATCCCTTCACCGGTATCTTTTTCTTTTTTCTCTTATAGTACAATGCTGCTGCGGCAAGGACGACGGATAGTCCTGCCAGAATACTGCCGGCTGCTGCCAGCATGATGATCATTTCACTGCTTTCTCTGTACATCATCCGATCAAGCTCTCCTTTCCTGATCAGGACCGGCTGCCGCATAAAATACGCCAGTCGTCCAGCATACAATCATATAGTTCTCTAAGTTCTTCCATATCCGGATCTGATCCGCCAGCCGGCATAAGCTCCCTTCCAACCGTATCCAGCAGCAGAGAGACATCCCCTTCCCCTTCTGCCCGGTGCAGAAAATCCATGTTGTCATAAAAAATACGCAGCCACTCCCGCAGAAACCATTTTTTCTCTGTGCTGTCCTTTTTTTGAAGTGCTGCGCGCAGAAGGCGCCTCAGCAGCTCCCACAGCGCATCCGCATCCAGCTTGTCCCCTCCCTGCGCAGCGGCCACATCTCTGCTGTAATAATCACACAGGTCCAGCAGGATCTGCGCGTCCCTGGCAGTCCTGGCAGCTCTGACAGGATATCTGCACGCAGATATACATTCCGGATCGACCGCCTTCTTCAGCCATCCGGCTGCCGCATAATGGTCTCCGCCTTCTCCCGCCAGGAAAAAGTAAACTGCTCCGAGTCTGCAGGCAAACTGGATAAAGGCATCTTCATCCTCCTGCAGATAATCGATATTTTCCCGGATACGTCCCATACTTCTCCGGTAAAGCATCTCCGTAATCCTGCTCTGCTCCAGAGTTGAAAAAAACCCGTCTGCAGCAGCTGCTTCCAGCAGCTGGATATAAGTCTCTCCCTTCTCCGGATAAAGATCTGCCGCCTCCTGCAGCAGACGGGCCCGCTCCTCATCCCCGGCAAGCGCCGCCCGCTGCATATTTGACGAATATACACGGCTTCTCATACCGGCCGCCGCATAAAAGCAGAGCAGCGACGCAATCAGGCAAAATATACTTCCTGCTGCGGCAATCAGATAAAGAAGCCTTTCTCCCCGTCCCAGCATGCGCTGCAGCCTTCCCTCGCCTGCTGCATGCAGAAAACGTTTGGAAAGGTGCCGGCAGTCTGCAGGCCGTCTGGCAGGATCTGTGCGAAGACAGACAGAAAGAATCTGTGCCACTTCCTCAATCCGGACTCTTTCCCCGGACCGCATGCCTTCTCCCGCGCCGGCCAGGCGTATGGCCTGCAGGCACTGCTCCCTTGTCTCCCCGCCGTGTGGTTTCTTTCTGCAAAGCAGATAATACAGAACTGCCCCGATTGAATAGACATCTGCTCTCGCATCTCCCGCCAGTTCATCCGTATACAGCTCCGGCGCTGCATAGCCGGGTGTTCCGGTCAAAGGCAGCTCTTTTCCAAGTTTTCCGCCTGCGTAGATGCTCCTGGCACTGCCAAAGTCCACCAGGGACAGCCTGCCCTTTCCATCCAGGATGATATTTGCCGGCTTCAGATCCAGGTAAAAGACCGGAACCGGCCTCCCATGGAGATAGGTCATGACATCACACAGCTGGCTTCCCCAGCGCAAAGCTTCCCTCAGGCCGACTTTCCGTCCCTGTACAATCTGCTCCAGCGTCTTCCCCTCGATATACTGCATGATCAGGCAGCAATCCTCCCCTAAAAAGACTACATCTTCAATCTGCGGAAGCATCTCATGACGAAGGCCTCGCAAAATACGCAGCTCCTCCTGCAAAGTCTGTCCGCTGCCCTTCCCATGCATGACCTTCATGGCGCGCAGCTGACCGGCCTGCTCATGCAGAACCAGATAGACAATGCCCGCACCGCCGCGGCCAAGCTCGCGCAGGGCTCGGTATCTGCCGTCAATCAGCTCTCCGATCCGCACCATAAAAGCCCCTCCTCTCTCCCAAATAAACTTCTTACCTGTGTATTGGCTCACACTTACTTGCTTCACAAGTAAGCTGTTCATTCTGTGCGCCAGCTCCCTCTTGTCTTCCCAGAAAAAGAAAAGGATCCCGCACCGGGACTGTTGTCCCGGTCGGAATCCTGTATCTGTCCGGCGCTGCAGTGCGCCGTTTATCCTGTTTGTAAACTTACTCTTCAGAGCCCATGCCGCAGGTCTCTGGACTTGTACATAGTATTGCACAATTTGCTGCATTTGTCAAATCTTCTTTTTGCAGATGTCTGCAAGGCAGCATTTGTCGCAGTAGGGTTTTGTGCGTGCGGTGCAGACTGCGCGGCCGTGCATGACTAGTCTGTGGCAGAAGCTGTTTCCTTCTTCCGGAGGAATGATTTTCCAAAGTGCCATTTCTACTTTTTTGGGTTCTTTGATGCCATCAACCAGCCCGATTCTGTTGCAGAGACGGATGCAGTGAGTATCTGTCACGATGGCCGGTTTTCCAAACACATCCCCCATCACCAGGTTTGCACTTTTTCTTCCTACGCCCGGAAGCTTCAGCAAAGCATCAAAGTCATCCGGCACTTTTCTGCCGTACTCATCCCGCAGCATCCGCATACATGCACTGATATCTCTGGCCTTGCTTCTACCCAATCCGCAGGGACGAACAATCTCCTCGATTTCCTCCGGATCTGCCTGTGCCAGAGCATCTATATCCGGGAACTTCCGGTACAGATCCTGCACGACCACATTGACACGTGCATCCGTACACTGCGCAGCAAGACGCACACTTACCAGCAGCTTCCAGGCTTCATCATATTCCAAAGTACACTCGTCAATCGGATACTCTTCCTTTAATCGTTCTATCACCTGAAGAGCAAGTTGTTTCTTTGTCATAGTTTTTATCCTTTATTTCTTTATAGATTCTAAGTTGCTTTGATTACCCGCAAACCGGTCTCTAAATCCCGGTTGTGGAGGCAGCAATTGTCTTCGAAAGTCTGCAGCAGTCTGTGACTTACCACGCACAAACTTGCTAATCGTCGCTCTTGGGGTAATTTCTCCTTCCGGGACCTTCGTTCAGCTGAATCCTTCCTCAACAGCTTCGCTTGCCGATTCCGCCCAGCTTGGCAAAGATGACCTGGGGCAGCTCAAATATAAATACGATTCCGAGCACGATGGCGACGCTGGCTTTGATTGCATCATAGCCGGACTGGGCTGCCATTGACAGATCTCCCAGGACGATATAGTAGGTAGTCCAGTAAACTCCCGCGCCAGGCACCAGCGGAAAGAGGCCGGTAATCATAAAGACCGGCGAAGGGCAATGAAATCGTACAGCCAGAATCCTGGAGAGAAAGACAACCGCTGCCGCTGCGATCAGGATCGATGTCCCGTAGCCCAGACCGCGGCTGGCCAGAAGATAAACTGCCCAGCCTGCTCCTCCAGTGATTCCTCCCAAAAGGATATAACGCCTGGGAACCGAAAAAAGTACGCAGAAAGCGACAGTTCCTATGATTGCCGCAATCATCTGTCCAATCATTCTTCATCACCCGCCTTCCCTAATGTATCAAAACCATAGCAATACCGGCGCCGATGGCAATGCAGACAAATCCCAGCATGGCATCCAGCATGCGGACTGCCCCGGAAAGGTAGTCCCCATCCGCAATATCCCGGATCGCATTGACAAAAGCAACTCCCGGGATCAGAGGCATGATCGACCCGATGACCATATAGTTCATATGTGCTGCCAGGCCAAGTTTCACTGCTGCGGTACAAACAACAGTAACAATCGCTGCGCCTAAAATATTGCTTACAATCCTGGAAATATGTTTTTCCGCCACATAGACCATAAAAAGGTACATGAGCAGGCCGGCGGCAAAGGCACAGACAGAGTCACGGATGTCACCGCCAAACATAAAACAGAATCCCGCGCTGCCGGCGCCTGCTGCCAGTACCCGGACCATTTTGCGCTTTTCCGGCATCTGCCGGATCTGTTCCAGTTTCCGAACCGCCTCTTCTATGGTATATTTTCCGTTTTCAATATCCCGGGAAAGCTGGTTGACCGCTATGATCCGGTCCATGTGGATCCCGCTTACCGGAATGTGCTCTACCTTGGCAAATACATGCTCGCGCTCTCCTCCGCCGGTAAAAAAGATTCCGTTGGATAACACAAAAACATGTTCTGACTGCACCCCGAAATGACCGCAGATCCGCTCCATGGTTTCCTCGACCCGGAAAATCTCCGCCCCGCTCTGCAGCAGGATATGTCCGGCCTGCAGGGCCAGATCCATCACGGCATCATTGTCAATTTCTTCATATATTATTCTGTCCATAATTTCCCTCTGCGTCATGATTCTCTTCCGGGCTCTTTTCCCCTGTTTACAATCCAGATTCCGGTGCTGACCAGAATCAGAGAAAGAATACTGATCAGACCGCCTGCCTGCTCCTTTTCTCCCAGAAGCAGCGCAGATAACAGCACGCCGAATACCGGATTCATAAAGCCAAAAACCGCCACCCGGGAGACCGGATTATATTTGAGCAGAATCCCCCACAGGGAATAGGCAGCTGCCGAGATAAATGCCAGATATAAAAGCATCGGAACCGCTCCCCCGCTCACCATCTGCAGCCTGCCGCCCATCAGAAAACCTGCCCCTGTCATGATCAGACCGCCAAACACAAACTGCCAGCCGCTGAGCATGACCGGGTCAAAGCGCTGGGACAGCCGCTTCAAATAGACCGATGAAAATGCATAGGATACGGTGGAAAGAAAAAGAAAGCCTTCCCCATTCAAAGCAAAACCAGTCTCCACGCCCCGGGCATTGATCAGGACAACCCCGGCAAATCCTATGATACAGCCGCCAATTTTCGCTAGCGTCAAACTTTCCTGATGAAATAAAAAGCTGGCCACCAGTATGGCAACAAAAACGCTGACGGCTTCGATGATGGAAGCTTTGACTCCGCTGGTGTGCGCCAGTCCTATATAAAAGAAAAAATACTGGATGACCGTCTGCAGCAGACACAAAATGGCGATTCCGCCGGCCGCTTCACGCTTTGGCAGCAAGAGCCTGCGTGACAATAGGCTTCCGATCAGAATGGCAAGGATCCCTGCCAGAGTAAAGCGCAGCCCCGCAAAAAGGATCTGGGCGGCACTGTCATCTGCAGCGACCGCAAAGAGACGGTATCCGATCTTGACGCAGGGAAAAGCGCTCCCCCAAAGCAGACAGCAGATCAGGGCGCCGCCCCAGACCACCGGGGTCTTTTGCATAAATACTGTTATTTTCCTGTCTTCCACCTGTCAATACTCCTGTCTTTCTTATTTTTGTGCTTAGCGAAAACATTATAATACATATTCATAGCGGATTATACATAGAAAAATAAAATACTTGCAATTCATTGATTTAATGCTATAATGGACTAAACCGATGACGAAGACTAGTACCCAGACACAAGTATGCTTCCAGAGAGCTGCCGGTGGTGAGAATGCAGCACATATGGTTTGGCGAATGGACTTCCGAGGGCGGCTTGAACGGGCATGAGATGCCTCAGTAGGTGCCGACGGGTCCCCCACCGTTATCAGCCGGGTACGTATTCATTTTCAGCAGTACGGAACAGAGTGGGTGCATTGCATCAATTTGGGTGGTATCGCAGAAGTTTCAGGCTTTTGTCCCAAAAGACAGGGACAGAGGCTTTTTTTGTTTTTTAAGGACTTTACATCCCGCTCCTTATCCGTAAATCAACCAAACAGGAGGAAACAAAAATGAAAAAACTCGCAGCAAAAAAGTTTGCAGGACTGATGATCACAGCACTGGCCGCTATGAGCCTTGCCGCATGCGGCGGATCTTCTTCAAGTTCTTCCGCTCCGGCCGAAACCAAGACCGCAGAAGGCACCGTTTACAAGGTAGGCATCGTACAGTATGTTGACGACGCTTCCCTCAACCAGATCCAGGACAATATCCAGAAGGAGCTGGACGCAAAAGGCGCGGAGCTTGGCGTAACATTTGACTATGCCGACTACACCTTCAACGGCCAGGCGGACGGCACAGTACTCAATCAGATTGCTTCTGAACTGATTGCGGATGAAGTCGATATCATCATCCCCATCGCCACCCCGACTGTACAGATCATGCAGGCTGCCACAGAAGACCTGGATATCCCCATCGTCTTTTCCGCTGTCTCTGATCCGGTAGGCGCTGGTCTGGCCGAAAGCATGGATGCCCCCGGCGGCAAGATCACCGGCACTTCCGATATGCTCAATACGGAGTCTCTGATGAATCTGATTTTCGCTGCCAATCCGGACGCCGACAGCATCGGACTCCTCTATTCCAAGAGCGAGAGCGCATCCGAGCAGCCGATCGCAGATGCCAAGGCTATTCTGGATAAGATGAATGTAAAATATGTCGAAAAGACAGGTACTACTGTGGATGAAGTAAGCACTGCAGCTGACGCCCTGATCGCAGAAGACGTTGACGCTATCTTCACTCCCACCGACAATACCGTTATGACAGCAGAGCTGGCTATTTATGAAAAGATTGCAAATGCCGGCATCCTTCATTACGCTGGTGCAGACTCCTTCGCCTTAAATGGTGCTTTCTGCGGATACGGGGTCAACTACGCGGATCTCGGAACAGCAACCGCTGATATGGCTGTGGAGATTCTGGTAAATGGCGCGGATCCCGCCACCATGCCGGTACAGACCTTTGATAATGGTATCGCTACCATCAACACAGATGTCTGCACCACCCTGGGTCTTGACCTGGAGACCATCAAGTCTGCTTTTGCAGAGCACTGTTCCTCCATCGTAGAGATCACCACCGCAGAGAGCTTTGAATAATACCTGAATCCTTAACAAATCATTTTACTGGAGGCATCCCATGTCTGGATTTATTACGATCGGAATCGTACAGACCGCTCTGGAAGTCGGCCTGATCTATTCCCTGGTAGCCCTTTCTCTCTTCATCAGTTTCAGCATACTGGATATCTGCGACCTCTCGACAGACGGCTGCTACACGCTTGGCTGCGCAGTCGGAGCGATCGTAACCATTGCCGGACATCCCTGGCTGGCTCTTCTGGCCGCCATGGGCGCCGGTGTCTGCTCGGGCTTTGTCACAGCCTTTCTGCAGACCAGACTGGGCGTACCCAG
>CAMHFW010000007.1 GCA_946184675.1 uncultured Clostridia bacterium | reverse complement strand
GGCTGCCTGTGGACAACTCAGGAAGCAATACATGCAGAGGGAGTCTGATCTCCCATCTGAATATTATATATAGAGAAGAAACAGCAGGAGGGAAAGCATGCAGGCATATGCCAGAACAGACATCGGATGTGTGCGGAAGATGAACCAGGATGTCTTCTTCTATTCGACGCAGCCGGTCGGACCCCTTCCGAACTTATTCATCGTGGCAGACGGTATGGGAGGTCATAAGGCCGGTGATTACGCGGCCAGATTTGCAATCGATGTCTGCGTTGAAAGCGTTCGGACCAGCACCTGCGCCAGCCCAATCAAGGCGCTGGATCAGGCGGTCAAACTTGCAAACAGCAAAGTTTTTGAAAAATCGGAACAAAACGAAGAATATCAGGGAATGGGCACTACCATGGTGCTTTGTTTTATAGAAGACGGGCAGCTCTATGTAGCCAACGTAGGCGACAGCAGACTCTATCTGCTGGGTGATGGCCTGAATCAGGTGACAGAGGACCATTCTTACGTAGCAGCTATGGTAAGAGCGGGTGAACTCACAGAAGAAGAAGCCCGTGTTCACCCGGATAGAAACATGATCACAAGGGCAATTGGCGTGAGTGAGAATGTGAGAATCGATTATTTTGAAGTAGATCTGAAAGCCGGAGACAGCATTCTGCTCTGCTCGGACGGACTAACGAACATGGTTACAGACGAGGAGATCAGAAGAATCCTGCAGCAGGCAGGACCCAGAGAAGCAGTAGATGATTTGATAGATAGAGCTATCCTTTATGGCGGAACTGATAACATCACGGCAATCGTTGTCGTGCCTGACGGAGAGGAGGTGACCGCATGATCAGCAATGGAACTTTTTTAATGAACCGTTACGAGATCTTACAGGCCATTGGGGCCGGCGGCATGGCAGAGGTCTATAAGGCCAGAGATACCGCTCTTAGCCGTCTGGTTGCGGTCAAAGTTCTGCGCCAGGAGTTCAGCACTGACGAGAAGTTTGTGGAGCGTTTTCGCGTAGAGGCCCAATCTGCGGCCGGTCTTTCCCATCCTAATATTGTCAGTGTATACGATGTAGGAGAGGAAAACGGCATCTACTTCATTGTGATGGAGCTTGTAGACGGCATTACACTGAAAGATTACATCGTAAAGAAAGAAAAGCTGCAGATCAGAGAAGCACTTAATATCTCGGTACAGATTGCGCAGGGCCTGAGCGCAGCGCATGCAAACGGTATCATCCACAGAGATATCAAGCCGCAGAATATCATCATCTCCAGGGCCGGAAAAGTCAAGGTTACAGATTTTGGTATCGCCAAGATGGCCGGATCCAATACCATGACAACGACTGCAGCAGGAACGGTTTCCTATATTTCTCCTGAGCAGGCCAGAGGCGGCTACAGTGATGAGAGAAGCGATATCTACTCTCTGGGTATCACCATGTATGAGATGCTCACCGGAAAGGTACCCTACGAAGGAGAGACCAATATCGCTGTTGCCCTGCAGCATATTCAGGGTGACATGGTAGCTCCGAAGACTCTGGAACCTGCTATTCCGGAGAGCCTGAATAAGATCATTCTCAAATGTACCCAGAAAAAACCGGAGCGCAGGTACGCAAAGGCCAGAGATCTGATCGCAGATCTGCGCAGGGTACTGACAGATCCTGACGGAGAATATGTCGTGATTCCCGGAGCGGGAGTGACTGACGGCGGTACGATCAATATGAATGAAGAAGAATTGATCGCGATAAAGGAGGCAGCCCGAAAGGAAGAACTGTCAAGGAAAGATCCTGACGGAAAGACGACCGAGCGGGAGAATGATAACGATAAACAGCCGGAAAAAACAGAGAAAGAAGATAAGAGAACGAAGGTAGTGATTCCGGTCGAGCCTGAAGATGAGGAAGATGATGAAGAGATGGATTCTTCCCTCGGAAAGGTTATGATGGTACTGGGAATCATAGGTTTCATTATTCTGGTAATCGTGATCCTGGCTTTTGCAGCTATGGCAAGCGGATTGCTCAAAGGCGGCTTTTCCTTCTTTGGCAAGAAGACGCAGACAGAGACCAAGGCTGTTACGGAAAGTGTTTCGGAGACTGAGACACAGAAAAAGACAGAAACCGAGACAAAGCTTGCTTTCATGACTATGCCGAACCTGATCGATTATACAGAGAAGGAAGCAAGAGAATTATTAAAAGATATCGATGTTGAGTTTGTGATTGAAGAAGGCAAGAGCGACTATTATGATGCCGGCCGCATCTTCGATCAGGAGCCGGATGCCGGCACTACAGTAGGCAGCGGCGATACGGTTACAATCTATGTATGTACCGGTGCCGAGTCCTTCGAACTGCCGGATGTTACCGATATGGATTATAATCAGGCATCCGACAAGCTTCGCAATCTGGGCCTCAGTGTCTATCTGGAGTTTGAAAACAGTGACACGATCAGCAAGGATCATGTCATACGTACCGATCCGGAAAGCGGAAGCAGTGTGACAGAGGGAACAACAATCACAATCTATGCAAGTGAAGGCAGGGAGATCAAGACTTCTACAGTACCTGACCTCAGGGGATATGATCTGGAGTCCGCGATCGCTCTGATAGAGGAAGCTGGACTGATCTACAACGGAAAGTCTTCAGACTACAGCGACACCTATGACGCAGAGACCGTTATGGATCAGAGCCTGTCCGCAGGTACAACGGTCAATGAAGGCACGACCATCACCCTTGTGATGAGTCTTGGCCCTCGTGTACATACATATAATGCTACGGTTTATGTCAGCACGCCATTTGCAGGTAAGATCGTAGATGATGCAGGGAAGCCTGTTTCGGAGGGCAGACTGACCATTGAGATTGTTCAGGACGGTGAGTCTGTAACGATCTATGACCAGAATGTTACTTCGGCGACCATGCCGTCATCTGTGGAGTGCACCAGCAACTCGAATTCAGAAGCTGTAGCAGAGTTCTATCTGGGCGGCGTTCAGTACGATACCGCTTCGGTATCATTCTATTGATGAAGAATGCAGGATCCGGCTCAGCCCGGGAAAAAGGTAAGATTATCAAGGGAATCGCGGGTTTTTACTACGTACACATACCCGGAAGGGGTGTGTACGAGTGCCGCGCCAAAGGGGTCTTTCGAAACATCGGCGTTAAACCTCTGGTAGGAGATGAGGCGGAGATTGATATTCTGTCCGAGGATCCCAGGGAAGGCAATATCCGGGCGGTTCTTCCCAGAAGGAATTCACTGATCAGACCGGCTTGCGCCAATGTGGACCAGGCTATGGTGATATTTGCCCTGCGGGATCCCGAACCGAATTTTGGTCTTCTGGACCGTTTTCTGCTGCTTATGCAGCAGCAGGGGGTCGATACGGTCATTTGTTTCAATAAGCAGGATCTGGTCACAGAAGAGGAGATCTTTCAGGTCATGGGAGATTATGCCGACTGCGGATGCCGGCTGCTCAGTGTGAGTGCCCAGGAGAAACAGGGGATGGAGATCCTGCGGGAGATCCTGGAAGGAAAGACTACAGTCGTAGCAGGACCATCCGGCGTTGGGAAATCCTCCATCACCAATCTGGTCTTTCCGGATGCAGAGATGCAGACGGGAACGGTCAGTGAGAAGATTCGCCGCGGCAGACACACGACCAGACATTCTGAACTTTTTGCGATGAATGAAGACACCTATATTATGGATACGCCCGGTTTCAGCACCATCTGGCTGACCGGCTTTGAAAAAGAAGACGTTAAAGAGTATTTTCCGGAGTTTTATCCTTACTTTGGAGATTGCCGTTTTGGCGGATGCAACCATCTGAAAGAGCCTGACTGTGCAGTCAAGGCAGCCCTTGCGGATGGAAAGATCAGCCGGCGCAGATATGACAGCTATGTGAATATTTATGAGGAAATCGCCCAGCAGAGGAGGTACTGAGCATGCATGCTTTAAAACTGGCACCGTCCATTTTATCAGCTGATTTTTCAGCACTTGGCCAGGCTGTTGTTACAGCGGATCAGGCTGGTGCAGACTATATTCATATTGATGTGATGGACGGGGTCTTTGTCCCCAATATTTCTCTGGGTATTCCTGTGATCAAAGATATACGGAAATGCACGGAGAGAATTTTTGATGTGCACCTGATGATCGTGGATCCGGATCATCTGATTCCGGAATTTGTCAAGGCAGGGGCAGATATCGTGACCGTGCATGCAGAGGCCTGCACCCACCTGCACCGGACCATTCAGCTGATTCACAGCCTGGGAGTTAAGGCGGCGGTATCGCTGAATCCGGCCACTCCGCTTTCTGTACTTGATTATGTTCTGGAAGACCTGGATATGGTCCTTTTGATGACCGTCAATCCGGGCTTTGGCGGACAGAATTATATCCCTGCAATGACCGGCAAGATCCGTCAGCTTCGGAAGATGGCAGATGAGAGAGGTCTGGATCTGGATATTGAAGTAGACGGCGGCGTAGAGACCGGCAATCTTGCCATGCTGATTGAGGCTGGCGCAAATGTTCTGGTATCAGGCTCTAAGATCTTTGGCGGAGATATCACGAAAAACATAACGAACTTTAAGGCAATCATGAAAGAGTACGAGGAAGCCTGAACATGAAAATCGTAATCATGACCGGGGGCAGAACAGACAAAAGTTTTGCTCTCGGTTTTTTCAAAGAAGAGAGATATGATATCTGCATTGTGGCAGACAGCGCGTTGGAAATATGGGATAAAATGGGGGAAGACGACGGTTTTACAGGGAAAATCAACCATCTGGTGGGAGATTTTGACTCCGTTTCGCCTGAAATCCTGAAAAAGTACATAGACAGAGAAGATATCATTGTTCATCGCTTTATCCCGGAAAAAGACTACACCGATACGGATATCGCAGTCAGCCTGGCCATAAAGCTTTGCAGAGAGTCCGGAGAGGAATCCTGCAGCATAATACTTCTGGGAGCGACGGGAACACGCCTGGATCATACCATGGCCAATCTGCAGCTTCTGCTCACAATCAGGCGGGCAGGATATGAGGGCTGCATTCTGGACACCAACAACCGGATCCGGCTTCTGGAGGGAAGCATCGTGCTGGAGAAAAAGAAGACTTTTGGCGATTTCTTTTCTCTGATCCCGATTACGGCCTGCCTCGGAGGTGTCAGCATAAGCGGAGCCAAGTATCCGCTTGAACGGCATGATGTGCATATGGGTGAGAGCATTTGTGTCAGCAATGAGTTTGCAGAAGATACGGTAACAATCAGCATAGAGGAAGGGACTGCTTTCCTGATTGAGAGCAGAGACTGAAAGAGGGGGAAAATATGAGTTACGCAGATCAGGTTTTTGTGGCAATGTGCAAAGATATACTGGAAAACGGGACCAGTACAGAAGGGGAGAAGGTCCGCCCTCACTGGGAGGATGGAACACCGGCTTATACGGTTAAGAAGTTTGGCGTGATCAACCGTTATGACCTTTCCAGAGAATTTCCGGCTCTGACACTCCGCAAGACTTTTATCAAGAGCGCTGTGGACGAAGTCCTCTGGATCTGGCAGAAAAAATCCAACAACATTCATGATCTCAAGAGTTCCATCTGGGATGAGTGGGCAGATGAGAATGGCAGCATCGGCAAGGCCTACGGATATCAGATGAGCGTGAAGCATCAGTATCCGGAGGGAATGATGGATCAGGTCGACAGGGTTCTCTATGACCTGAAGAATAATCCCTTCAGCAGAAGGATCATGACCAATCTCTATGTCCATCAGGACCTGCATGAGATGAATCTCTATCCCTGTGCCTACAGCATGACCTTCAATGTGACCCAGAAAACGGGAGAGGACAGGCTGACACTCAACGCTATTTTAAATCAGCGTTCACAGGATGTGCTGGCGGCCAACAACTGGAATGTGGTTCAGTATGCTGTACTTCTGCATATGATTGCTCAGGTTAGTGATATGAATGTCGGAGAACTGGTACATGTAATTGCGGACGCTCATATTTATGACCGGCACATTCCCCTGATCCGGGAGCTGATTAGCAGAGAGCAGCATCCGGCACCGGTCTTCAAGCTCAACCCGGAGATCAAAAATTTCTATGATTTCACAACGAAAGACATTACGATCGAAAACTATGTGACAGGACCGCAGATCAAGGATATTCCGATTGCGATCTGAGACGGGCAGGGAGAGCGGCAGATGAATATTATAGTAGCAGTGGACCGGAACTGGGCGATTGGCTATCAGAATCAGCTCCTTTGCCATATTCCGGCAGATATGAAGTTTTTCCGGGAGACAACCACGGGCCATGTGGTGGTCATGGGAAGAAAGACCCTGGAGAGTTTTCCGGGAGGAAATCCTCTTAAGAATCGTGTAAATGTTGTGATCACAGGCAGCGCTTCCTATAAAAAGGAAGGTGCCCGGATCGTCCATTCGGTAGAAGAGGCTCTGGATCTTCTGAAAGAGTACGATTCAGAGGAAATCTATGTCATCGGAGGGGAGAGCATCTACCGGCAGATGCTTCCCTACTGCGATACAGCCTATGTAACCTGCATAGACGCGGCATTTACGGCAGACACTTGGTTCCCGGATCTGGATCAGGACGGGGAATGGGAGTGCGCACAGCAGAGTGAGACCCAGACACATAAGGAGTGGACATTCTGCTTTAAAAAATATGTCCGCATATAAAATTGCATGTTGAATTATGCAATCAGAAAGCTTATAATATGCTTTAGTGAATTAACGTGACAGGAGGTCATTGAAAATGAAGAAGGATATTGATTGGGGAAACCTCGGATTTGGTTACATTACAACAGACAAGAGATATGTAGCAGACTACCGTGAAGGACAGTGGCAGGAGGGCCGTTTAACAGATGATGCGACCGTTGTGATCAACGAGTGCGCAGGTATTCTCCAGTACTGCCAGGAGGTATTTGAGGGCCTTAAGGCTTATACAACAGAAGATGGCAGCATCGTGACATTCCGCCCGGATCTGAATGCGTCCCGTATGGCAGATTCCGCAAGGCGCATGGAGATGCCTCCCTTCCCGGAAGAGCGTTTTATCGAGGCACTGGATGCCGTGGTTCGCGAAAATGCTGACTGGGTACCGCCTTTTGGCACCGGGGCAACCTTATATATCCGCCCTTATATGTTTGCTTCCACACCGGTTATCGGCGTAAAACCTGCAGAGGGCTATCAGTTCCGTATGTTCTGTACCCCGGTAGGACCTTATTTCAAGGACGGCGTAAAGCCCCTTTCCATTTGCGTCAGTGATTTTGACCGTGCAGCACCCCGCGGAACCGGCTTTATCAAGGCAGGCCTCAACTATGCCATGAGTCTGCATGCCCATGTGACCGCGCATGCTGCAGGTTATGATGAGAATATGTTCCTGGATCCGGCGACCCGCACCTATGTAGAGGAGACCGGCGGAGCGAATTTCCTCTTTATCACCAAGGACGGCGAGGTTGTAACACCGGAGTCTGATTCCATTCTGCCTTCTGTTACCAGACGTTCTCTCATGTATGTCGCTGAGCACTATCTGGGCCTGAAGACCGTGCAGAGACCGGTTCGTTTTGACGAGCTCAAGGATTTCGAAGAGTGCGGTATCTGCGGCACAGCAGCCGTAATCTGCCCGGTAGGCCGTGTGGTAAGAGGAGACGAGGAAGTGCTCTTCCCGTCCGGCATGGAGAAGATGGGACCGATCACACAGAAATTGTACGACACTCTTGTAGGCATTCAGTACGGAACCGTTCCCGCACCCGAGGGATGGATCCACAAAATCTGCTGATAGAGACTGCAGCAGGAAAGGAATAGTATGGAAAAGAAACCCTTTGTAACAAAAGAGCAGATAGAAGAGATCGTAAAGACTTATCCAACCCCCTTTCATCTGTATGATGAGAAGGGAATCCGGGAAAATGCCAGAAAGGTCCGCGAGGCCTTTTCCTGGAATCCGGGATTCAGGGAGTATTTTGCAGTCAAGGCTACGCCTAATCCCTTCATCCTGAAGATTCTGCAGGAGGAAGGCTGCGGCACTGACTGCGCGACCAAGGTCGAGCTCATGATGGCAAAGGCTTGCGGTTTTACCGGAGACCAGGTATTTTTCTCATCGAATGTTACACCGGCCGCGGAGTATGCCTACGCCAAAGAGATGGGAGCCATAATTAACTTTGATGATCTGACCCACCTGAAGTTCTTTGAGGAGAATGTGGGAAGTTTTCCGGAGACCGTCTGCTGCCGCTTTAATACAGGCGGCGACTTTAAGATCAGCAATTCCATTATGGATACTCCGGGAGAGGCTAAATACGGCTTCACCAGAGACCAGCTGACAGAGGGCTTCCGCTATCTGATGTCAAAGGGCGTGAAGCATTTTGGAATCCATGCTTTTCTTGCCAGCAATACAAAGACAAATGATTATTATCCGGAACTGGCCAGGATTCTTTTTCAAACAGCTGTTGAACTGCATGAGGAGACCGGCGCGGATATCCGCCTGATCAACCTTTCCGGCGGCGTAGGTGTGGCTTATACACCTGATGAGACGCCCAATGATATCATGGTGATCGGCGAAGGCGTGCGCAAGGTCTATGAGGAGATTCTGGTGCCCGCAGGAATGGGAGATGTCGCACTCTGCACGGAGATGGGACGTTTTATGCTGGCTCCCTATGGCCACCTGGTAGCCAGAGCCATCCATGAAAAGCATATTTTCAAGGAGTACATCGGCCTGGATGCCTGCGCGGCAAATCTGATGAGACCGGCAATCTACGGGGCATATCATCATATTACTGTTCTGGGTAAAGAAAATGAGCCCTGCGATCACAAGTACGATGTAACCGGCGGACTCTGTGAGAACAGTGACAAGTTCGCTGTAGACCGCATGCTGCCCAAAATCGATATCGGTGATTATGTGGTTATCCACGATGCAGGCGCTCACGGCTACTCCATGGGATATAATTACAACGGCAAACTTCGCTCGGCGGAGCTTCTCCTGCAGGAAGACGGCAGTGTGAAGATGATCCGGAGAGCGGAAACACCGATGGATTATTTTGCAACCTTTGATTTTACCGGACTTTTTGACAGATTCCGGGATGAATAACTGATCTGGAGGTAAGAATATGAACAACGGGAAAAAGCTAGTAAAATCATCGACAGATAAGTATATCATGGGTGTATGCGGCGGTTTAGCCGAATACCTGGAAATTGATCCTACCGTAATACGCCTGATCTGGGCCGGCGCGAGTCTCTTTTCTGCCGGTGCAGGCATCATCCTGTATATTATTGCCGGCGTACTCATGCCGTCCGATACGGATGTAGTGGGATAGTTCTTTGAAAACTCCGCTGTAAAAAAGAAACAGGTACCTGTTGTATTGGCTCAGTCAGTCCAACAGGTACCTGTTATTTTTTCCACTGGAGGAATTTTTATTTCCGTATGATTAAAACGCTTGACGATGCTGATTAATTGCGCTAAACTGATTTTGCAAAATTGAATTCAATTAGGAGGTTTTCATAATGAAGGTTGCAATCAGATACTATTCCCGCGGAGGAAATACAAAGAAGCTTGCGATGGCGATCAGTGAAGCGATTGGTGCAGAGGCTTTTACAACAGACAAACCGCTGGAAGAGGATGTGGATATACTTTTCCTGGGCAGTTCCGTGTACGCATATGGCGTGGATGACCATGTTAAAGACTTTATTTCCGGAATTCAGGTGAATGTAGGAAAGGTTGTCAATTTCAGCACGGCGGCCCTGGTAAAGTCCACCTACAAACAGGTCGGAAAGCTGCTGAAAGAGAAGGGGATCCCACAGGCAAAAGAAGAGTACTACTGCAAGGGTTCCTTCGGACCTATGCACAAAGGGAAACCGGATCAGAAGGATCTGAAGGCGGCAGCAGCATTTGCCAGGAAAGTTGTCAATGGCTGAGGATAAAAAGAGCCGGAAGGATGAGTATGCAGCTCTGCGGCTGGACAATCAGCTCTGTTTTCCTCTCTATGTCTGTGCCAAGGAGATTGTAAGCCGATATACTCCTTATCTGGAAAAACTGGATTTGACCTATACCCAGTATATTACGATGATGGTGATGTGGGAGGAAAAGCAGGTCCTGAGCAGACGGCTGAAAGAAAGACTCTTTCTGGATAGCGGGACTTTGACGCCGGTCTTAAAAAGACTGGAGGAAAAAGGCTATATCAAAAAGGAAAGATCCGCAGAGGATGCCCGGGATCTGGTCGTATCAATCACGGAAAAAGGGAAAGACCTGGAAAAGAAAGCAGTATCTGTGCCGCAGCAGGTCGGCATGTGCGTAGCCGGATTTGAGAATGCTCCGCAGCTGCAGCGTCTTCTGCGCGAGATGATGGATATATTCCGCAAAGACAGGTGCAGCTGTTAAAAAGAACACCGGACCGCCTTGTAAGCGGTTCCGGTGCTTTTTACGTGATGGCAGTTATAGCAATTACAGATAGAATTTTTTTACAGTATCCAGTCGGGCTCCCATGCCCGTGAGCATAGCGTCGGCAATGGCGATGGCTGCCATCGCTTTTACAACAATGACAGCTCGCGGCGCAATCACGGGATCGTGCCGTCCGTGGATGCTGATTTCCTTTTCTTCCCCGGATGTCGTGACAGTCTTTTGAAGGGAGGAAATGGACGGGGTGGGTTTGACGGCGCAGCGGAAGAGAAGAGGTGAACCGTCGGTCATGCCGCCGAGCACGCCTCCGGCATGATTGCTGCATTTTTCCGGTTTCCCGTCAGGACCGATGCAGAAGGGGTCGTTGTTTTCGGATCCTCTGCTGCGGGCGGATGCAAAACCATCACCGATTTCAAAGCCTTTCACTGCTCCTATGGAGCAGACAGCTTTCGCCAGGTTTGCGCTGATCTTATCAAACACCGGGTCGCCGATTCCGGCCGGAAGTCCGGTAACTTCACATTCGATTATGCCTCCTGCTGAGTCGCCGGCCTTTTTGCATTCTTCTAAATAGGCAGCAGCCTGTGCGGCTGCTTTTGCATCCGGCATAAAGAGGGGATTGCGGAAAATCTCCTGCGGATCAAAGCGGGCAGGATCGGCGCATACAGGGCCAACAGAAGAAGTCCAGGCTGTCAGCGTGATACCCAGTTCTTCCAGCAGCTTAAGGGCAATTGCTCCGCCGGCTACACGCCCGGCTGTCTCACGGCCGGAAGAACGGCCGCCTCCGCGGTAGTCCCGGAAGCCGTATTTCCGATCATAGGTAAAGTCGGCATGTCCGGGACGGTAGATCTCTGCCAGTTCCGAATAATCCTTGGAACGTGCTGAGCGATTGCGAATCAGAAGAGAAATGGGAGTACCCGTCGTTCTCCCTTCAAAGACACCGGAAAGAATCTCCACCAGGTCATCTTCTTTGCGCGGCGTAGAAAAAGCAGACTGCCCCGGGCGCCGCTGGTCCAGATATTTCTGGATATCCTCTTCGCAGAGCGGCAGCCCTGCCGGACAGCCGTCTACGACAGCCCCGACTGCCTTCCCGTGAGACTCTCCCCAGGTTGTTATTTTGAAAATCGTTCCGAACGATGAGCCAGCCATCTTCAATCCTCCATTTATAAAGATACATCTGACAGTATTTATTCCAAGCAGCTTGCTGCAACTGCCGCTTTTATCACAAGTATATAAAGAAATCGGGCTGCTTGCAAGAATTTGTATTTACTTATTTTTCTGGTTGCGAAAAAGAGAAGTTATGAGTATACTAGTAGTGATACGCAATTGACAGGAGGAACTATGTACCAGATAATAGCAGAAGATGGCAGAGCCAAAAGCGCGCACATGGAGACTGTTCACGGCGTGATCGAGACTCCGGTTTTTATGAATGTCGGCACGGTGGCGGCCATCAAGGGAGCTGTTTCCACAGTGGATCTCAGAAAGATCGGCACCCAGGTCGAGCTGTCCAACACCTACCATCTGCATGTCAGACCGGGTGATGAGGTGATCCGCAAGCTTGGAGGGCTTCATAAGTTTATGAACTGGGACAGGCCGATTCTGACAGATTCCGGCGGTTTTCAGGTCTTTTCCCTGAGCGGACTGAGAAAGATCCGTGAGGAAGGCGTGGAGTTCCAGTCGCATATCGATGGTCACAGGATCTTTATGGGGCCGGAGGAGAGCATGCAGATCCAGTCCAATCTGGGATCCACCATCGCGATGGCTTTTGATGAGTGTCCGCCGTCCCTGGCGACGAGGGAATATATCGAAAAGTCTGTCGACCGCACGACACGATGGCTGGTCCGCTGCAAGGATAAGATGCGCCAGCTCAATGAAACGCCCGGAACAGTCAACCCTCATCAGATGCTGTTCGGCATCAATCAGGGAGGTATCCTGGCAGATGTCAGGATCCGCCACGCGCAGGAAATCGCGCAGATGGATCTGGACGGTTATGCGGTCGGAGGTCTCGCTGTGGGAGAGACCCACGAGGAGATGTACCATATTCTCGATGAGACGGTTCCCCACCTTCCCAGACACAAGCCGGTCTACCTGATGGGAGTCGGGACACCGGAAAACATTCTGGAAGCCGTGGACAGGGGAGTAGACTTCTTTGACTGCGTATATCCTTCCCGCAACGGCAGACACGGACATGTCTATACATCACACGGAAAGATGAATATGTTCAACGCCCGCTACGAGCTGGATGACCGGCCCATTGAAGAGGGCTGCGGATGCGAGGCCTGCAGGAACTATTCCAGGGCTTATATCCGTCACCTGCTCAAGGCAAAGGAGATGCTGGGCATGCGCCTTTGTGTCATTCACAACCTGTATTTCTACAACCATCTGATGGAGGAAATCAGGGAGGCAATCCGGGAACATCGCTATGAATCATTCAAAAAAGCAAAACTTCAGGGCTTTTTGGATAAAGAAGATTAAGGAGGAAACAACATGAACGCAACTACTATGGCATTTTCAGGCATGGCAACAGGAGGTACAATCGGTATTCTGGTCGCTTATATCGTCATTTTCGCCTTGCTGATCTACTTCATGTCATATCGTCCCAGCAAAAAGAGACAGAAAAAGCTCGATTCCATGATCGCCAGCCTGGCTGTAGGTGACAGCATTCTTACCAGCAGCGGTTTTTACGGCGTGGTAATCGATATTGCGGACGACGTAGTCGTAGTCGAGTTCGGCAGCGACAGACACTGCCGTATCCCCATGCAGAAGACAGCCATTGTCAGCGTAGAAAAGGCAGAGTAATCTGTACGGCCTATTTATAAAAAATACTTTGAAAACAGGGCTTGGTATGATATAATACTTCAAGCAAATTGCAGAAGGAGGATCCATTATGAAACACATTAAGTCTCTTAACACCAGATCCATGGAGCAGAGCGCGAAGAAGGGCGGCTGCGGCGAGTGCCAGACATCCTGCCAGTCTGCCTGCAAGACTTCCTGCACAGTTGGCAACCAGAGCTGTGAGCAGAAGAAGTAATCGGCTTTTTCTTTCTATGGCGTCCGGGCACCGGACGTAAGTTTACGATCAAGCAGCGGTTAGGACAAGCCTGAATCGCTGCTTATTCGTGTTATTACATGTTAAATATACAAACAGACAGGAGTTGACCCGGTGATTCATCAGTATAAAAACAATGGATATAACATTGTCATGGACATCAACAGCGGAGCCATTCATGTGGTGGATGATGTTGTCTATGATGTTATTGCCTTGTATGAAGATCACAGCAGACAGGAGATCAGGGAGCAGCTTTCTTCCGTATATTCCGATCAGGAGCTGGAGGAGGCTTTTTCTGAGATCGAAGAACTGGTCAGGGAAAAAAGATTATTTACAGAAGACAATTATCAGGAAATTGTCACTGATTTTAAGAAGAGAAATACAGTGGTTAAGGCACTCTGCCTCCATATTGCTCACGACTGTAATCTTGCCTGCAGATACTGCTTCGCGGAGGAAGGCGAGTATCACGGCAGGCGGGCGCTTATGAGCTTTGAGACCGGCAGGCAGGCACTGGATTTTCTGGTAGCCAATTCCGGCAGCAGAGTCAATCTCGAGGTCGATTTTTTCGGCGGAGAGCCGCTGATGAACTGGGATACAGTCCGCCGGCTTGTGGAGTACGGACGCAGCCTGGAAAAAGAGCATAATAAGCATTTCCGTTTTACCCTTACGACCAACGGAGTGCTTTTAAATGACGAGATCATGGAATTTTGCAACCGGGAGATGTCCAACGTCGTTCTCAGTACGGACGGGCGGCAGGAGGTACATGACCGGATGAGACCCTTCCGAAACGGCAGGGGAAGCTATGATCTTGTGATGCCAAAGTTCAAAAAGTTTGCGGATTCCCGCGGACAGATGAATTATTATGTAAGGGGAACCTTCACCCATTACAACCTGGATTTTTCCGAAGATGTCTTTTCGCTGGCCGATCAGGGCTTTGAGCAGATCTCTGTGGAACCGGTGGTTGCCCCGCCGGAGGAGCCCTATGCTATTCAGGAAGCGGACCTTCCGCAGATCCTGGAGGAATATGACAAACTTGCCAAAGGAATCATAGAGCGCAGAAAAGCAGGAAAGTGGTTCAATTTCTTCCATTTCATGATTGATCTGGAAGGCGGCCCCTGCGTTTACAAGCGGCTGTCTGGCTGCGGATCCGGTACGGAGTACCTGGCGGTAACGCCCTGGGGAGATCTGTATCCCTGCCATCAGTTTGTCGGGCAGGAGGAGTTCCTGATGGGCAATGTCAGAGACGGGATCACCCGTACAGACATCCGGGATGAGTTTAAGTTGTGTAATGTCTATGCTAAGCCCAAGTGCCGTGACTGCTTCGCAAGATTTTACTGCAGCGGCGGCTGTGCGGCAAATGCATGGAATTTTCATCATTCCATCACAGATGCTTACGAAGTCGGCTGCGAGATGATGCGTAAGCGCGTGGAGTGTGCAATAATGATAAAAGCTGCTGAGGCAGCGGAAGAAGGAGTAGAGGAAGATGCGTAGTAAAAAGTGGAGCTGGGTCTCTCTTATCGCGGTCATCGTGATGATTCTGGCCTGCACTTATGTTTCCGCAGTCGGTTACGGTGAGGATCATATCGGAACGGCGAAAAATATCAAACTGGGACTTGACCTGGCGGGCGGTGTCAACATTACTTATGAGGCAAATGAAGAGAATCCGTCTGCTGAGGATATGAGTGATACCGTTTACAAGCTGCAGCAGAGAGTTACCGCCTACAGTACGGAGGCAGAGGTATACCAGCAGGGTATCAACCGGATCAATGTTGATATTCCGGGCGTTTATAATGCTGAAGAGATTCTCTCTGTACTGGGTAATCCCGGTACCATCAGCTTCTGCGAAGGTGCCAGTGATGAGGCGAAAGGAGAAGAGGTTCTCGAAGGATACTTTGAGGTGCTCAACGGCAACCATATCCAGAGCGCGCAGGCAACTACGCAGCAGGATAGTTACGGCAACCAGGAGTATGTCGTATCTCTGATGTTTGACGATGAGGGCACGAAGGCCTTTGCGGATGCGACAGCCCGCAATGTGGGCAAGCCCATCTACATCATCTATGACGGAGAAGTTATCAGTTCTCCCAGAGTTAATCAGACCATTTCCAACGGCCAGTGCGTTATCGAGGGTAATTTCACTTATGAGAGTGCCAATGCTCTTGCGACAACCATTCGTGCCGGTAAACTCAAACTCGGCCTTACCGAGATCAGTTCCAAGGTAGTCAGCGCCAAGCTGGGAAGCGATGCAGTGCGTACCAGCCTCTTTGCAGGTCTGATCGGTCTGATCATCGTGATGATCTTCATGATCGTTCTTTACTGGATCCCCGGCCTGGCAGCAGCGATTGCTCTGGCACTTTACGTTGCTTCTCTGATGTGCTTCCTGAACGGTCTGGACATCACACTGACCCTGCCCGGTATGGCAGGTATCATCCTGACCATCGGTATGGCGGTTGACGCCAATGTCATTATCTTCACACGTATCCGCGAGGAAATCTCCGCAGGGCACGGCGTGCGCGAAGCGATCAAGATCGGTTTTAATAAGGCTCTTTCCGCCGTTTTGGACGGTAATATCACAACCCTGATCGCAGCAGCCATCCTGTATGTGATGGGTACCGGTACCATCCGTGGTTTCGCGATTACCCTGACACTGGGTATTGTGCTGTCTCTGTTCACGGCACTGATCGTGACCCGTATTCTGGTCTATGCACTCTACGGCATCGGCTTTAAGGATGTCAAGTATTACGGCCGGATGAAGGAGACCAAGGTCAGAGATTATTTCAATTTCAAAAAGATTTCCTATTCGATTTCCATTATCCTGATCGTGATCGGTTTTATCTCCATGGGTATCCATGCGGGATCCGGCAGCAGGGCCCTGAATTACAGCCTGGACTTCACCGGCGGTACTGCTATGACCGTTATGTTCAATGAACCTCTGGATATTCCGGGTGCTGATGAACAGAAGCTTATGGAGATTTTCCAGGAAAATGCAGGGACCTCGGATGTACAGTTCCAGAATGTAACCGGAAGCAATGAGATCGTAATCAAGACTCCTATTCTGAATGCAGAGCAGAGAAGTGATGTGCGTGAGGCTCTTTCCGAGGAATACGGCATCAATTCGGATGAGGCAATTACCGAGGAGAATATCAGCGGTACTGTCAGCGGTGAGATGAGACGGTCTGCGATTGTATCTGTCATTATTGCGACCATCTGTATTCTGATCTATATCTGGATCCGTTTCCGCGATCTCAGATTTGGTGCCAGCGCTGTCATTGCCCTGATCCATGATGTACTGATCGTGCTCATGATCTATGCGGTGCTTCGTATCCCTGTAGGCACAACATTTATAGCGTGTATGCTGACCATTGTCGGATATTCGATCAATGCGACCATCGTCATCTTTGACCGTGTTCGTGAGAATCTGAAGCTGATGCCTAAGGCAAGCCCTATGGAGATTGCCAACAAGAGTATCAGCCAGACTCTGTCCCGAAGCATCAATACTTCCCTGACAACACTGATCATGGTACTGGTGCTCTTTATCCTTGGCGTATCGTCCATACGTGAGTTCGTACTTCCCATGATGGCAGGTATCATCGGCGGTACCTGGTCGTCCGTATGCATTACGGCAACCCTCTGGGCGATCATGAGAGGACGCAAAAAGTAATCAGAAGTAATAGTAAGATAAAAGTATCTCCTGCGGGAAGTCCTGCGGGAGATATTCTTTCATAAGGCAGGAGGAAATATGGTCCCAATCAGCGCCAGGTGGAAAACAAGAGAAATCGATGAAGAGGCAGCACAGCAGCTGGCACGGGAAATGGATGTCCCGCTTCCCTTCGCGTGTCTTCTGACAGGACGGGGAATCAAGACAAAAGAAGACGCAGTCCGTTTCCTCGCCTCTCCGGCAGAGGAGATGTATGATCCTTTTCGGATGAAGGGAATGGCGGAGGCGGTTGACCGCATTCTCAGAGCTCTGGAGGATCATGAGAAAATCACTGTCTACGGAGATTATGATGTAGATGGAATGACTTCCGTAAGTATTCTGCTGCTCTTCTTTGAAAGTATCGGCGCAAATGCAGCTTATTATATCCCGGACAGGATGAAAGAGGGCTACGGAATGAATGATGAGGCTGTCCGCAGGATTGCCCAGGACGGAACGGGCCTGATCATCACTGTGGATACCGGTATCTCAGCTGCTGCCCAGTGTGCACTGGCTTCTTCGCTGGGCCTGGATGTGATCGTGACGGACCATCATGAATGCCCGGAAGTCCTGCCGGACGCCGTCTCTGTGATCGATATCAAACAGCCCGGAGAGACCTATCCATTCCGGGCCCTGGCAGGCTGCGGTACGGCCTTCAAGCTGGTCCAGGCATTGTCTGCCAGACTGGGATGCCCGGAAAGAGCTATGCAGTATACAGAGCTTGCAGCGGTCGGGACCGTAGCAGATATCGTACCGCTTCTGGATGAGAACCGCCTGATTACAGCAGAGGGGTTCCGGCGGCTGCGGGATCCGCAGAATGTCGGACTTCGAAAACTTCTGGAGATTTCAGGCTGGAATAGCGATAAAAAGATAACCGGCGATATGATCGGCTTCGGCGTAGGACCAAGACTCAATGCCTGCGGCAGGCTGGGAAGCGCTTCGGAGGGCGTCCGCCTTCTGACTACCCGGGATGAGGATGAAGCAGCTGCCCTTGCAGCGGATATGAATGCGAAAAATTCGCAGAGAAAGGAGATTGAACAGTATATCCTGCGTCAGGTGCAGGAGAAGATCGATGCTTCTTTGGAGCTTCGCAGCAGCCTGGTGATTGTGGCGGAAGGGGAAAACTGGCATCACGGTGTGATCGGGATTGTGTCCTCCCGGATCAAGGACTCCTATTACCGGCCCAATATTCTTCTGTCTGTAGAGAACGGGCTGGCGACCGGTTCGGCCAGGAGCATTGACGGGTTCAATCTCTATGAAGCGCTCACTGCCTGCAGCGATCTGCTGATCAAATACGGCGGACATGAGGCAGCAGCAGGAATGACCCTGCGGGCAGAGGATGTACCGCTCCTGCGGGATCGTATCAATGCCTGGGCAGCTGACCATATGACACCGCAGATGCTGACGCCGTCTCTGGAACCGGAACTGCATCTTTCGCCTTCTGAAGTAACACTGGACCTGATCCGCAGGATCGGTGACATGGAACCTTTCGGAAAAGACTGCCCCAGACCGCTGGTACAGGTAAAAGGGATTCTGACGGAAATACGCAGAATCGGAAAAGACGGCGGGACCCTGCGCGCTTCGGTAAGAGATGACAGGGCAGTCCTGGCCGGAGTCGGCTTCCGGAAGGCTGATTTTGTCGATTACTATGTCCCGGGTACGCCGGCAGAGCTGGTTGGAAACCTGGAAATCAATGTCTTCCGGGATGAGGAAAGTCCGCAGATCATGATCGAGGATATTCACGGGAGAATGGAGGAAGAGCTGCGCGGGCTTCTGGAACTGTTCCGTCTTCGGTTGACCAGCAGAGATTTTGCAGACTATTGCCTGAAAATGGGAAAACCGGGCAGAGATGCCTGTACCAGAGCCTATATGTTTCTGATGGAGAACGCCAACAGGCAGGGCACGCCGGAAGAGGCCCGGATTTCACTGGAATCCTTTGCCGATAATTGCGGCGCAGACGCGCGCAGCGCCATTGTCAAGCTTCTTCTTTGCTGTGAGGTATTTGAGGAGCTGGGGCTGATTGAGCTGGAAATCTCCGGCCCCTATCTGCATTACCGCTTTCTGCCCGGCAGGCAGGTCAGACTGGAGGAGTCCCGCAGATTCCGGGAAGCTTTTCATGGATAATGCTGAAAAAGAACGAACTTTTAGCTTCAATCCCTACATTTCCGCTTGTTTACAAACATTCTGCTATAAGATATAATAATATTTAACCCGTTCATAAGGAGGCTTTGAAGTAAGATGAAAAAACTGGAAGAGTATGTTACAAGTATTCCTGATTTCCCGGAAGAGGGTATTATTTTCAGAGATATCACTTCTGTTATACAGGATCCGGATGGATTGCGCCTTGCCATCGACCAGATGCAGGCGAAACTGGAAGGCCTTGATTTTGATGTGATTGCCGGCGCAGAGTCCAGAGGATTCATCTTCGGAACACCGATCGCTTACAATCTGCATAAGAGTTTCGTGCCTGTGCGCAAGAAGGGGAAACTTCCCCGCGAAGTCATTTCTGAGACCTATGATCTGGAGTATGGCACTGCTACGATCGAGATTCACAAGGATGCCATAAAGCCCGGACAGAAGGTTGTACTCATCGATGACCTGATGGCAACCGGAGGCACGGCCAAGGCTATGATCCGTCTGGTGGAGAGACTCGGCGGCGAGGTAGTCAGGCTGGTATTTCTGCTGGAGCTTGCCGGATTGAACGGAAGAGAAGCCTTAAAGGGATACGATGTAGAGTCTGCTCTTATTTACGAAGGAAAGTAAGATATATTCCGACAGGGATATGATTTTGACAAATACTGATTGGAACTGCGTCAGGGGATGAAAGACATGAATGATCTTGATATGCAAAGGGATAAGAAACTGCTCAGAATGAAAAATCTGGAGGTGATCGAGACTCACGATTTCGATACACCGGAGGAGCTCTATGCCCGTCTGATCGAAAAGGTGAAGTCCTATCATCCTTCGGACGATATTCGGATGATTGAAAAAGCATATCAGATCGCTTATAAGGCCCATGAAGGGCAGATGCGAAAGTCCGGAGAGCCTTATATCATTCATCCTCTCTGCGTTGCTCTGATCCTGTCGGATCTGGAACTGGATAAGGAATCGATCGTCGGCGGTCTTCTTCATGATGTTGTGGAGGACACGGTGATGAGCGAGGAGGATATCACCAGGGAGTTCAACTCGGAGGTAGCCCTGATTGTAGCCGGCGTGACCAAGCTGGGTCAGCTGAGTTATTCCTCGGACAAGATCGAGATCCAGGCTGAAAATCTGCGAAAGATGTTTCTGGCCATGGCCAAGGATATCCGCGTAATCCTGATCAAGCTGGCCGACCGCCTTCATAATATGCGGACGCTTAAGTTTATGAAGCCGGAGAAGCAGAGGGAGAAAGCCCGTGAGACCATGGATATCTATGCTCCGATCGCGCAGAGACTTGGTATTTCCAAGATCAAGGTTGAGCTGGATGACCTGTCTCTGAAGTATCTGGAGCCGGAGGTCTACAAGGAACTGTCTGAACAGATCGACGTCAAGCTGCGGGAGCGGGAGACTTTTATCGACGATATGGTTGAGAAGGTTACCGTCTGTATGCTGGAGAATTCCATCCACTGTCAGGTAAACGGCCGTGTGAAGCATCTTTTCAGCATCTATAAAAAGATGGTCAACCAGAAAAAGACCCTGGATGAGGTTTATGATCTCTTTGCGGTCCGCATTATCGTGGATACAGTCAGGGACTGTTATGCAGCGCTTGGCCTGATCCATGAGATGTACAAGCCGGTTCCCGGGCGCTTTAAGGATTATATTGCCATGCCCAAGCAGAACATGTACCAGTCTCTGCATACGACCCTGATCGGGCCGAACGGGCAGCCATTTGAAATACAGATCCGTACCTTTGATATGCACAGGACCGCTGAGTACGGTATCGCGGCTCACTGGAAATATAAAGAGGACCCCAATGCGAAGAATATAGAAGACAGCGAAGAGGCCAAGCTGACCTGGCTCCGTCAGATTCTGGAATGGCAGACGGATAACACGGACAATAAAGAGTTCATGAGCCTGCTCAAGGATGACCTGAACCTTTTTGCTGACAGTGTCTACTGCTTTACGCCGGCCGGCGATGTCAAAAGTCTGCCGACAGGCTCTACCCCGATTGACTTCGCCTATAGCATCCACTCCGCGGTCGGCAACAAGATGGTGGGAGCAAGGGTCAACGGCAAGCTGGTCAATATTGACTACGTGATCCGCAACGGTGACCGGGTGGAGGTCATTACCTCTGCCAACTCCAAGGGACCCAGCCGGGACTGGCTCAAGATCGTGCGCAGCAGTCAGGCCAGGACCAAGATCAATCAGTGGTTTAAGACGGAGTTCAAAGAGGAAAACATCACCCGAGGCAAAGAACTGCTGAATAAGTTCTGCAAGTCTAAGGGGATCGTACTTCCTGACCTGCTGAAACCGGAGTTTACGGAAAAAGTCATGCGCAAGTATGGCTTCCGTGATTGGGATGCTGTTTGCGCGGCGATCGGTCACGGCGGTCTCAAAGAGGGACAAGTCGTCAACCGTCTGGTAGAAGAGCAGCGCAAGAAGCTGGAGAAGGAAAAGACCGACGCCCAGGTGCTCAGGGAGATCCAGTCTGCCGGGACGGAGAGCCAGAAGGCCAAAACCGGGCAGGAGGACCGCCATGCGAAAAAGAGCAAGAGCGGGATCATTGTCAAAGGAATCGATGATGTGGCAGTCCGGTTCGGAAAGTGCTGCAACCCGGTGCCCGGCGATGAAATCATCGGTTATATCACACGCGGCAGAGGCGTGACCATCCACCGGACAGATTGTGTCAATATGATGCATCTGACAGAGCTGGAGCGGGTCCGTCTGATCGACGCGGAGTGGCAGGATGATACAGAGACCTCCGGCAGGGGACTTTATGAAGCAGAGCTTAATATCTATGTGGATAATGCAGTCGGCGTGCTGATCCAGGTGTCACAGGTCTTCTCAGAAAGAAATATTAATGTGACCGCCATTTCCAGCCGCTGCGGGAAAAACAACCGGGCGACCATTAATGTATCTTTTGATGTTTCCGGAAAGGGTGAACTGGACCAGATTATCAACCGGCTGATGGCGCTGAACTGCGTATATGATATCTCGAGGATGAGCGGCTGATCAGACCGCTCCATGCGTCAGGAAAGGATGCATTATGGATAAAATGGAGATCAAAAGCGCTGTCCTGGGAATGGCGGCGACCAATTGCTACTTTGCGGTCAATAAGGAGACAAAGGAGACAATCATTGTTGACCCTGCGGATGCCGGCGACCGCCTGATCCAGTATGTGATCAGAGAGGGACTGCAGCCTGTCGGCATTCTTCTGACACATGGTCATGTGGATCATATCCTCGCGGTAGATGCCCTGCGGGACCGCTTTCATATCAAGGCCTACGCCCATGAGGCAGAGAAGGCTGTGCTTACCAGTACCCGCTATAACTTAAGTACCATGTTCGGCAAAGCTTATACCATGAATGCCGATGTATACCTGAAAGACGGTCAGGAGATCGAGCTGGCAGGGTTCAGGATCAAAGTCATTCACACTCCGGGCCATACTCCGGGGGGATGCTGCTATTATATAGCATCGGAGAAGATCCTTTTCAGCGGAGACACCTTGTTCAACTACTCTATCGGGAGGACCGATTTCCCGGGAGGAAGCATGTCACAGCTGGTGCGGGGAATCAAAGAGAAGCTTTTCGTGCTGCCGGACGATACCGATGTCCTTCCGGGCCATAATACACCTACCCGGATTGCAAGAGAAAAGGAATATAATCCATTCTGCGGAGGCAGCAAATGATATTTCTTGATAGCAAAAGCCCTGAATTCGAGAATGATATCAGGGCTCTTCTTATGGCTTTTTTTACAGGGGAGAAGATTCAGACAGGTCCCGGCAGCTGTGACAGACATCTGCAGGTGTTTTTTGCGGGAACAGACCTGACGGCAATCATCACAGATGCAGACGGCAGAAGCATGGAAAGAAGAGCGGTCAGTCCTTCCGGCAGCTATCGGGACAGAAAAGATACCCTGAAGACGCTCATCTATCAGCTCCTGTCTGCATTTACAGGCCATGGTCTTCCCTGGGGGACACTGACCGGCGTAAGGCCGGCCAAGATCGTGATGGAGAGCATGGAAAAGGGGAATAGTCCGGACCAGGCCCGGGACTGGCTGGTTTCACACTATCTGGTGTCAGAGGAGAAGGCTGATCTGTGCAGCCGGATCGCGGTACGGGAAAAGGCCATTCTGGACCGGATTGATTATGAGAAGGGATACAGTCTCTATGTGGGGATTCCTTTTTGCCCGTCAATCTGCGCCTACTGTTCCTTTTCATCGTATCCGCTCGCTGTCTGGGCAGGCAGGGTAGAAGAGTATCTGGATGCCCTGATCCGCGAGATCCGCGCAGGAGCGCCGCTGATGGCAGGGAGAAAACCGCTTACCTTTTATATGGGCGGCGGCACGCCTACGACGCTGACAGCCCCGCAGATGGACCGCCTGCTGACAGCCCTGGAAGAGTCGTTTGATTTTTCAGATTCACTGGAAATGACGGTGGAGGCCGGCAGGCCGGACAGTATTACGCCGGATAAGCTCCGGGTGCTGAAAGAGCACGGAATCCGGAGAATATCCATCAATCCCCAGTCTATGAACCAGGAGACTCTGGATCTGATCGGGAGACGGCATACGACAGATGACGTCATCCGGGCTTTTGCGCAGGCCAGAGAACTGGGATTTGACAATATCAATATGGATCTGATTGCCGGGCTTCCCGGGGAACGGGCAGACCATATGGAGCGGACCATGGATGCCATATGCAGGCTGGCCCCCGATAGCATCACGGTCCACTGTCTCGCTTTGAAGCGGGCGGCTTTTCTGAATCAGAACAGAGAGCAGTTTCCTGTTGCGGATGCGCAGGAAGTAAACCGGATGATTGCCATCAGCAGGGAGAGGGCATGGCAGATCGGACTTTCCCCCTATTATCTTTACAGGCAGAAAAACATTGCCGGCAATCTTGAGAATGTCGGATATGCCAGGGAAGGATCCGAGGGGGTATATAACATTCTGATCATGGAGGAGAAGCAGACCATCCTGGCGCTTGGAGCAGGCGCTTCTTCCAAGTTTGTATTCCCCGGCCCGGACGGAACGAGCAGAATCGAACGTGTGATGAATGTTAAGAGTGTAAATGATTATATAGGCAGAATTGAAGAAATGATCAGCCGAAAAGAGATTTTTTGCAGCAATAACAGAATAGGAGTGGACGAGAATGAATGAAGAGGTTTTTGCACAGCTGAGAGAAAAAATCATACACAGAGTTGAGTCAGCCGGCTATCATCAGCTGCTGGGCATCAAGGTTATAGATTTACAGCCGGGAAGATGTACGACAGCAATGGAGGTCGGTCCGGAGTATCTCAATCCCAACGGATGGCTGCACGGCGGCGTAATCACATCACTGAGTGATACTACGGCAGGTACCGCGGCATCTTCTATGGGGTATCGTGTAACGACAGTCAATATGACAACGGAGTTTATGAGAAGAGGCCCCGCTTCCGGAAAGATCTTCTGCAGAACGAATGTGATCAAGGCAGGCCGGACTCTGATGTGGATTCGGGCAGAGGTTTATGACGAGAAAGATACCGTGTTGAGCGAAACCACCTTTGTATTTTTCCTTCTGGAGCAATTCAAACCAAAGGAAATATCTGGAGAATAAGAGCTTTATGAATCAGAAAGAACTGGAAAAACTACGTCTCCACTTTAAAGGAAGAGTGGAAGGACTGGGATTTAACCGTCTGGTCGGACTGAGCCTGAACGATCTGCAGGAGGGAAGCTGCGAAACGGAGCTGGAAGTCGGCCCGCAGCATCTCAATTCAAACGGATGGCTGCACGGCGGCGTCATGTCTATGATGAGTGATGTCACCGCAGGATTTGCCGCCGCTGCGATGGGCAACCGTACAACGACCGTTAATATGACTACCCAGTATATGAGGAGGGGCCCTTCTTCCGGAAAAATCATCTGTAAAGCCCGTGTGGAAAAGGCAGGCCGGACCATGATCTGGACAAAATCATTCATTTATAATGAAAAAGAAGAGCTCCTGTGTGAGTCAACACAGATCTATTTCCGGCTGAATAAAATTGATCTGGATCAGATTTGACGGCTTAAATAGTCCGGAACCTGTATTCAATGCGGTGCTGCCA
>CAMHFW010000006.1 GCA_946184675.1 uncultured Clostridia bacterium | reverse complement strand
TATCTCAACCATAAATACATTGTAGTAGACAGGGGACGGTTCTCTGTCTCCCCCTCTTCACATACAAAAACAGCCCCAAATCAGTTTTTTTGCTGATTTTGGGGCTGTTTTTGCATCCAATAGTACTTGAAAAAGGGAGACAGAGAACCGTGTCTCCCTCTTGCGAAGGACTGTGATCTGAGATATGATAGAGGCAGAAGGAATCGGAAGTGTGTACAGGTTTTGCTGGGAGGTGCTGTTATGAGTGATCACGGAAAAAAGAAGATTGGGCCTATTGTGGTTACTGTTTTTGTTGTGGCTTATTTGCTGATCTATCTGATTCTGCTGCTCTTTATGTCCCAGCTGCATCTGGCAGCTTTACTGCTGGCGATTCCTGTGGCGGTGCTTGCTGCTGCTATGGTATATGTACTTTATAGGAGAATGAAGGAAATTGACGGAGGTGAAGAGGATGATCTTAGCAACTACTGATAAGATTAACGGGAAGGAACTGGAAACACTTGGCCTGGTAAAGGGCAGCACAGTGCAGACGGTCAATGCCATCCGCGATATCGGCGCAGGCCTCAAAGGCCTGGTAGGCGGCGAACTTGTCAAGTACAATGAGATGATGGGCAATGCCAGAGCGCTTGCAACCAAGCGTATGGTAGAGGATGCAGAAGCGATGGGAGCAGATGCGATCATCGGGCTGCGTTACACGACTTCCTCAATCATGCAGGGAGCAGCCGAGGTCCTGGCTTACGGAACCGCGGTGAAGTTTGTATAAAAAGAATATGATGCAGAAAGAGCAGCTCTGGAAGGGGCTGCTTTTTTGTTTACTGGACAGAGGGGAGGAATCAGTGGAAAGAGGAGAGTGCTTGTTTGAGAGTATGCCGCCATTGGTGGGCAGGCAGCGGACGAAAGAGGAGAGCAAGAGGCTATCGCCGGTACGGCGAAGCAGCGGTATACCCGCGAAGCGACATGAAAAACAAAAATCGTCCGCCTGGCGAAGCAGTTAGGAGCGGACGAAAGAGGAGAGCAAGAGGCTATCGCCGGTACGGCGAAGCGGCGGTATACCCGCGAAGCGACTTGCAAAGCAAAAAACGTCCGACTGGCGCAGTGGTTGGGAGCGGACGAAAGAGAAGAACAAGTGGCATTCGCTGGCATAGCGAAACGCGTGTGTGCGGACGAAAGAGAAAAGTAAGCGGCTTTCGCCGGCAGAGCTGAGCGTTTAGATACCTGCGAAATAGAAAATCAAGTAGCTATCGCCGGTACGGCGAAGCAGCAGGACACCTACGAAAGTGGAGAGCAGTGGCATTCGCCGGCCAGCCGCGGCAGCGATATACCCGCGAAGCGACATGAAAAACAAAAATCGTCCGTGATTAGGAGAATACAAAGTCTGCAGCATGTGGAAATCTTCGGTTTATTTGGTCCTCCAGATATTTTATGTTAATGATATGATTCTCTGATTCCATTGTAAACAGAAAGTTATCTCCAAGATGATAGCCTTCCTTATCATAGGTTTCGATTTTCTTTATTGCAGATAGGCTATAGCTCGGATCTTCCAATCTGCCGAAATGCTCTAAGATAACAAGTGTGCGTGTCCACAGGTCGAGCAGTGTAAAATCCGGATAAACAATTCCCCAAGTCTTTGTCTTTAGAGGATATTCATATTTATATGGGATATGCAAGCTGTACAGCATATCGGCAATTATTTTTTCGCTTTTAGAGCGTACATATTCTCCATTAACAGTTTTTATTTCTGCTTTTTCTTTGTAAGAAGGTTTCCCTTCATACTCGAGATTGAGCCAGGCCTCTAAGAATTGTTTATCAGGTAGAATGTATGGCGTGACGAGTTTCTGACGTGCAGGGGACAGATTTTGATAAACGCCGCCTAAAATTTGATAAAATGTATGCTTATCAATTCCGTTATATCCTTGGGATTTCTGTATAAGTTTTTCTAAATCACATGCTGCGACCAAAAACTTCTGGTCATAACGTTTCTGAGCAAGTGCAATGACAAGAGATATCTGGTCCTTACGAAGGTAAGTTCCTTTGCTCATGTGGGGAGAAGAACGATAATAATATTGGCAGCTATTCTTTTTCTGACAAATTCGCAGGCAGCCTTCTGGCTTATCAAGCAGGGACTTTCTGGCAGCGTTCATAGAAGATTTTAACAAAGTTAGCTCTTTCTCAGTAATACAGTCAGTCATAACGGAACTCCTTAAATGAAAAACAAAGATGTCAAAAGTATTATTAGAATATAGCTGAAAATACCAGAAAAAACAATTATCATTTGTCGGGAGAAATCGGTAAATAATGACATATTAATGTCGAATTTGAAGAGCGGGATTCGCTGGTACAGCCAGGGGAGAGTGAGTGGCTATCGCGGGTAAAGCGAAGCGGTAAGGAGCGGACGAAAGAGAAGAACAAGCGGCATTCGCCGGCCAGCTGCTGTGGCAGTGTACCCGCGAAGCGACTTGCAGAGCGAGAATCGTCCGCCAGGCACAGTGGTAAGGAGCGGACGAAAGATGAGGACGAGTGGTTTTCGCCGGTACGGCGAAGCTCATGTGTGCAGACGAAAGAGGAAAGCAAGAAGGTTTCGCCGGCCAGTCACAGTGACCGCAAGCAGACGAAAGAGAAGAACAAGTGGCATTCGCCGGCAGAGAGCAGCGACAGGACACAGAAGTAAGAAATGCAAATACTATATATTTCAGACTATTGTCTAATATTCTCCTCGAAATCTTCTTATTTAAACAAGTTTTATCTCGATGATAACTGTAACCTTGTCTGATATCATTGACTTATCAGAGAACGGTGAAATCGTAATTATTAAGTCGAGATGAAAGGAGTTAATATGGAAGCGAATAAGATTCAGGGAGAAGCGAAAGCCATTGTACTGGATAATGGTGCGGAGATTACTTACTGCGAGAGAGGCGAGCAGAATCAGGAAGTCATTGTGTGCGGTGCTTTTTATATCCACACATTCATGCCCGTTATTGAGGAACTTGCTAAAAAGTATCATGTGTACGGCGTGATCATGAGATTTGACGGCCCGTGTGATGAGCTGATGGCGGATGGAAAGGTGAACTGGTCCAGGCAGTGGGGCAAGGATGTATACGATTTTGCATGCAAAATGGGCCTTGAGAAATTCACTTATTTTGGAAAATGCCATGGAACGATTCCGGGTTGGTACTTGGTGAAGGAGCATCCGGAGATGCTGAAATGCTTTGGTTCTTTTTTCCTGGCGCCGCATGTGAAACCGCAGGTTTCCAATCTGTGGTTTGAAATGTTGGCGGAGGGTCCGCAGAAGATGATGAGCGTTGCCATGAGAAAGCCGGAGCAGGGCCTGCCCAAGAAGATGGCGGAGCTGCAGAGTATCGGCCCCAACGTGAACAGTCCCGCGGTTCCGGAGTTTGGTTCCGCTGCAGAAAAGGTTTGGGACAGTGTAGAGGATTGTGATGAGGCGCTCAGGCATATGACTGTGCCGGTATGCTACTGTTTCGGCACAAAGGATCCTATTTTCCGTGATCATTATGACAGCAACATTTATGCGATGGAAAATACCCTTGGCGCGAGAAGCATCATCCTGCAGGGCGAATGCCACTTGATGGAGATCGATTGCCCGGACCGTATTGCTGATGAAATGATGAAATTCATGGAAACATGTGATGCCGGTTTCTACGAGGAACTGCTGGAAAAGAGATAAGAGAAATCAGATAAAGAGATGGGGAGCAGCATGAAACGTGCTGCTCCCCTTTTTTTAGGGGATCGCCGGTTTTCCGGCGCTCCCCTGTATGAAATGTATGAGATTGGTTGGTTTAATCGCTTACATTTAGTCCATCTTGGGAAGGTTTGCGCGGAACTTGGCAAGCTCTTCGTCGGTCGGGATGTAGTCGTCCATCTGGCCGTTGTGGAATTTCTCATAAGCTACCAGATCGAAGTAACCGGTGCCGGTGAGGCCGAAGACGATGGTCTTTTCCTCGCCGGTTTCCTTGCATTTCAGGGCTTCGTCGATGGCTACGCGGATGGCGTGGCTGCTCTCGGGAGCGGGCAGGATGCCCTCTACGCGGGCGAACTGTTCAGCTGCTTCGAAGACTGCAGTCTGCGGTACGCTGCGGGCGGTCATGAGGCCGTCATCGTAGAGCTGGGAGAGTACCGGACTCATGCCGTGGTAACGGAGACCGCCGGCGTGGTTGGGAGCCGGGATGAAGTCGGAGCCGAGGGTATACATTTTAGCCAGCGGGCAGATCATGCCGGTATCGCAGAAATCGTATGCATATACGCCTCTGGTGAAGCTGGGGCAGGATGCCGGCTCTACGGCAATGATTTCATAGTCAGCCTCTCCGCGAAGCTTTTCTCCTACAAACGGGGAGATGAGGCCGCCCAGGTTGGAGCCGCCGCCGGCGCAGCCGATGATCATATCAGCTTTGATGCCGTACTTGTCAAGGGCAGCCTTAGTTTCAAGACCGATTACGCTCTGGTGCAGGAGTACCTGGTTGAGTACGGAGCCCAGTACATAGCGGTAACCGGGATTGGTAACGGCTACTTCTACTGCCTCGGAGATGGCGCAGCCCAGAGAGCCGCCTGTACCCGGATGAGCCGCCAGGATCTTGCGGCCGACTTCTGTAGTGTCAGAAGGAGAAGGGACTACCGAAGCACCATAGGTGCGCATAACTTCGCGGCGGAAAGGCTTCTGCTCGTAGCTGACCTTTACCATGTAAACCTTGCAGTCCAGGTCAAAGTAGGAGCAGGCCATGGAGAGGGCAGTACCCCACTGACCGGCACCGGTCTCAGTCGTTACGCCTTTCAGGCCCTGCTTCTTTGCATAATAAGCCTGAGCAATGGCGGAGTTGAGTTTATGGGAACCACTGGTGTTGTTTCCTTCGAATTTATAATAGATCTTAGCCGGTGTCTGCAGCTTTTCTTCCAGACAGTAAGCTCGAACCAGCGGAGAAGGACGGTACATCTTGTAGAAATTGCGAATCTCTTCCGGAATCTCGATGTAGGGATCGGTGTCATTGAGCTCCTGGGCAACCAGGTCCTCGCAGAAAACACTGCCCAGCTCTTCGGCGGTCATAGGCTGATGGGTGCCGGGATTCAGCAGCGGCGCGGGCTTATTCTTCATATCCGCGCGGACATTATACCAGGACGTAGGCATCTCATTCTCTTCCAGATAAATCTTGTAGGGGATTTCCTTGTTTTTCGACATTGTTTTTGTCTCCTTTCTTTTTTGGGAGACAGGGGACGGTTCTCTGTCTCCCTTTCGGTGGGGGGACAGGGGACGGTTCTCTGTCACCTTCTGGTGAAGACAGGGATCAAACCACTGTCTCCTGAGGCTGGCTGTAACTGCCGGGACAGAAAACAAAAAGATCCTGTCCCAAAGCTTTTTGCTGGGACAGGATCGGAAATCCTGCGGTGCCACCCGGCTTGACATGCGCCGTGCATGTCCACTCATGCATACTAAATATATGCGGGTCTTTTTTACAGAGGACCGGCTCTGTCTCACATACTCCGGATCAAAGGATACAGATCCGTTTCAGCTCGCCCTCAGAAGTCCATTCAATCTGATATGTAACGCTGCCATCTCACCGCCGGCAGCTCTCTGGAGATACAGGGAAAAGATCTACTTACTCTTCTTCAACGGTTTTGTTTATCATAATCCATGTGAAAATAAATGTCAAGATTATTTTGAAAAATTCATTCTTTTTCCTAAAAAGTCAAAAAGTAGAGGGAGACAGAGAACCGTCCCCTGTCTCCCCCTTCGCAACTTTTTTTCCGAGCAAGATGATGTAAGATGTGTTATCATACAGTCAAGGGGAGCGATCCCCGGTCCATAGCTAATGATCCTTACTTCTTTAGATCGGTGGGACATTCAGGGTCATGATTTCATGGATTACTATGAAGAAAGCAGAGGGCAGAAGTGTCCTCTGTTTCTTTATTTCAGGAAAAACGAGGGTATGCTGCGTAGAAGAATGGCAGGGATTTTGAGAGGGAGACAGAGAACCGTCCCCTGTCTCCTGGAGGATTGTATGAAAGACTTATTTAAGATTTATTTGTTTCGTCATAATATTCTGGTGAGTGAAGCGGTGGAGAAGAGCGGTAATGTTTTTGAGATCCGCTGCGCTCTGGCCCGGCTGCTGGGTATCCGGATTACGGCCGGGGAGGCTCTGCTGCAGGAGGGGATGATTTCTTTTGCGGCGGCTCAGCTGGGGCAGAATGTGCCGGAGCCTTTTTACAGGGGGTTTCCGGAGTCGGTTCGTGAACTTTTGCCGGAGCAGCTTCTGTATGACCAGATTTTGCATTATGTGAAGACTTATGGTCTCGGTATGTTTGATGAGGCTGGTCATTCTGTGATGGAAGAGTATATTGAGCGGTCGGCTTTTCAGGAAGAGATACGGGTCAAGGATTTTGTGGTGGTGGATGAGGCGGAGGCAGAGATCCGCCTTGCCGGCTATGCACAGGATCTGCTGCAGAGTACCAGGCCACTGAGTGAAGATTCGTTTGCTTTTCTGACCGGATATTTGAAAGAGTATGATTTTGAGGTGGAGGACTGTGCTTCGAAAAATACGGCGATCCGCCTGCTTTTGGATCTGCGCGACCTGAAATATACGAAGTTTCTGACCATGTCGGATGTGCCCAAACTGGTGGATGAACTGAACTTTCGCAGCTATGGCAATCAGAATGTGAAGAAGCTGAATCTGAAGAATCAGGACCGCAAGTTTGTTACGGCTGTGATTGACGAACTTTTCAGGGCGGGCTCCTGCGACATCAGGACCTGCTGTGAGAAAAAGGCTGTCTGGAACGGGCTTTTGCATCATATTCATTACCAGCCGGAGGATGGTATGGCAAAGCTCTTTGTGGCCGTCATGAGATTAAAGGAGAATCTTTCCGTCTACTCGGATTTTGAGCGGGCTATGGAAGCCAGAAATATTCACCGGGCAGTCTCTGTTCTCAAGGAGGGCAAGGGAAGCGGCGCGATTTTGCGCAGTCTGGTACACATTCTCAGCCGCTGTCAGACGGAGGAAGAGGTCCGCTTTGTCCTGGACCAGATTGACACGAAAAATGGCATTGTTCTTTTGCAGATTTTATTTGGATATGCATTTCCTGAAAAGGACAGGGGGCGGAGAGTTTTTAACTTTACCCGCCACAACATGCTCATCTCTCACGCAGAGACGGCCGAAGAGCAAAGCAGAAGAAAGTCTGCGTTTTCACCGGAAATAACTTCGCAGCTGCAGATTTTTCTCAGGGAAAAACTGGAAAATGTCTTTGCAGGAAGACTGGGCAGGGTCTATATCGATCCGGATATGGCCCGCATTGCCGTGCCCATTCAGGAATCCGCTGCTTCCGGCGGCTGGGGCGTTCTGCCCAGAGGTTCCCGGATCCCGCTGGAGAAGGGGAAAATCATCCGGGCTTTTACCTACTGGGAAAAGGTGGATGACATCGACCTTTCGGTGATTGGAATCAGGGAAGACGGCAGCCAGGCAGAGTTTTCCTGGCGGACCATGGCCGGGAAACAGTCCGATGCCATCACCTATTCGGGAGACCAGACATCCGGCTATCACGGCGGTTCGGAGTATTTTGACCTGGATATAGAGAAGATTCAGAATACACATCCGGATCTCCGTTATCTGGTCCTTTGCAACAATGTATTCAGCGGCTTTCCTTTTAGCAGCTGCGTCTGCAGGGCAGGGTATATGATGCGGGAGCGAATGAGTTCCGGAGAGGTCTTTGAGCCCAGGACTGTGAAGACTTCTTTTGCCATCAACTGTGACAGCACCTTTGCCTATCTCTTTGCCATTGATTTAGAAAGCATGGAGCTGATCTGGCTCAACACCAGCAGGAAGAGTGCTGTGATAGTTGCCGGAGAGTCCAGGCTTGATTTCCTGCAGAAATATTTCGGGATGACATCGGTCATGAATCTGCAGCAGCTTTTTGCCATGATGGCGACGGAAGTGGTGGATTCTCCCGAAAATGCGGATGTGGTAGTCAGTGACCGGGAAATGGATCCGGCCGTGCTTCCGGAAAAGGCTCAGATCATCCGGAGCACGGATGTGGAGCGAATCATGGCGCTGATGAACTGATAACGAAAACGCATAGCCGGAACCGGCTGTTTCTCTTGACAGGCTTCTTTTGCATACTATATAATTTATTTACAGGCGATCGAAGCGCCTTGGCACTGTGCAGAAGCACAGCATTATTTCAGAAATTACACATTAGAATGAGCAAGTCACGAAGGCATGCATTTCTCTCAGACGGGAGAAGTGCGTGCTTTTTTATTTAATGTAAGGTGAACTTGCCGGCACGGCTGCGCAGGGAAAGGGGGAGATGTTGTGAGAAGGTACGTGCTTCGCAGATTCTTGCAGCTGATCCCTGTTCTGATCGGCATCACTTTCCTGTCCTTTGCCCTGATGCGGCTGGCCGGAAGCGACGCCGTGCAGGAACTCTATACCAATGCCGGGGCTGCGGTTTCGCAGGAAATCATTGATGCCAGAAGAGCGGAGCTGGGACTGGATAAGCCCTTTCTGCAGCAGTATCTGTCCTGGCTGGGCGGACTGCTTCACGGAGATATGGGAATCAGCTATATCTCCGGCCGTGATGTATTCCGGACCTTTATCTCCAAACTGCCCGCGACACTGGAACTGACGGGGCTGTCGGTTCTGGCGACAATCGTGATTTCCATTCCGCTGGGAATTCTGGCGGCGGTAAAACGCGACAGGATCACAGACTATCTGCTTCGCTTTCTGTCTTTCATCGGCAATTCCATGCCGGGATTTTTCGTGGCACTTCTGCTGATGCAGATTGTGGCGATCCGCCTGGGCTGGCTGCCAGTGATTTCCACCGGGACTTCCCTGAAAAGCGCTGCAATGCCGGTGTTGACTCTGGCCATCTCCATGTCTTCCAAATATATGAGACAGGTGAGGGCGGCTGTCCTGGATGAACTGAACAAAGAGTATGTTGACGGCGGACGGGCTCGCGGCGTAAAGGACAGTACAATCCTTATAAAAAGTGTGCTCCGGGCGGCTATGCTGACCATCATCACTCTGCTGGCCCTGTCCATCGGCAGCCTGCTGGGCGGGACTGCCATCATCGAAAGCATTTTTATGTGGGACGGTGTCGGAAAGCTTGCTGTAGATGCCATCACCATGCGTGATTATCCTCTGATTCAGGCCTATGTGGTCTGGATGGCCATTATTTACGTACTGGTCAATCTGGTGACGGACCTCTTGTATCATGCTCTGGATCCCCGGATCCGATTGGGGGTGAGCAGGCAATGAGTCAGGTAACGGTCAGAAAACAAAAACGGAAAAAGAATCATGTCCGGACACGGCTGATTGTATTTGCTGTTCTGGCAGGAATTCTGCTGCTTTGTTCCCTTTTTTCGGCATATCTGACGCCCTGCGATCCTTATCTTCAGGACCTGTCCAATGCCAAAGCTGCCCCTTCGGCGGCTCATCTGCTGGGAACGGATCGCTACGGGCGGGATATGCTGTCCCGGGTCATCATCGGCAGCAGGACCAGCATTTATTCGACACTGCTGCTGGTGGCAGTGGTGACAGTCACCGGCACGGTGGTTGGCGTATTCTGCGGCTGGCAGGGAGGCAAATGGACAGATACTGTTTTGATGCGTATATCTGACATGTTTCTGGCCTTTCCGGGACTGGTATTTGCAATGGCTGTCGCTGGCGTGCTGGGCGGAGGCCTGCACAATGCAATCCTCGCCCTGGCTGCGATTTCCTGGCCCAAATATGCCCGGATTGCCAGGAGTCAGACCCTGGCCCAGAAAGAAATGCCCTATATCCGGGCTGCCGTACTGGCCGGCAGTTCGACGGCAAAGATCCTGTTTCATCATATCCTGCCGAATATCATCGGGCCCATTCTGGTGACGGCCATGCTGGATATCGGGACCATGATGATGGAGCTGGCAGGACTCAGTTTCCTCGGACTCGGCGCCAAACCGCCGGCGGCAGAATGGGGAAGCATGATGAGTGACACCAGAAGTCTGATCACGACGGCGCCCTGGGTTACCCTTGCGCCGGGATTTGCTATTTTCCTCTCAGTCATGGTTTTCAACCTGCTTGGCGATACGGTCCGGGATTATGTGGATCCCAAGTCGAGATAGAAGGGCGGGCTGCAGAGGAAAGTTCCGGAACAAGTTTGCAGTATTTTGAAAGGAGGGCGGCAAAGTATGGCAGAAATACTCCGGTATGATCATGTAGAAATCAGCTACGATGGCCGCCCGGCCGTCCGGGATGTCAGTTTTTCAGTGGATGAGGGAGAAATCCTGGGAATCGTCGGCGAGAGCGGATCAGGAAAATCGACTCTGATCCGTGCGGCTATGGGCCTGCTTGGACCTGCGGGTCTGGTTACCAGGGGGGATATCTGGTACAAAGGGAAAAACCTGCCGGATCTGCCTGCCAAGGAGCTTCGTCCTCTCTGCGGACCGGAGCTTGGAATGGTTTTTCAAAATGCCGGAAGCTCATTCAGCCCGATCCGGACGGTAGGCGCCCAGCTTTATGAGAGCTTGAAGGCACATAAACAGGCTGACAGGAAGTCCTTCCAATTCCAGGCGCTGGATTTGTTTGAACGACTGGGTTTTGAAGACGGACAGAGGATCTTAAACAGCTATCCCTTCGAACTTTCCGGGGGCATGCAGCAGAGAGTCGGCATCGCTGCTGCTATGCTGCTCAGGCCTTCTGTCCTGCTGGCGGATGAGCCGACCTCTGCTTTGGATGTATCTGTGCAGAAGCAGGTCGCAGAGCAGATGCTGATGATTCGCCGGGAGTTTGGAACGGCGATCGTTCTGGTCACGCACAATATCGGCCTGGTCCGGGTGATGGCGGACAGGATGCTCGTCTTGAAAGACGGGCGAATGGTGGAATACGGATCCGCAAGGCAGATCCTTGAGGATCCGCGGGAGGATTACACGAAAAAGCTGATGTCAGCGGTGCCGGGACTGGTGAGGTGAGCAGGATGGAAGAATCGGAATTTGCAGGAAGAACAGAGCCGGTCTTAAAGGCAGAAGGCCTCACAAAAGTGTTTTCACGAAAGGGACAGCCGGATTTCACGGCAGTGGACCATATCAGCTTTGAAATCATGCCGGGAGAATGCCTCGGATTCATTGGGGAGAGCGGCAGCGGCAAGAGTACAGCTGCCAATATGATTTCCCGCCTTCTGGAAGCAACAGAAGGCGAGATTATCCTGGATGGCGAGAATATCACCCGGGTCAAAGGAAAAGATCTCAGAAGAATCTATCGCAAGGTACAGATGGTATTTCAGACGCCGGCAGAGTCCTTTGATCCCCGGCGGACATTGGGAGACGGGATTGGCGAAAGCCTGCGAAACAATGGATTTTCAAAGGCGGAAGCAGAGAAAAAGACGGCCGAAATGCTGGTCCAGTGCGGCCTGACTCCGGATTTCGCAGGCCGTTATCCCCATGAAGTCAGCGGGGGCCAGTGTCAGAGAGCGGCCATCGCCCGGGCTCTTGCGATAGAGCCGGAGCTTCTCATCTGCGATGAGGCGACTTCCTCTCTGGATGTGACCATTCAAAAAGAAATCATCGACCTTTTAAATGAATTGCGCAGGAAGCGCGGCAACCGATTTGCGATTCTCTTTATCTGTCATGACATAGCCTTGGTGCAGCAGTTTTGCGACAGGGCACTGGTGATGTATAAAGGCAGAATCATGGAAGAAGGAAAACCGGATGACTTGATCCGGAATCCGCAGAGCGGTTATACCAGAAAACTGATTGACAGTGTGCTGTGAGGAAGGCGGGAGTCTGTCTTCCCGGAAAGGAAAGATTATGAAAAAGATTGCAGCGTTTTTTGTGACAATATGTATTACAGCAGCTTTGCTGACCGGCTGCGGCGGCAGCAGCGGCAGCGGCGCAGCCTCTGAGCAGGAGAAGAAAACCATGATCATCGGGGATACCACCTTTAATCCGGAAAATGCGGAACCTGATGTGAATCCTCATAACGATTATGCCGGCTGGGCGACCATCCGCTACGGCATCGGAGAGACTTTATTCAAGCTTTCGGATGAGATGGAACTGACCCCCTGGCTGGCCACCGAATGGGAAAATACAGATGAGTATACATGGAAGATTACTCTGCGTGACGGAGTAAAGTTTTCCAGCGGACGCGACATGGACGCGGAAGCAGTGAAACAGTGCCTGGAGCACCTGATCGAGACGCATGACCGGGCGCCGGGAGATCTGATGCTGGAGGAGATTACGGCAGAAGGGCAGACACTGACTTTGAAAACAAGTGTGCCCCGTCCTGCTCTGCTCAATTATCTCTGCGATCCTTACGGATGCATCATTGATGTAGATGCCGGTTTTGAGGGCGGCATTACAGCCGGAACCGGGCCTTATATCGCGACAGAATGCGTCAGCGGCGATCACCTGACACTGGTGAAAAATGAGAATTACTGGGGCGGCATGCCGCATATTGATGAGCTGACCATTCGTACCATATCTGACGGAGATACCCTTTCCGCAGCCCTGAAGGCAGGCGACATCGATGCGGCTTACGGCATGGCTTATGAGGCCTATCCCCTTTTCCAGAATGAGAACTATCAGTTTTCTCAGATTGCGACTTCACGCGCCTTTTTCTGCTGGATGAATTATGAGAGTCCTGTTGTTTCGGATCCTGCTGTCCGCAAGGCTATTGCTATGGGAATCGATAAAGAGGGATTCGTTTCGACACTTCTGGGAGGCAATGGAGAGGTTGCTGTCGGTGCATTCCCGGATAGCTTTTCCTTTGGCGGAAGCAGTCTGACTACAGAAGGCTATGATCCCGACGGGGCCCGGCAGCAGCTGGAAGATGCCGGATGGAAGGATACAGACGGTGACGGAATCCGGGAAAAGGATGGCCGGAAGCTTACAATCAAGTGGCTGACCTATCCCAGCCGCCAGGAGCTGCCTCTGCTGGCTGAGTCAGCTCAGGCCACTTTGAAGGATATCGGTATTGAGGTGGATATCAACAATACGGCAGATCATAACAGTGTGATCACAGACATGAGCGCCTGGGATGTGTATGCTTCTGCCAATGTTAACGCCAGCATCGGCGATCCGGAGTATTTCTTCACCTCATTCTGTCTGGACAGCTCTTCCAAGAATAAGGGCCATTTCCATTCGGACAAGATGGAAGAACTGGCACAGCAGATGGCCGTGGAATTTGATCCCGAAAAGCGCAGCGAACTGGCTGTCCAGATGCAGCAGCTTATTTTAGACGACAATGCATGGGTATTTTGCTCTTTCCTGAAAATGAGCATGATCTCCAAGGCGGGAGTGACCGGATACGAATACCATCCGACAGACTTTTACCAGGTGACAGCCGATTTAGACATCGAAAAATAGTGGATTCGGAAATTGAGAAATAATAATAGAAAGGCGTATTGGCAGGGAATAATATATGAAGACAATCATTGACGAAAACCGTACTTACTGGACAGGAAGAGCTTCCAGTTATTCGAAGGAGAACAGACAGGAGCTGGAAACGAATCAGCACTGCGTATGGAGAAACTGCCTGGCAAGGGAGATCAAGGGGCATTTCCCCGGCCGTGCACCGGAAGAAATCCGGGTGCTTGAGGTCGGCACCGGACCGGGATTTTTCGCTATTCTGCTCTGCGAACTGGGCTTTGACGTGACGGCCGTGGACCTGACGCCGGCTATGCTTGAAGAAGCGAAGAAAAATGCCGGCCCTCTGGCAGAGAAAATCCGTTTCATGGAGATGAATGCGGAGATGCTGGATTTTGAGGACGAAAGTTTTGACGTGATCGTCAGCCGCAATCTGACCTGGAATCTGCCTCACCCCTGCAAGGCCTATGTGGAATGGAGCCGTGTCCTGAGCAGGGAAGGAATCATCATCAATTTTGACGCCAACTGGTATGCTTATCTGTATGACGAAGAAGCGCAGAAAGCCTATGAAGAGGACCGTTTCAACAGCGCTGAGTGCGGAATTGAGGACCGCAACATCGGGGAGAATTTTGATGTCATGGAAGGAATCGCGCGCAGGATCCCTCTCTCTTCCATCAGGCGGCCGGCCTGGGACCGGAAGGTTCTGACCCGGCATGGCTTACTTGCCTCTGTGAATGAAACAATCTGGGAAGAGGTCTGGTCGGAAGAAGAGAAAATCAATTTTGCCTCCACTCCCATGTTTATGGTAAAGGCGATAAAGAGGGCGATTGCCTGAGGGGGGTCTTAAGGACCTCACCTGAAATAATTGTAATGTGATAGTGTGTTTACGGGCGAAAGAGTGCTTTGCTTCTCTTTCGCCTGTTTCTTTTATCAGTTCAATACCGGCGAAAGCCGGCTTATCTTCCGTTTCGCCGGTCGCGGCCTCTGGGCCTCTTTCTTCCTGTATTGAATAGTCCGACAATTTTGATTATACTGTAGGTATGCAGAAAAATGAGACGAGAAAACCTTTTGTTTTGCAGATACAACGGAGGAAAATAGCATGAAAAAATGGAGATGCAGCATATGTGCAGCTTTGGCGATCGCTCTGCTGGTTTCCGCTTGCGGCGGGCAGACAGCTTCGAAGCAGACAGAGACCGCTGCAGTGTCGGAAACAGCGGATTCGGAATCAGATACTAAGGAGCAGGAAAAGGAAGCGGGGCAGACGGGAGAGGAAGAACAGGCAGCACCGGCGCCTTCTTTCTCTGCGGCGGCGAGGCCGGAGGCAGATGCTACGCAGTTGACACCGGCCGGGTTTTATATTCTGCAGGACACGGTGGAGGTCAAAGGCAGACAGGGTGTTTGCTGTGAGAATGGATTTTACTGGGTGAGCGGTTCCGCATCTCTGGCAAAATACGATCAGGACTGGAATCTGATTGCGGAGAATGAGGATCCTTTTGCCGGATATGAAATTGAAGTGAACCATATCGCGGATATAGATGTATACAATAATGAGCTCTATATCGGGGCAGAGTATTTCATGGATGGCGTCGGGAAAAATATTCAGATTGCGGTCTATGACGGGGACACTCTGGAGCTCAAGCGGACATTCCCGTTTGAGCAGGAAAGCGGGCAGCTGGAGTGCTCCGGAATTGCGGTGGACCCGGATACAAAGACCGTATGGATGTGCTCCTGGGTCGGTGAGGAGAGCGGACGCTATCTCTATAGTTATGATCTGGAGACCGGGAAATATCTGGGCAAAGTCCATATGCAGATGCCGCCCCAGTGGATTCAGGGTATCGCATACCATGACGGGTATTTTTATCTGACAGCAGATGACGGAACAGCAGATGAGGGTGAGCCCGACCATCTCTATCGCACAAAGATTGAAAAAGGTGCAAGCAATTGTATTGTGACGCTGGAGCGAACATTTGATGATGTGGCGATGCTTGGAGAAATAGAAGGACTCACGTTTGATGAGGAAAACGGGACTTTTCTGCTTCTTCACAATCGCGGCGCCCGGATCGTTCTGGGAATGCCGAGAGGTTTTTATGAAGGGTATGACAAGGAGATTTCGGAAGTTTATACATATCAGGTGACTCCTGTCCGGGGAGAGTCGATTTCTAACGATTCGTCAGACTTTGTTCTTCTGAGTGAAGCGGTTCCGGATGCCATTCTGGAGATTCGCTATTATTCGACATACAATTTTGTCGGCGAGCGGATCAACGGATATGAGGAACCGGTTGCCTTTCTGACCAGAGAAGCGGCTTCGGCCTTAAAAGAGGTAAGCGATGACCTGGAAGAGCAGGGGTACAGGTTAAAAATCTATGATGCTTACCGGCCGCAGACAGCGGTCACTCATTTCGCCAATTGGGCGGCGGATACCGGAGACACCAGAATGAAGGACTATTTCTATCCCGAACTGGACAAGAGTGTTCTTTTCTCGCAGGGATATATCGCAGCCTATTCCGGTCACAGCCGGGGAAGCACGGTCGATCTGACCTTATTCGACATGAGGACAGAAAAAGAAGTGGATATGGGCGGAACATTTGACTATTTTGGCGAACTCAGCCACCCGGATTATACAGGGATTACAGAGGAACAATATGAAAACAGAATGATCCTGCGGGATGCCATGACAGCACACGGCTTTGAGCCGCTTGAAACAGAATGGTGGCATTTTACATTGGCCGATGAGCCCTACCCGGATACCTATTTTGATTTTCCGGTGAACAGTGAGTCAGTTGCAGACTAAGCGAAAGGGAGACAGGGGACGGTTCTCTGTCTCCCCCCTGAGATTTAACCTTAAGTGCGCTTTTTTTAATATTCTCCATGCATTTTTAACGATGATTTTACATAAACCTGTTCGAGGGATTTACAATCATCGGATATAGTAAGAAGTAGCTGAGAAGATATTTTAGCAGACTATGTATGACAAAAATGAAATGGAGAGTATGTTATGGACATATTTGATGTATTGAACCTGATCGGCGGGCTCTGCCTTTTCCTCTTTGGTATGACTGTAATGGGGCAGGCGCTGGAGCGCAGGGCTGGTAATGGCCTGAAAACACTGCTGGGGAAGCTGACGACGAATAAGTTTGCCGGGCTTCTGACGGGACTTCTTGTGACGGCTGTTATCCAGAGCTCTTCCGCGACGACGGTTATGGTTGTTGGCTTTGTCAATTCCGGACTGATGACGCTGACCCAGTCGATCAATGTGATCATGGGTGCCAATATCGGAACGACTGTGACGGCCTGGATTCTGAGTCTGGCGGGAATTGAGAGTGAAAATTTCCTGGTCAGCCTGCTCAAGCCCTCTTCCTTCACTCCCATTCTTGCCCTGATCGGTATCATCTTTTACATGATGTCCAAAAACAGCAAGAGAAAAGATACCGGTATGATTTTGCTGGGCTTTGCGACCCTGATGTTCGGCATGCAGACCATGTCTGCTTCTGTTTCGGGCCTGCGTGATGTACCTCAGTTCCAGCAGCTTTTTATCGCATTTACCAACCCTGTACTGGGTGTGCTGGCAGGTGCAGTCCTGACCGCCATCATTCAGTCCAGTTCGGCCTCCGTCGGTATTTTGCAGGCGCTGGCCTCGACAGGAGCAGTTACTTACGGGGCGGCTGTGCCGATTCTGATCGGACAGCATATCGGTACCTGTATCACAGCCATGCTTTCTTCTGTGGGAACTAATATCAATGCCCGCAGGGCGGCTCTGGTGCATTTGAGCTTTAATATCATAGGCGGCGCGGTCTGGCTGACAGTCTTTTCCATCATCAAAGCGGTGCTGGCACCGGCCCTTCTTTCCCAGTCGGCCAGCCTGATGGGAATCGCGGTTTTCCATTCCGTAATCAGTATCGCAAGTACTGCTTTGCTCTTCCCCTTCAGTAATTGGCTCGAAAAGCTGGTCTGCAAGCTGATCCCCGATGCAAAGACACCGGAGAAGGACAGCGAGCTGGATGAGCGTCTGCTGGAAAGTCCGGCCCTCGCCCTGGACCAGTGCAGACAGATGCTTGAAAAAATGTCGACAGCAGCGGTTACTGCATTGAAAGAGAGCATCGAGTGCATTTTCAACTATGATTCTGAAAAAGGGGAACAGATCCGTCAGCTGGAGAATGAGACAGACCATATGGAGGATATCATCGGCACCTACCTGCTTAAATTTGCCTCCCTGCATCACGGGGATGAAGAGAGTATCAAGGCGACCGAATACATGAAGCTGATCGGAGATTATGAGCGGATCGCGGACCATGCAGTCAACATTCTGGAATCCGCGGAAGAGATACAGCAGAAAGAATTGCATCTGACAGACGCTGCGGTTCAGGAACTGCAGAATCTCCGGGACGCGATATACGAGATACTGGACCTGGCCCATTTGGCATTTTCCGGAGACGATTATGAGGCGGCGCGCAAGACAGAGCCTTTGGAACAGGTGATCGACAAGCTCAAGGAACAGATGCGTACCACTCATTTTTACCGTCTGCAGAAAGGAGACTGCTCACCCGAAACCAGTTTCGTCTGGTCAGATCTGCTGACCAACCTGGAGAGAGTTGCCGACCATTGCTCCAATATATCCGGCTGTGTCCTCGACACTCTGGATCATACCATGAACATTCACGAAAACCAGCGCATCTTCAGAAGGACAGATGAAGATTTCAAGAAGGACTATGCAGATTTTGAACAGAAATATGTAATAGAAAGCTGATAAAGCGGAGACAGGGGACGGTTCCCTGTCTCCCTTTTTTTATTGCCATCCATCTATTGTGGGGTATAATGGTAGATAAAGGGGCTTTGTAGAAATATCATCATAAATGCGGTTATCACGATTAGCTCATGGGCATGATGATCTGGGCACTGAGATCCCTGCTGTTTCAGGAGACAAGGAGATACTGGATGATTGTTTTATACGATGGAAGGCCGGAGGACGCGGCGTCACGTTTGCCGAGGGAAGCACGGACCTACGATTTGCTGGACTCGCTTTCGATTCCGTACAAGCGGACGGATCATGAAAAAACGATGACGATGGAAGCGTGCAATGAGATTGATGCGGTGCTGGGCGTGGTGATCTGTAAAAATCTGTTTTTGTGCAACCGGCAGAAGACGAAGTTCTATCTTCTGATGATGCCGGGGGATAAGAAGTTCAAGACCAAAGAACTTTCCGCCCAGATCGGGTCTTCACGCCTGTCTTTTGCGGACGCGGATGCCATGCTGCAGTATCTGGATATCGAGCCGGGATCAGTCAGCATTATGGGGCTGATGAATGATCACGAGCATGTGGTACAGCTTCTGATTGATGAGGATGTGCTGGAGGGAGAATACCTGGGCTGTCATCCTTGTGTGAATACGAGCAGCCTCAAGCTCCGGACCAGAGATGTGATTGAAAAGTTCCTTCCGGCGACCGGGCATGACTACCGGACCGTTCATTTGATCGGGGAGGATTAAAAAACGATGCGTTTATTTGTTGCGATTACGCTGTCAGATGAGATGAAGAAGACCGTCACCGGCACCCTGCACAGCCTGAAAAAGGCAGGTGTGAAGGGCAGTTATGTGCCTTCCCAGAATCTGCACCTGACACTTGCTTTTATCGGTGAGGTGAAGGATAGCTCGGCAGTGAAGGAAGCGCTGCAGACGGTGAAGCTTAAGCCTTTCCGCTTGTCTTTGTCTGAAATGGGAACCTTTGGAGACCTGCTCTGGGTCGGCCTCAAAGGGAATCAGGGGCTGAGCGCTGCGGTGAAAGATGTGCGCGGCGCGCTGGATGCGGCCGGGATCGACTATGATAAGAAGAAGTTTGTCCCTCACATTACCATAATCCGCAAGATGAACGGCAGCTGGAAATCTGTTCCCGCTCCGAAGGGTGAGATGATGGTGAAAAAGATTTCTCTGATGAAATCGGAAGTGAAGGACGGGAAAAGAGTGTATACGGAGATTTTCTATGGATGAACGTATGCGGGTTTACCGCGAGTTGCTGCAGACGATTGTCCGCATGGGCTACCCTCAGGAGTTTGGAGAGGTCATTGCGCAAAACCTTGGCACGGAGAAAACAATGAGCCGGATGATCGGATATCTGCACCATGCCAGGCCGAAGTCAGCTGAGGAGATTGCGGATGAGATGCTTGCGATCATGGAAGACCGCGAGCGCTGGGTGCAAAAGAAAACATCAGAATATTATAATACAAAATATAATGAGCTGCTCTGGTACGGGCTGGGGGAGGAGGATGAAGAATGAACGGAAAAAAGGAGACAGAGAACCGTCACCTGTCCCCCCTTGCCTGGGAGGAGCTGCATACAGAACATATCGTTCAGGATCAGTGGATTGATTTCAGAAAGTCGGCTTACCGTTATCCGGATGGCCGGGTGTTTGAGCCATTTTACAGCTACAGCCGCCGGGATTATGTGGTAATTGTTGCATCAGATACAGAAGGGAAATACCTCTGCGTCCGCCAGTTCCGTCAGGGGATCCGGGAGGTAACAACCGAGTTTCCGGCAGGCGGGATCGAACGTGTGGACGGCAGGGAATATGGAGGCAGGCAGGATCTGTCGGCGGAAAATGCCCTTGCTGCAGCCAGGCGGGAGCTTTTGGAAGAAACCGGCTATGAGTCGGATGAGTGGGAGCATCTGCTCACAATTCCATCAAATGCGACCATTTCTGATAACTATGCATACCTGTTTTCGGCCAAAAACTGCCGGAAAGTGGGGGAGCAGGATCTGGATGAGACAGAGGTGCTGTCCTTTGCCCGCTATACAGAGCAGGAAATCGAAGACCTGATCCAGACAGGCGGATTCCAGCAGGCCATGCACGTGACAGCCTGGCTGCTTTCACAGCGGAGACAGCAGGTTGGAGGATGACAGAGGCAGCGAAGAGAATGATGCGAGAGATTGTTTTTCAATATATCAAAAAGAAGTATAAGATTTCACCGGAATTTCCCTGGCGCGGGGACGATGTGGATGCGGTCTTCCGGCATAGTGACAACCGCAAATGGTTTGCCCTTGTCATGCAGGTGCAGGGGGACAAGATTGGTTTGCCGGAGGAAGAGCTTGTTGATATCATTAACCTGAAGATGGATGACATGATCTTTCGGGATATGATCATGCAGGAGGAAGGAATTCTGCCGGCTTATCATATGAACAAGCAGCATTGGATTACAGTCTGGCTGAATGGCCGTGTGCCGGAGAGCAGAGTCTTTGACCTGATCGATATGAGCTATCTGGCTACGGCGTCGGCGAAAAAGAAGGTGCAGGCCAGGCCGGCAAAGGAGTGGATTATTCCGGCAAATCCCAGATATTATGATATTGCGGGCGCTTTTGAGCAGACAGATGAGATCAGCTGGAAGCAGGGAAAAGGCATCAAAAAAGGTGACACTGTTTTTATGTATGTGGGGGCGCCCATATCCGCAATCCTGTATAAATGCAAGGTGACGGAAACGGACATTCCTTTTCAGTACAGTGACCGGAAGCTGACCATGACAGCCCTGATGAAAATCCGCCTGCAAAAGAGATATCCGGCGGACAAGTTTACTTTTGAGAGACTAAAAGAAGAGTTTGGCATATACGCAGTCCGCGGGCCGAGAGGCATACCGCACTCCCTGAGCGCGGCTTTGAAAAGATAAGAGGAGGGAGACAGGGGACGGTTCTCTGTCTCCTTTTGAGAATCAGACAAGAAAGAGATATTGAAAATAATTTTTTTGTTATCTTCTGGAAAGGAGCATATAAAAGTATGAAGAAACAAATGATGACCCTTATGGCAGCAGGTCTTTGTCTGTGTCTGGCAGCAGCCTGCGGCAGCAGTAAGAAGGAAACAGAAGCTGTAACAGAGTCGCAGATAGAGATTGAAACAGAGACCGAAAAGGCGACAGAGACGCAGGCACCGACGACGGAGGCGATGACAGAGACAGAGGCACCGACAGAAACAGAAACAGAGTCTGTTACGGAGGCAGAAACAGAGAAGGCTAAAGAGACACAGGCGCCGGAACAGGCTTTAGAGGACGGAGAAGCTCTCTTTACCAGCGAGGATATGCGGTTTACTTTTGTCTATGATGAAGTGAATACGGTAGAGCTGACAGACGTAGGAGCCGCAGACCTGACGGTTGAAGGTGAAGATTCTCTGGTCAACCTTTCTATAACAGTCGTTCCCGCAGACAGCATGCCGCCGGTAGACCAGATCATTGATGACGGCATACTGAGTGAGACGCAGCAATACCTGAACAACATGGCCCAGCCTCCCCAAAAAGATGAACTGACGATCGGAGACCATCAGCTGACAGGCTACACATTCAGCTATGTGGATGCGGCCGGTCGGACCGTGGACAGCAGTTTTTATGTAGAGAAGCGTGAAGGCAGAGGTATTTATTATCGTACACAGGCCTTTGCAGGGGTTGAAAGCTATGACGACGTACAGGAAGCCCTGGAAAAGGCAGTCAAGACACTGCGCTTTATGCGATAGGGAGACAGGGGACGGTTCTCTGTCTCCCTGTCCCCGGGAGGTATTGACGCAAAAACAACCGGAAAATCAGCAAAAAAACTGATTTTCCGGCTGTTTTTGTATGCGAAAGGAGGGAGACAGAGAACCGTCCCCTGTCTCCCTCCCCTACGAATAAATCTTCAGGATTTCCTGTGCGGCTTCTTTTTTGGAGATGCAGCGGTCCATGGCCTGTTTTTCGATGTAGCGGTGGGCCTGGGGCTCTTCCATTTTCAGCTCGGAGATCAGGAGCCATTTGGCCCGGTTGACGATGCGGATTTCTTCCATCTTTTCTTCGAAGGAGAGAGCCTTTTTTTCGGATTTGCGCAGGCGTTCTCTGGCGCTGGCCATCCAGTTCAAGGCGGTGGTCAGGACAGATCGTGACAGGGGTTTGGAGAGGGTGAAGACGCCGTGTTCTACGACTTTGCCGAGAATGTCATCATGTATTTCGGCTTTGACGAATAGAAGGACGACTGTGCCCTGGCTGCTGCTCAGGTCGATCGCGAAGCGGACGCCTGTGTCATCTGGCAGGGGGGAGTTGATCAGTACGTAATCATAGCTGCGTTCACTCCAGGCTCGCCGGCCGGCGCTGACGCTGGTGACCGTTTTGACGGGAGAATAGTGAGAACCCGGCAAAAGGGTGAGAAGGGCCGTATTCAGCTCTTTCGCTGCAGATACAACGAGAACACTGTAAACACGCTCTTTCAGACTCATGCGGGGATTCCTTTCTCATGGCAGGACGGGGGTTTACGCCAGATGGATGCAGCGTGCCGGCCTTTTATGCTATGCCGGCACGGTTGCTGGCAGGATCATTTGTGGCAATAGGATGCGATGATTTCCGCGGGAATGTGGGCTTTGATAAAATCGCTTCTGGATGCCAGACGGCAGGCCTCGGTGCAGGAAGCCGGAAGATGCTCAAAAGAGGATAAAACGTCCGGACTTGCCTTGTAAAGGTTCAGATCTGCTGCAGGCTGCAGAGGCAGGTGATTTGTGATTCCGTCCAGCCCGGCGTAGATCATCAGCGTAAATGCCAGGTAGGGGTTGGCGCTGGGATCCGGGGACCGGAGCTCTGCGCGCCTGTACTGACCGAATGCCGCGGGTATACGGATCAGCTGAGACCGGTTCTGGGCGGACCAGGAGATATAGCGGGGAGCCTTATGGCTTCCCAGACGTTTATAAGAGTCTGCAGAATGATTCAGAAACACGGTCATATCTTTCACATTTTTCAGAATTCCGGCAATCATGCTGTTAAAGACCTTTTCATCCGGGAAAGGCTGGAGAGAAATATTGATATGAAATCCATTTCCGGGGGCATCAGCGAGCGGTTTGGGAGAAAAATCAGCATGCAGGCCGTTTCTGCCGGCGACTGTCCTGACGACCCGCTGGAAGGTCATGGCCTGGTCGGCGGCGGTCAGGGGGGCGGCATAGCGGAAATCGATTTCATTCTGGCCGGGGCCCTCTTCATGATGGGAGCTCTCCGGCAGAATGCCCATCTGCTCCAGGGTCAGGCAGATCTCGCGGCGAACATTTTCTCCCCGGTCTTCGGGAGCGATATCCATGTAGCCTGCCTGGTCGCAGGGAATATCCGTCGGATTGCCCTGTTCGTCCAGACGGAAGAGGTAAAATTCCTGCTCTGTGCCGAAGGTAAAGGAAAAGCCAGCTTTTTCCGCATCAAGAACCGCTTTTTTTAACAGATTCCGAGTATCACAGCGGGCCGGGCTGCCGTCCGGATAGGTGATGGAGGAGAACATCTGGACCACTCTGCCGTGCTCAGGCCTCCAGGGAAGGGGCATAAGGGTGTCCGCTTCCGGATGCAGGAAGAGGTCACTTTTGACTTCATCGCCAAATCCCGCGATCGCGGAAGCATCAAAGGCGATGCCGTATTTGAAAGCGCGCTCCAGCTCATCCGGCATGATGGAAATATTTTTCTGCCTGCCGAATACGTCGCAGAAGGCCAGACGGATGAATTTGACATCTTCTTCCCGGGCGTACTGAATAACCTCTTCCTTTGTATATTTCATGGTGATACTCCTTTATTTACTGTCTCAATTGGGCACATACATCTGTCTGTAAGGGTTCTTGCTGTCGGGGGTAACTACAGTAAAATGGCCTGCAAGCACTTCTTCCGGATCCAGTCCGAAAAGGCTGCAGTAATCTTCGATATGGGGGCGGATCTGAGACAGATCCTCAGCGTGAGCGAGCCGCGCGGTGACCTGAGCCGGAAAACTGACATCCTCGCATGCAGAACGCAGAAACATTTTGCCGCCGTGCATGCCGGTGCAGGGATAAAAGCCGACGCATTTATCCTGCGGCGTATCCAGGTTCAGTACGACTATAATGCCGCCGGCCTGGTACTCACCCAGAAAGCTGCCTGCTTTGCCGCCGATGACCATGACAGGAACCTTTTCCTTGTAAGCTTTCATATGGATACCTGCCCGGTATCCGGCGTTGCCTCTGACATAGATTCTGCCGCCGCGCATGGCGTAGCCTGCCGCATCCCCGATATTGCCGTGAACGATGATGCTGCCGGCGTTCATGGTATCGCCGACCGCATCCTGGGCATTTCCGAGTACGGTGATGGTGCTGCTGCCAAGGTAGGCGCCAAGTGCGTTGCCAGGAATCCCTTCAATCGTGATGTCCTTGCCGGACATACCGGCAGCGATAAAACGCTGGCCGCAGCAGCCGTCGATCCTGCAGATATCCGGTGCATTGCGGATAGCTTCATTTAAGGCCTTATGATCAAGATTATCTGAATGAATCAACATATTATACCACACCTCCAAATTTTTTTCTGCGGATATCAGGGGAAAAAGCCGTTGTCGAAGCGGTTTTTTTCAGAAGCTCAAAATTGACGGAGGAAACCGGTGTTTTCTCACGGATCATGGACGTGTAGATGCCGGCCCGCTCTTTGCAGCCAATCAGAATAAAGCCCTTTAGCAGATCATCTTTGGTGAATAGTCTTTTGATAGAAGTTTCTGTCTTTTCTTCATACATGTCGCCTTCATAGCTGCCGGCAGTCATGGCGTGCAGGCCGAAAAAGCCGATGGAGTTCATGGGAATGGCCTTGTCGAATGCAGCATGGGAGCCTGCCATGTTCTGTCCGGCTGTATATCCCTGCATATAGGCGTTCGGCCAGATGGCCAGGACACGCTGCTGGCCGGAAGAGGCGTCCATTCCTTCCGCGCAGTCGCCTGCCGCGTAGATATCGGGCAGGGAAGTGCGCATGCAGGAATCAATGACAATGCCGCGGCCGGTATCGCCGCCGGCTTCCTTGATCAGTGAAATATTAGGACGTACACCTACGGCCAGGACCAGGACGTCAAAGTCGATAATCCGTCCGCTCTGCATATAGGCGCGGCCGTCTTCAAAGCGGGCAGCGCTGTCCCCCAGAGCAAATTCCATTCCTTTTTGCTCCAGATGCCGCTGCATCAGGGCGGCGCACTCATCGTCTAAGATACTGGAAAGGACGCGGCCGGCCAGGTCGCAGACGGTGACAGAAGCCACACGCCCGCAGATGCCTTCCGCGCATTTGAGGCCGATCAGGCCTGCACCGACGATCAGGACCCGGCTCTCTGGTGTGATTCCCTTTTCCAGAGCAAGTGCGTTGTCCAGAGTCATGAAGGAGTACTTCCGGCTGACGGTTTCAAGCCCTGCAAAGGGCGGGACAAAGGGAGTGGAACCCGCCGCAATGCAGAGCGCATCATAGGGATGCAGACTTCCGTCTGCAAGTTCCACTTGTTTGCTTTCCTTGCATAGGCGGACAGCCCTTTCCCCATAGAGCACCTGGCAGCCGTTTTTCTCATAAAAGTCCGGGCTTCGGTACAGCATGCGCTGCGGATCGGTTTTTCCCTCCAGATAATAGGAAATCAGAGGACGGCAGTATACGGGGTGATTCTCTTCGGAGATTACAGTGATTTCCCCGGTCCGGTCCACACTCCGGATGCCTTCAATGCACCCGGCGGCAGCGACTCCGTTGCCGATGATGATGTATTTCTTCATTCCGCAGCCCCCCTCTCTTCGTATACAATCGCATTGTTGGGACAGCCCGCCGCACAGGCAGGCTCACCGCAGGCATTCTGCAGGCAGAGCTCACATTTCTGCATGATACCATCTTCATTCGGAGCCAGCGCGCCATAGGGACAGACAAGTACGCAGGTCAGACAGCCGACACATTTATTCTGGTCGACGCAGATGACTCCGTCCTCCTTGTGAAGGGCACCGGCAATGCAGCACCTGACGCAGATGGGGTCTTCGCAGTGACGGCAGGAGACGGCATAGGATATTTTTTCGCCTTCCTCCACGTGGATGCGGGGGAAAATCGGTTTTCCCTTCAGGGCCAGGGCCATGTCAGACAGGCCCGAATTGGCGAATGCGCAGTTGTATTCACAGAGATGGCAGCCAAGGCACCATTCTTCATTTACAAAAACTCGTTTCATAGATTTATTCCCCCGCATGCGAGATTCCGAGAATCTGCAGTTCTTTTTCTGTCAGGCCCACGCCGCGGAGCATGAGCCGGTTGCCGCGCAGGGCTTCAATGGAGTTGATTCCCATACCGCCCATAAGTTCCATGATCTCATGCCTCCAGGCAGTCATCAGGTTGATCAGGCGCTCACTGCCCAGGTCCGGGTTGAGACGCTTGACCAGATCGGGCCGCTGGGTGGCAATGCCCCAGTTGCATTTGCCGGTCTGGCAGGTACGGCAGAGGTGGCAGCCCAGGGCCAGCAGGGCGGCAGTGGCGATGTAGCAGGCGTCTGCGCCCAGGGCGACTGCCTTGACTACGTCTGCGGCGCTGCGGATGGAACCGCCGACGACCAGAGAGACATTGTTGCGGATGCCTTCATCGCGCAGCCTCTGGTCGACAGAAGCCAGGGCCAGTTCGATGGGGATGCCCACGTTGTCGCGGATCCTGGTCGGCGCTGCGCCTGTGCCGCCGCGGAAGCCGTCGATGGCGATGATGTCCGCCCCGCTTCGCGCGATGCCGCTGGCGATGGCGGCGATATTATGGACAGCCGCGACCTTGACGATGACCGGCTTCTGATATTCGGTAGCTTCCTTTAAGGAAAATACCAGCTGGCGCAGGTCTTCGATGGAATAGATGTCGTGGTGGGGAGCCGGTGAAATGGCATCGGACCCCTCCGGGATCATACGGGTGCGGGAAACGTCGCCGACGATTTTGGCACCGGGAAGGTGGCCTCCGATGCCGGGCTTTGCGCCTTGGCCCATCTTGATCTCGATGGCTGCGCCGGCCTCCAGATAATCCTCGTGGACGCCGAAGCGGCCGCTGGCTACCTGGACGATGGTATTGGGGCCGTACTGGTAAAAATCATCATGCAGGCCGCCTTCACCGGTATTGTAGAGGATGCCGAGCGTGGAAGCTGCCCGGGCCAGGGAGGCATGGGCATTGTAGCTGATGGATCCGTAGCTCATGGCGGAAAACATGACCGGCATGGACAGGCTGATCTGAGGCGGCAGGTCGCATACCAGATTGCCTTCCGGGTCTCTTTCCATCTGCGCGGGTTTTTTCCCAAGGGAGACATGGGTCTCCATGGGCTCGCGCAGGGGATCGATGGACGGATTGGTCACCTGCGAGGCATTGATCAGGATTTTGTCCCAGTAAACCGGAAGGGGCTTGGGATTGCCCATGGATGAGAGCAGGACGCCGCCGCTGGAGGCCTGCTTGTAGATCTCACGGATCGTGTCATGGGACCAGTTGGCGTTTTCACGAAGCTGGCAGTCTGATTTTACAATTTTGAGGGCCCTGGTGGGACAGAGGGAAACGCATCGCTGGCAGTTGACGCATTTGGATTCATCGCTCATCATGATGCCGCGCTCGCTGCTGTAAAAATGCACTTCATTGGCGCACTGGCGTTCACAGACACGGCAGGCGATGCAGCGGGATTCGTTTCGGATGACTTCAAATTCCGGATACAGAAAATTGACTCCCATTAATAAGCACCTTCTTTCACGCGTACGATGACGGGTTCACCGCCGGACGGCGCCCAGATGTTTTCGGCATCCGGCTCCATGGTCCGGATAGCAGCTTCTTCGCTGGCGATATAGACAAGGTCGTTCTTTTCACCGACTACCATAGAGCGGAGCTTGAGGCGGTCGTTTAAAGCCATCAGGCCCCCGTCAAAGCCAAGAACGATGGAGAAGGGACCAGTGACCAGAAGGCTGGGGAAAACGGTCCGCAAAAAGGTCAGTCTCTTGCGCAGATCCGGGTCTTTTTCCCCTTCGATGGTGGTCCAGAAGGGAGCGGCAACGACATTTGCCGCCTCCTGCAGGGTCAGACCCTGCCTGCGGATCAGGTAGTCCATGATATAGGTAATGACTTCCGTATCTGTCTGCAGGGTGCATTTGTAGCCGAACATTTCGATGAAGCGGCGGTTGGCATCGTAGGAAGAGATTTCCCCGTTATGGACGACCGAGTAGTCCAGGAGGGTGAAGGGGTGGGCGCCGCCCCACCAGCCGGGCGTGTTGGTGGGATAACGGCCGTGGGCAGTCCAGGAGTAGCCCTCGTATTCTTCCAGACGGTAGAAGACGCCGACGTCTTCCGGGAAGCCTACTGCTTTGAAGGTCCCCATATTTTTGCCGCTGGAAAAGACATAGGCCCCGTTCATCCGGGTGTTGATGCGCATGACAGCGCGGGCTACAAATTCCTTTTCATCCAGCTGCATACTGGCCAGCATGGACTGGAGCGGAGCCACGAAATATCGCCAGATGATGGGTTCATCCGTGATCTGCGGGATTTTGCGGGTTGGGATATTTTCCGATTTCACGATTTCAAAGTATTCTTTTAAAAATGCTTCGCAGTCCTTGCGGGTACTGCGGGAATCAAAAAACAGATGCAGCGCATAGAAATCCTTGTAGTCCGGGTAGATGCCGTAGCCGGCGAAGCCGCCGCCCAGACCGTTGCTGCGGTCGTGCATGGGCTTCAT
>CAMHFW010000005.1 GCA_946184675.1 uncultured Clostridia bacterium | reverse complement strand
ATTACGTCCGCCGCGACCACCTGCTTCTGGAAGGAGCACCGCATCAACATCATCGACACCCCGGGCCACGTCGACTTCACCGTTGAGGTCGAGCGCAGTCTGCGCGTGCTCGACGGCAGCGTGACGGTGCTGTGCGCCAAGGGCGGCGTCGAGCCGCAGTCCGAGACGGTCTGGCGTCAGGCGGATCACTATCATGTTCCGCGCATGATCTACGTCAACAAGATGGACATCATGGGCGCCGACTTCTTCAACGTGCTGCGCATGATCGACGAGCGTCTCAAGTGCAACGCCGTTCCCATCCAGCTGCCCATCGGCAAGGAAGCGGACTTCCGCGGCATCGTCGACCTCGTCGAGATGAACGCCGACGTCTACTACGATGAGATGGGCAAGGACATGCGTGTGGAGCCCATCCCCGAGGACATGATGGACATGGCGACGGAGTATCGCGAGAAGCTCCTCGACGCCGTGTCGATGTTCGACGACGAGATCATGGAAATGTATCTCGAAGGCAAGGACATCCCCACCGACAAGATCCGCAAGGCGATCCGCGCGGCGACCGTCGCCGTGGAGATGATCCCCGTGGTCTGCGGCACCTCGTACCGCAACAAGGGCGTGCAGAAGCTGCTCGACGCCATCGTCGACTATATGCCCGCCCCGACCGACATTCCTGCCATCAAGGGCATCAACCCCAAGACCGAGCAGGAAGAGGAGCGTCACAGCGAGGACGAAGGCCCGTTCGCGGCGCTCGCGTTCAAGATCATGACCGACCCTTATGTCGGCCGTCTGGGCTTCTTCCGCGTCTACTCGGGCACGCTGAACACCGGCTCTGCCGTGCTCAACGCCACCAAGGGTCACCGTGAGCGCATCGGCCGCATCCTGCAGATGCACGCCAACCACCGTGAGGACATTGAGACGGTCTACGCCGGCGATATCGCCGCGGCGGTCGGCCTCAAGAACACCACGACGGGCGACACGCTCTGCGACGAGAAGGCGCCCATCGTGCTCGAGAGCATGGAGTTCCCCGAGCCGGTCATCCGCGTCGCCATCGAGCCCAAGACCAAAGCCGGTCAGGAGAAGATGACGGTCGCGCTGATGAAGCTCGCCGAGGAGGACCCCACGTTCAAGACCTACACGGACGAGGAAACGGGCCAGACGATCATCGCCGGTATGGGCGAGCTCCATCTGGAGATCATCGTCGACCGTCTGCTCCGTGAGTTCAAGGTCGAGGCAAATGTCGGAGCACCTCATGTAGCATATAAGGAAGGCTTTACCAAGGCTGTTGATGTAGACAGCAAGTATGCGAAGCAGTCCGGCGGCCGCGGCCAGTACGGCCACTGTAAGGTACACTTTGAGCCTATGGATGCCAACGGAGACGAGCTCTTCAAGTTCGATTCCACTGTTGTTGGCGGCGCGATCCCCAAGGAGTATATCCCGGCAGTCGGCGCAGGTATCGAGGAAGCTGCAAAGGCAGGTATTCTCGGCGGATATCCGGTACTGGGTATCCATGCTACCGTATTTGACGGTTCCTACCATGAGGTAGACTCCAGTGAGATGGCTTTCCACATTGCCGGTTCCATGGCATTTAAGGAAGCAATGCGCAAGGCAGAACCCGTTCTTCTTGAGCCTATCATGAAGGTCGAGGTAACAATGCCTGAGGAATACATGGGCGACATCATCGGCGACCTCAACTCCAGACGCGGACGCGTACAGGGTATGGAAGACATCGGCGGCGGCAAGATGGTTAAGGCCATGGTGCCTCTGGCAGAGATGTTCGGTTACTCCAATGACCTGCGTTCCAAGACACAGGGAAGAGGCAACTATTCCATGTTCTTTGAGAAGTATGAACCTACTCCCAAGAACATCGCCGACAAGGTACTCAACAAGAAAGACTGAGTCTTTTAGTTGGTATAATTTTTAAAAGAACAGACTTGATTCTGTCTGTAAAATGCAATATAATCGGTATTAGCCGAGTTAAAACAAACTCAGCCCTCCCCTGGGCTTTCCGGGAGGGCCCTAAAAAGGAGGAAATGAAAAATGGCAAAAGCTAAATTCGAGCGTACTAAGCCGCATTGCAACATCGGAACCATCGGACATGTTGACCACGGCAAAACAACTCTTACTGCAGCAATCACAAAGGTTCTCTCCAAGAGAGTAGCCGGCAACGCAGCTGTTGATTTCGAGAATATCGATAAGGCTCCCGAAGAGAGAGAGCGTGGTATCACAATCTCCACCGCACACGTTGAGTATGAGACTGAGAAGAGACATTACGCACACGTTGACTGCCCGGGACATGCTGACTACATCAAGAACATGATCACCGGTGCTGCTCAGATGGACGGCGCTATCCTCGTAGTTGCTGCTACTGACGGTGTTATGGCTCAGACAAGAGAGCACATCCTTCTTTCCAGACAGGTAGGTGTTCCTTACATCGTAGTATTCATGAACAAGATCGACATGGTTGACGACCCTGAGCTTCTTGAGCTCGTTGAGATGGATATCGAAGATATCCTTAACGAGTATGGGTTCGAGGGATGCCCGATCATCCAGGGTTCCGCTCTGAAGGCTCTTGAAGATCCCGACAGCGAGTGGGGCGACAAGATCATGGAGCTTATGGACGCTGTTGACAGCTACATTCCGGATCCTCAGCGTGACGTTGATAAGCCTTTCCTTATGCCCGTCGAGGACGTATTCACCATCACCGGTCGTGGTACCGTTGCTACCGGTCGTGTAGAGAGAGGTACTATCAATGTCAACAACGAAGTTGAGATCGTTGGTGTTAAGGAAGAGGTTAGAAAGGTTGTCTGCACAGGTCTTGAGATGTTCCGTAAGACTCTTGACTATGCTGAGGCCGGCGACAATGTTGGCGCACTCCTTCGTGGTGTTAAGAGAGACGAGATCGAGAGAGGCCAGGTTCTTGCAGCTTCAGGTTTACGTTCTTAAGAAGGAAGAGGGCGGCCGTCACACTCCTTTCGTAAACAACTACAGCCCGCAGTTCTATTTCAGAACAACCGACATCACCGGAACCATCAGCCTTCCTGAGGATGTTCCCATGTGCATGCCTGGTGACAACGTAGTTATGGAAGTTAAGCTTCTTCACCCGATCGCTATGGAGCAGGGTCTTACATTCGCTATCCGTGAGGGTGGCCACACAGTAGGATCAGGCCGAGTAATCGAGATCATCGAATAGGCGCGTAGCATCGAGCCATGCGCTCATATAAAAAGACCCCCCTGCATCGTGCTCGCACGAAGGCAGGGGGGTCTTTCTATATGAGCATACGGCGAAAGCCGCGACCGTGAATAAAATGCAAAGCATTTTATGAACCGGCGGCATGGCTCGATGCGGCACTGAAGAAAGGTCAAAGCCGCGGACGTATGAGATAAGCAGGGCAGGCAGTGGAGAGCAGCACATCTATTCAAAATCACTGCTTACTATGCAGTAAATATAGACCATTGGCAGTGGAAAAGAGAAATTAACTAAAAAAGCACTGCCTTGGTATACTGAGAAGTTTGTAGATTGCAGTGCAGGGGAATAAATGCTCTGAAATCACTGCTTTACAGGCAGTGGGGATTTATAATTAATCTAAAAAAACTGCTTTAACAATAGTATGCTTAGTGTTATGGCAGTGGAAAAAAGTAAAACTCTTAACAAAACTGCTTTTGGTGCAGAATATTTAAAGAGAAGGCAGTGGAAAAGGGATATTAACTAACTATGCACTGCTTTGTCATACAACAAATCTTCTGGCAGGCACTGCGGCATGCCTGCGGACCGGCGGCATGGCTTGATGGTGGCTGTAATCTGGCGAAAGCCGCGACAGTGAGCAGCTAAAAGCTGCGAACAGAGCGGCAGGACGGTGGAAAAAGGGAGAAGCAAGCTTTTCCTCCGTAAAAAGCAGAACAATACGGAAGAAAGAAGAGAATTAAGAAATTCCACCGTAAAGCGGCGACAAGCCAGCGACAACCCGCTGACAAAAGCCGGCAAGCCTCCCCTCGACAGAACTTGACGCTTGTGTTACAATACACGTTGAACCTGAAAACGCGGCTTTTTGCCGCCGCTTGATGATTAGGATGCGTTGATTATTATGTTTAGATTTTATTGCGCCCTGCTTGCAGGGAAATTAGCTGTGATTGGCTGCAAGGTGCTTGGAAAAGTCATGCACCGGGGCGGCACCAACCTTCCGGGAGAGGTTGCTCTTAAGATCTGCCCGGACTTTTTGAAGTATATAGGCAGACCTCCCCAAATTGTGACTGTAACAGGAACAAACGGAAAAACAACGACAACGAATATGATTGTCGATGTCCTGGAAAAGAGCGGCTATCAGGTTCTTTCCAACCGGGAGGGCGGCAATATCGCTTCCGGAATCGCGACCTGTCTGATGAACGGCGTCAGCCTGTCCAATAAACCCCGTTATCCTCTGGCAGTTCTGGAGGTGGATGAGAGAAGCTCTCTCAGGATCTATCCTTACGTGAGACCGGACTATACCATCTGCACCAATCTCTTTCGGGATTCCTGCATGAGAAATGCTCATCCCCATTTTATCTACGATATCATTGAGCAGGCCATGCCCGATACCACGACCCTTTTCCTCAATGCGGATGATATCTTAAGCAGCCGCCTGAAGAAAGATAATAAGCGGATTTATTACTCCATTGACCGCCAGCCGGAAGACCGGACAGAGCCTTTTAATATTCTCAATGATATGAGAATCTGTCCCCGCTGTCAGGAAACACTGGAGTATGACTATGTCCGCTATAACCAGATCGGCAGAGTGCACTGTCCAAAATGCGGACTCCGATCTCCGGAACCGGATTTCCACGTAAGCGCTATCGATTATGATAACCGTCTCGTCACCATTGAGCATAATGGAATGCGGGAAGAGTATCCCATGGTATCTGATAGTATCTTTAACATCTATAATGAGCTGACGGTCGTTACCTTCCTGCGAACTTTCGGCGTTTCTGCAGACAAGATCTGCGATGCCCTTGCGGATACCAGGATCGTGGATTCCCGGTACAGATTCGAAGTTGTAAACGGGATCCAGGTCATTTCCACCATGGCTAAGAGCTGGATCGCGCCGGCGGTCAGCGTGGTATTTGACTATGTCAGAAATCTGCCTCACCGCAAGGAAATCGTTCTCATGATCGAGGATACCGATTACAACGTCATTGCATCGGAAAATCTGACCTATATGTACGATACGGATTTTGAATTCCTGAATGATCCTCTGATAGAAAATATTGTAGTTATCGGTGTGCGTTCCAAGGATTATCTGCTCCGCATGCTTCTTGCGGGAATCGATGAAGACCGTATTCACTGCACAGAAAACATCAGCGATATTCCGAAACTGATGCATTTCAGCAAGGATATTGACGTGCACATCATTTATGATATGCATCAGATGGTAAATTATGAAAAGATCCGCCAGACTGTCAAAGACGCCATCAGGGGAGGGAAGCAGGCATGATTAAAATCGAAGCACTTTACACAGAAGCCTGCAACCTCTACGGTGACAGGTTTAATGTCACATACCTGGAGAAAAGCCTGCAGGGACAGGCAGAGTTTATCTATACTTCCCTGAATGAGACGCCGCGCTTTGTGACGGAAGATGTGGATATGATCTATATGGGAGCCATGCCCGAGAAGGAGCAGGAGTATGTCATAGACAGACTTCGTCCTTATACAGACAGGCTCCGTCAGCTGATTGATGCCGGCAAAGTCATGCTTTTTACAGGTAATGCCTTTGAAGTATTTGGTTCCTATATCGAAAAGGATGACGGCAGCCGGATTCCCTGTCTGGGTCTTTATGAGGGATATGCTGTCCGCCGCATGATGCAGCGCCACAATTCCATGTTTCTGGGGACACTGACAGACGACACAGGAAAGGACATGGAAATCATTGGCTTTAAGAGCCAGTTTACGCAGACCTACGCTGACAAGGCGGAAGGTTACTGTTTCCGGAAGATCCGCGGTTATGGCTTGAATAAGGCCTTTGACCAGGAGGGTATCCGGATGGGCAATTTCTTTGGAACATACCTGACCGGTCCTATCCTGATCATGAATCCGTATTTTGCCAAATACCTGCTGCGGCTTGCTGGAGCGGGAGATGTGACCCTGGCCTTTGAGGAAGTGGCAGTGGCAGCCTATGAAAAACGTCTCCCGGAATTCCATGATCCTAAGAGAAAAGTAGATTTGTAAGAGCATAAAAGGAGGCTTACCTCGTGGAGATCGAGAGAAAGTTCCTCGTCGCCCGGATGCCTGCTGATCTGGAGCAGTATCCCTGCCGGAAGATTGAGCAGGGATATCTGTGTATCAGTCCGGTAGTGCGGGTGCGCAGGGATAATGACAACTTCTGGCTGACTTATAAGGGCGGCGGAATGATGGCACGCCAGGAGCATGAGCATCCTCTGGATGAAACGTCCTATCGTCATCTGCTGGCCAAGGCAGACGGCACTGTGATCAGCAAAAAAAGATATATGATACCGCTTGACAGATATACAGCCGAGCTGGATGTTTTTGAGGGGGTCTGGGAGGGACTTGTGATCGCGGAGGTCGAGTTCCCGGATCTGGAAAGCGCCGGGGCTTTTCTCCCGCCGGAATGGATGGGAGAGGAAGTTACCTATGACAGACGCTACCACAATTCCTGGCTGAGCAGACACGGGAAAGAGGATATGTAATGAACCAGAAATATAAGGCAGTCCTCTGTATTCTTTTTTCTGCTTTCAGCTTTTCCATCATGAATCTTTGCGTCAAGCTGGCGGGAGATCTGCCGCCGATCGAGAAAAGCTTTTTCCGGAATATCGTGGCAGCAGTGATCGCATTTGTTATATTAAAAAGAAGCGGCGGAGGTTTTTCTTTCCAGAAGAAAAACCTTCCTTTTCTGCTGCTTCGGTCTGCACTGGGCACAATCGGCATTTTCTGCAACTTTTATGCACTGAGCAATATGGTACTGCCGGACGCCTCCATGCTCAATAAGCTTTCGCCCTTTTTTACCCTGCTCTTTTCCTACCTGTTTCTGAAGGAGAAGCTGACGCCTCTGCAGGTTTTCAGTATTGCCGCGGCATTTTTCGGCAGCCTTCTGATCATCAAGCCGACTTTTGATTTTACGGCTGTTTTCCCGGCTGTCTGCGGGGCCATCGGCGGTATGAGTGCCGGCGGTGCTTATACCTGTGTCCGCCATCTGGGACTGCGGGGAGAAAGAGGCCCCATGATCGTCTTTTTCTTTTCCGTCTTTTCCTGCCTGGCATCCCTGCCCTACATGCTCTTTTTCTTCCAGCCCATGAGTCTGACGCAGTTTCTGATCTTACTCGGGGCCGGCGCCGGCGCAGCCGGGGGACAGTTTGGCATCACGGCGGCCTACACCTATGCGCCGGCAAGGGAAGTATCTATCTACGATTATTCCCTGGTATTTTTCGCGGCTATCTGGAGCGCTGTCTTTTTCGGAGAACTTCCCGACTTCATCAGCATGATCGGATATGTCATCATACTGACCATGTCGGTGATGATGTTTATCGTCAACAACCGGCAGGCGCAGGCGCAGAACGGCTGATTTTGAATTAATATTTTATGAAATATTTAAAAAATTCGCGGAACAAGTATTTACAAGCGGAATTTCCTATAATATACTTATATGGTGTGAGTTTGTGCATAGACAGGCGCAGTGCGCCTGTTTTGCCATAGATTAAGGAGGATATTACTATCATGAGTGTACAGGTAAGTGTTGAAAAACTGGAGCATAACATGGCAAAACTGACGATCACCGTTGGTGCTGACCGTCTGGATCAGGCAATCACAAATGCCTATGTAAAAATGAGAAAGAATATCACAGCCCCCGGTTTCCGCAAGGGAAAGGTTCCTCAGAAACTTGCTGAGAAGCTTTACGGCGCTGAGATTTTTTATGAGGATGCAGCCAACGAGCTGGTAAATACGACTTATCCCGAGGCTCTGGAGCAGCTGGAAGATCTTACCGTGACTTCCATGCCGGCTTTTGATCTTGTTAAGATTGAGAAGGGCGAGGATTTTATCTATACAGCAGAAGTGGCAACCAAGCCCGAGGTCACTCTTGGCCAGTACAAGGGTCTTGAGGTAGAGGCTGAGGAGATTACTGTAACAGCAGAGGATGTTGATGCAGAGCTGGCCAGCGTACAGAAACAGAATGGCCGTGAGATCTCCATCGAGACTCCCGCTGAGAAGGATGACACCGTTGTGATCGATTATGTCGGCACGGTTGATGGTGAGGAGTTTGAGGGCGGTTCCGCTGAGAACCATTCCTTAAAGCTTGGCTCCGGTGCTTTCATTCCAGGATTTGAGGATCAGCTGATTGGCGCCAAGGCAGGCGATGATGTCAAGGTTGAGGTTACTTTCCCTGAAGAGTATCACGCAGAGGAGCTTGCAGGCAAGGCTGCCGTATTCCAGGTAAAGGTGCATGAAGTAAAGCATACAGAGCTTCCCGAGATCGATGATGATTTTGCTCAGGATGTTTCTGAGTTTGATACACTGGATGAGTATAAGGCTGATCTGGAGAAGCAGATCCGCGAGAGAAAAGAGAAGGCAGCTCTGGAAGCTAAGCAGCAGAAGCTCGTTGATATGATCATTGAGAATTCCGAGATGGACATTCCTCAGGTTATGGTTGAGTCTGCCGCAGAAGAGCTCTTAGAGCGCTACACTTCTCAGATGGGTATCGGCCTGCAGCAGTATATGCAGTACACCGGCATGTCCAGAGAGGATGCTCTGAGCCCTGTTATGGATCCGGCCCTCAAGAATATTCAGACAAGCCTCGTTCTTCAGGCTATTGCTGAGGCTGAAGGCATTGAGATGACAGATGAGGAGATGGAGGCAGAGTTTGAGAAGCTCGCTGAGCAGAACAACATGCAGGTTGATAAGCTCAAAGAGCTCTTTGATAATAACTCCATGGCAGCCATGAAGGGAGATTATGTTGCACAGAAGGCACTCCGTTTTGTAACGGATGCTGCAGCAGAGGTTGCTCCCAAGGCAGAGGATGCTGAATAATCCAAACAGTAAAAAACAGGATGCTCCATAACGCATCCATGTTCATGACAATTACGATACATCAGGCTGGCAGGCATGCGCGCAGCGCAGGCTGTCGGCCTTGTATCGTCTTATTAAGGAAGTGAATGAGTATGAGTTTAGTGCCTACAGTCATTGAAAAGTCAAGCATGGGCGAGCGGGCCTATGACATTTATTCGCGCCTGCTTAAGGAGAGAATCATTTTTCTGGGTGAGCCTGTGACAGATGTAACAGCCAGCCTGGTCGTTTCCCAGATTCTTTTCCTGGAGTCAGAAGGACCTGACAAAGATATTTTGCTCTATATCAACAGCCCTGGCGGTTCTGTCTCTGCAGGTCTGGCCATCTATGATACCATGCAGTATGTAAAGTGTGATGTTTCCACGATCTGCATGGGACTTGCAGCCAGCATGGGCGCATTCCTTCTGGCAGGCGGTGCTCCCGGAAAGAGATTTGCTCTGCCCCATTCTGAAATCATGATCCACCAGCCGTCTATTTCCGGATATACCTACGGACAGGCGGCAGATATGGAGATCCTGGCCAGAAATATCGAGCACACCAAGGGAGTACTCAACCAGCTGCTCGCGCAGAATACCCATCAGCCGCTGGAAAAGATCGCGCGCGATGTGGAAAGAGATTTCTATATGACCTCAGAAGAGGCAAAAGCGTACGGCATCATCGATGAGGTTGTTGCAAAGAGAATCTGATCATATGTTTTGCATATTATGACAGACAACAGGGAGAAGAGATAGTATGGCAAGTCGTAATGACGAAAAAAAACAGGTACCCAGATGTTCCTTCTGCGGAAAGACAAAGGCCCAGGTCCACAAGCTTCTGGCCGGCCCCAATGTCTATATCTGCGATGAGTGCGTCGGTGTCTGCAATTCCATCCTCGACGAGGAAATGAGGGAAGAGCTGAGCTTTGGCCAGCAGGATGTCAATCTGATCAAGCCCATAGAGCTCAAGGCTTTTCTGGATGAATATGTCATCGGCCAGGAGAAGGCGAAAAAGGCCCTTTCTGTGGCTGTTTACAACCATTATAAGAGAATTATGTCTGATGTGCAGTCTGATGTGGAACTGCAGAAGAGCAACATCCTCATGGTCGGACCGACAGGCTCCGGCAAGACTCTGCTCGCGCAGACTCTGGCAAAAATCCTTGGCGTGCCTTTCGCAATCGCTGACGCGACTTCTCTGACAGAGGCAGGTTATGTCGGCGAGGATGTGGAAAACATTCTCCTGAAGCTGATCCAGGCGGCGGATTATGATATCGAGCGCGCCCAGAGAGGAATCGTATATATCGATGAGATCGACAAGATCTCTAAAAAATCGGAAAATGTATCCATTACCAGAGACGTATCCGGGGAAGGCGTGCAGCAGGCTCTGCTCAAGATCCTGGAGGGTACTGTGGCCTCCGTGCCTCCTCAGGGCGGGAGAAAGCATCCCCACCAGCAGCTGATCCAGATCGACACTACCAATATCCTTTTCATCTGCGGCGGAGCATTTGACGGCCTGGAAAAGATCGTAGACGCCAGAATCGGCGGCCATTCGATCGGTTTTGGAGCTAATATCCGCGTGGATGAGACAGATAAGAGGATTGGCGAACTGATGAGTCAGGCACTTCCGCAGGACTTTGTAAAGTTCGGTCTGATTCCGGAGTTTGTAGGCCGTGTGCCGGTCAGCGTTTCCCTCGACCAGCTCGATGTGGATATGCTGGTCCGCGTACTGACTGAGCCTAAGAGCGCCATCATCAAACAGTACCAGAAACTCTTTGAGATGGACGGGGTAGATCTGGTATTTGAGGAAGAAGCGATCCGGGAGATCGCCAGACTCTCTGCAGCCAGAAATACCGGTGCCAGAGGACTTCGCGCGATTGTAGAGGATATCCTGATGGATATCATGTTCACAATCCCCTCTGATGAGACAGTAACCCGCTGCATCATCACAAAGGATGTAGTGGCCGGCACGGCAGCTCCCCTGCTCGAGCATGGCGCAGACGGCAGCGACGCAGCAGGTTTGCGCAGAAGAATCAGCGGACATAATGAGATAGCATAACCCGGAAAGGGAGACTTTGCATGAATGAAATGAATATCAGAGTGCCTGTAATCCCGCTCCTGATGAGCGTGATCCTGCCTCATTCCACAGTAAGGATTGAACTGGAGGATGAGGCGGCCGTTTCCGCTCTGGAAAAGGCGATGCAGGAAAATGAGACAGCTCTGTTTATTGCCTATAGAAATCCGGCAGCTCAGGATCTGGATAAAGATGATTTATGCGCTGTCGGCACCATAGCACGGATCAGTAATGTCCAGAGGAGCCAGCGCGGAGTAAGCTTTATAGCAGAAGGACTCTATGCGGCAAAGATAGACGAAGTGCTCCAGAAATGGCCATTTATGGTTTGTGATGCACTTGTATATACAGATAATACAGATTCAGGCCTGGACAAAAAAGAAAAAGAGGCGATGACGTCCACTCTCAGAGCGATCATTGTCAAATATGTCCGGGTGGATGTGAAGTTTAATACATCGGTAGCCAGGATTCTGAAGGAATCTTCCACTTTGGAACAGCTGGCCGGCAATACGGCAGTTGACATGCTGGCGGACTGGGAAAATAAGCAGACCCTGCTTGAAATCCGGGATTACAAGGTTTTCTTTGAGGAGCTCTGCAAGATGCTCAACCTTGGATATGAGGCCATTCTCCTCCGCAAAGAGATCGAGCAGAAGGTCCGTGTCCGTCTGGAAAAGAACCAGAGAGAGTATGTGCTCCGCGAGGAGATGAAACAGCTCAGAGAAGAGCTTGGGGATGATGTCCTGAGTGAGGCGGATGAGCTGGAGGAAAAAGTTTCCCATCTGCGTGCGCCTGCCCCTGTAAAGGAGAAGCTTCGCAAAGAGCTGGCCAGATATAAGGCCTGCGCGCCTAATTCGTCGGAGAGCGCGGTATACCGCAATTATATTGAAACGGCCCTGGAGATTCCCTGGAGCCGGAAGAGCACAGACAATAAAGATTTTGAGAAAGCCGAGCGGATCCTGCGGGAGGATCACTACGGCCTGGAGAAGGTGAAGGAGCGCATCCTGGAGTACCTTGCGGTCCGTATGCTCAGCAAGAAGGGCGACACGCCCATTCTGTGTCTGGTAGGCCCTCCCGGAACCGGCAAGACCTCCATCGGCAGATCTGTTGCCCGGGCTCTGGGAAAGAAGTATGTCCGCATGAGCCTTGGCGGCGTTCATGATGAGGCTGAGATCCGCGGACACCGCAAAACTTACATCGGAGCCATGCCCGGCCGTATCGCAACTTCTCTGCGTCAGGCTGGAGTGCGGAATCCGGTAATGCTGCTGGATGAGATTGACAAGGTCGGGGCGGATTACAACAAAGGAGATACTTTCTCCGCTTTGCTGGAAGTTCTTGATTCCGAGCAGAATGTCAATTTCCGCGATAATTATCTGGAATTGCCTCTGGATTTGTCAGATGTCTTTTTCATAGCAACGGCAAATACCACATATACCATTCCCCGTCCTCTGCTGGACCGTATGGAAGTCATCGAGATCAGCAGCTACACGCAGAATGAAAAGTTCCATATTGCCAGGGAGCATCTGATTGATAAGCAGATCGCCGCCAATGGCCTCAAGCCCCGTCAGTTCACACTGACAGACAAAGGTCTGGAATCGATCATCATTTATTATACAAGAGAAGCCGGTGTCAGAAATCTGGAGAGAGCCATCGGAGACTGCTGCCGGAAGGCTGCCAGGATGATCCTGCAAAATGGCAGAAAAACGGTCCATGTGACGGACCGGAACATTGACAAGTTCCTAGGACCGAAAAAATATGACATTGATCTTGCAGGAGAACGGAGCGAGGTCGGTATCGTGCGGGGCCTGGCCTGGACCAGTGTTGGCGGAGAGACCCTCTCTGTAGAAGTATGCACTATGCCCGGCAAGGGCAAGTTTGAACTGACCGGACAGATGGGAGACGTTATGAAAGAGTCTGCCATGGCCGGTATCAGCTATATCCGTTCCATGAGTGCTGTTTATGGCATCAGTCCTACCTTCTTTGAGGAGCATGATATTCATATTCATATCCCGGAGGGGGCTGTTCCCAAGGATGGACCATCCGCCGGCATTACCATGACAACAGCCATGATTTCTGCGATTACCGGAATCCCGGTCAAAGCAGATATTGCGATGACAGGTGAAATAACCCTGCGGGGCAGGGTACTTCCGATCGGAGGTCTGCGGGAGAAGACAATCGCGGCCCGGACAGCAGGGATCCGCACAGTCATCGTCCCGGAGAAAAACCGCCGGGACATCAGGGAGCTGGATAAAGAGATTACCAAGGGCATGAGCTTTGTGTATGCCCGCACGATTAAAGATGTGCTGCAGGCAGCACTCAAAAAGATGCCGGAGGCCGCGCCCGCAGAGCAGGCCGGGGCACAGGAAGGCTGATATGGTTATCAGGAAAGTGGACTTGGAGATCGTCTGCGGTGTGACAAGCAGCATGCCGGAAACGAAGCTCCCTGAGGTGGCGTTTGCGGGCAAGTCTAATGTCGGAAAATCATCCCTGATCAACGGGCTGATGAACCGCAAGGCTTATGCGAAAGTATCGCAGAAGCCCGGCAAGACGCAGACCATCAATTATTATAATATCAATGATGAAGTGTATATCGTAGACCTGCCGGGGTACGGTTTTGCCAATGTATCGCCGGCGGTCAAGGCATCCTGGGGCAAGATGATTGAACGGTATCTGCGGCTTTCACCGCAGCTGCGCATGATCTTTTTGCTGGTCGATATCCGGCACGAGCCATCCGCCAATGATGTACAGATGTATAACTGGATTGTGGATAACGGTTTTTATCCGGCTATCATAGCGACCAAGCTGGATAAACTCAGCCGCAGTCAGGCAAAGGCTTCTATCGCCCGGATACGGAAAAAACTTCAGCTGGGAGAGGAGACCCCTGTAGTGGCATATTCCGCTCTGACCAAGGCCGGACGGGATGATGTCTGGAGTCTGATCGAGCAGTATGTGCTGGCGGCGGAAGAGGAGTCGTAAAAAACAATAAACAAAAGATAAGCAGGAGACTGAATCCGGAGAAGATTGCGGACAGGCCTTCTGCTTTTTTATGGAAAATGAATAAAAGTAATAAATATTTATAAAAAAATGCATAAAACATGGAAGTATCTTCCTGAATTTGGTATACTGATTAAAAGACATCCGAAAATGAAATCGTCTTTTGGTTAAATTGCAGACTCCAGCCGGAAGAAAGGAGACTTCGGCATATGAAACTGTTTTTTTCAGGAGCCGCTCATGAGGTAACAGGAAGTAAACATTATCTGGAGGCCGCAGGCAAGCACATACTGATCGACTGCGGCATGGAACAGGGGAAGGATATCTTTGTCAATCAGGACATTCCGATTCCTGCATCAGAAGTAGATTATGTATTTCTGACACATGCTCATATCGATCATTCCGGACTGCTCCCCCTTCTTTACGCACAGGGATTTCAGGGCAGTATCTACGCCACTGACGCGACCTGCTCGCTCTGTGACATAATGCTGCGTGACAGTGCGCATATTCAGGAGTTTGAGGCGGAATGGCGCAACCGCAAAGGGAAAAGGGCCGGCAGAGCTCCGGTTGTTCCTCTTTATACGAGCAATGATGCTGCGGGAGTGCTGGAACACTTTATTCCATGCGCTTATAATACGGTTATTGATATCTGTGACGGGATCCGGATCCGCTTTATAGATGCGGGTCACTTGCTGGGCTCCGCCAGTATTGAGATCTGGGCTGAGGAAGAAGGAGAGACCAGGAAGCTGGTATTCTCCGGTGATATCGGCAATACCGATCAGCCGATCATCCGTGATCCGGAATACATCCGTGAAGCAGATTATGTGATTATGGAGTCGACCTACGGCGACAGAAATCACGGGGAAAGACCGGATTATGTTGTATCGCTTGCAGATGTGATCCAGAGGACATTTGACCGGGGCGGCAACGTTGTGATTCCGTCCTTTGCGGTCGGCCGCACACAGGAGATGCTCTATTTCATCCGTGAGATCAAGGAGCAGGGACTGGTGAAGGGGCATGAAGGCTTTGAGGTCTATGTGGACAGCCCCCTTGCCATAGAGGCGACTAATATTTTCAATAATAAGACGGAAGATTACTACGATGAAGAGGCAGACGCCCTGATCAGACAGGGCATCAATCCTCTGCAGTTCCCGGGGCTGAAGACAGCTACGACAAGTGATGAATCAATCGCCATCAATGTGTCAGCGACCCCCAAGGTAATTATTTCGGCATCCGGTATGTGTGATGCCGGCCGGATCCGTCACCATCTCAAACACAATCTCTGGAGAAAAGAGTGTACAGTACTGTTTGTCGGTTACCAGTCGGTCGGAACTCTGGGACGTCTCCTGGTGGATGGAATCGATGAGGTCAAGCTATTTGGAGAGACGATAAATGTGCAGGCGGAGATCTGCGTGCTGGCCGGCATCAGCGGCCATGCGGATCATGACGGCCTGGTGCGCTGGATCTCGGCCTTTGAGAAGAAGCCCAGACGGGTCTTCATCGTTCATGGAGAGGATGAGGTCGCCGGCCTTTTCGCGGAGGAGCTCCGGGAGAAGCTTGAGCTGGACGCAACAGCACCTTATTCCGGCTACTCCTATGATCTGATCGCGAATACCTGCCTGAGTGCTCCGGAACCTTCCAGGATCTCGGAGAAGCCGCAGGCCAGAAAAGCAGCTGCAGTCTTTGACAGGCTTCTTGCCGCCGGCAGGCGTTTGCTGCAGGTAATCCGCAATAATGAGGGAGGCACCAATAAGGACTTGACCAAGTTTGCAAATGAGATCAACAGTCTATGCGATAAATGGGACAGATAAAAGCAAATAGCTATAATACATGGAGGAACAAAACATGGCAAACGAACGTGAGAATGAGACAAATTATACAATATATGAGGATGATGCCCTCGGCGATGTCAGAATCGCGGACGAGGTTGTAGCGATCATCGCAGGTATTTCTGCAATGGATGTGGATGGCGTGGTATCCATGGCCGGCAACGCAGGCAGCCTGCAGAAAGAGATCATCAGCAGACTTGGCAATAAGGTGCTCTCCAAAGGCGTTAAGATCCATATGGAAGATGGTCTTGTAAAAGCGAATCTCTCTGTTGTTCTTGACTACGGATGCGTGATTCCTGATGTGACTGCGGCTATTCAGGAAAAGGTAAAGAGTGCGATTGAAACGATGACAGGCCTTACCGTTGCGGAGGTCAATGTACAGGTCGCTGATGTGAAGCTGGAGGAGGAATAATATTTCCGGCTCAGCAGGTTATATGAACACAGGAAACAATATGGAGGACAGAAACGAGGGCTTCCGGTCTTCGTCATGTCCTCTTACTTGCGCGAAATGGCAGAATAATCAGGTATAAGATATGAAAAGAAGCTTATTAAGAGAGCATACATTTAAACTCCTGTTCCGCAGCAACTTTTTTGAAGAAGCTGAGATGCAGGAGCAGGGTGAATTATACACAGATGCCCTGGAAAATGTCTCTAAAGAGGATGCAGACGCAATCAGAGAAAAGGTGGACCGCATCATAGAAAAGATTCCGGAAATTGATCAGATGATCGATGAGGTTTCTGTCGGCTGGAGAGTCAGCCGTATGAGCCGGGTGGATCTGACCATCCTGCGTCTGGCTGTTTATGAGATGAAGTATGATGATACGATCCCGGCAGCAGTCTCTATCAATGAGGCAGTAGAGCTGGCCAGAAAATACAGCGGCGACAGTTCCACCTCCTTTGTAAACGGGATCCTGGCAAAGCTGGTATGAGCAGCAAAGACGGAGCCATCAGTGTATCCAGACTGAACAGCTATGTCAGAGGAGTCCTCTGGGAGGACATGAATCTGCACGGGGTCAAGGTGCGCGGAGAGATCTCCAACTGTACCTATGCAGCGTCTGGACACATTTATTTTACCCTGAAGGATGCAGGGGCATCCATCCGCTGCCTTATGTTCAAAAGCAAGGCGGCAGGATTGAATTTCCGGCTGACTGACGGCAGCGGCGTAATCGTGACTGGAGATGTGGATCTGTATGAGGCAAGCGGTCAGTATCAGATCAAAGTCTCTGCTGTGCAAAAGGATGGAACAGGGCTCTTGTACGAGAGGTATGAGAAGCTCAAAGCCAGACTGCGTGCAGAAGGCCTTTTTGATGAGGCACATAAGAAGCCTCTTCCGGCTTATCCGGACAAGGTAGGGATTGTGACGGCCAGAACCGGTAAAGTTATTCATGATATTATGACGGTCGGGACCAGGCGAAATCCATGGATTCAGCTTGTTTTATGCCCGGCTTCTGTCCAGGGAGAAGGCGCGGCTGCGACTATGATCCGGGCAATCCAGGCGCTGGAAGCATACGGCGTGGATGTCATCATCATCGGCAGAGGCGGCGGATCAATCGAAGAACTCTGGGAGTTCAATGATGAGAGGCTTGCCCGAACAGTGTATTCCTGTTCTGTCCCGGTTATATCAGCTGTAGGGCATGACAGTGATGTCACGATTATAGATTACGTGGCGGACCGGATTGCTTCCACTCCTTCTGCAGCAGCAGAACTGGCGATTCCTGACATGGTAAAGGTCGCCGCTTATATGGATCAGACAGGCAGCCGGCTGGATCGGGTCATGAGAGCCTGCATCGAGAGATCGCAGGCACAGATGGCGCATTATGAAGCCCAGCTGCGACTGCTCAGTCCGGGAAGAGTGCTGAAAGACCGGAAAGACTATCTGGAGACTCTGTATAAGAGGATGCAGGTGATGATGGATCACCGTCTGTCAGATGAAAAGCAGAGCCTTCTGGAGATGGAAAGCAGTCTTGGCAGATTGATGCGCCAGAGAATGGAAGATACAAAAAATAAAAATGCTATATACGCACAGAAATTGAACGGTTTGTCGCCTCTGCGCCAGCTGGAGCGGGGCTATGCCTATGTCAGCGATGAGGAAGGGCGCGGGGTATCGCAGATCGCGCAGGCGCCGGCAGGAAGTGAATTGCAGATCGAAGTAACTGACGGACGGATCCGGGCAAAGGTTACGGAAGCAGTCCCGGCAGTGCGGGAGAGCTATGGAGAACAATAAATATGGATGAGAATCAGAAGGAACTGAGTCTGGAGAAGGCTTTTACACAGCTGGATGAGATCGTGGCCAAGATGGAAAACCGCAATCTGCCGCTGGAGGATGCATTTGAGTATTATCAGAAGGGCGTACAGCTTCTGAAACTCTGCAATGAAAAGATTTCCCGTGTGGAAAAGCAAATGATTGAGATCCAGGGAGAACAGGAACATGATGTATTTTGATGCAGAACTTGAAAAAAGAGCCGCAGAAGCGGAAGAGATTATAAAAAAATATCTTCCAAAGGAAGAGGGACTTCACAAAACCATTTTTAAGGCCATGAATTACAGTGTCAATGCCGGAGGCAAGAGGATCCGTCCCATTCTGATGATGGAGACTTACCGGACTATGGGCGGAACAGATATGGAACTGGTTGCGCCTTTTATGGCTGCTATTGAGATGATCCACACCTATTCCCTGATCCACGATGATCTGCCTGCACTGGACAATGACGATTTCAGACGGGGAAAGCCGACTTCCCATAAGATGTTTGGCGAGGCTATGGCAGTCCTTGCCGGAGATGGTCTGCAGAGTTATGCCTATGAACTGGCAGCGAAGAAACTCTCTTCTGTGACTAACCAGGGAGACCCGGAGATGGTCCGCAGAGTGGTAAGAGCCATGAGGATTCTGACCGAGAAACCCGGAGTCAACGGAATGATCGGAGGTCAGACAGTTGATGTAGAGCTGACCGGAAAGCCTGTTGATGAAAAGGTTCTGCAGTTCATTTTTGAGCTGAAAACAGGTGCTATGATTGAAGCCTCCATGATGATCGGAGCCTGCCTTGCAGGAGCAGACCGGGATCAGATCCATGATGTAGAGCATGTAGCCTACTGTATCGGTATGGCCTTCCAGATCCGGGATGATATTCTGGATGTGATCAGTTCGATCGACAAACTTGGAAAAGACACCCAGAGTGATGCGAAAAATGAAAAGACGACCTGGGTAACGCTTTATGGTATGGATCAGGCAATGGAAGATGTGGACAAGTATTCCGAATTTGCTTTTTACGGATTGAAAAAACTGGGTGTGGAAAATGTGGAAGATACCTTCCTTTACGCATTAGTTAAATGGCTGATTGCCAGAGATCACTGATGAACCGGCCCGGTATAAAAAACGCAGACGGCTAAGGAGGGGCGGCTATGGCTGGCTTACTTGACAGAATACAGAAAGCAAATGATATCAAAAAAATCGCACCGGAGGATTATGACAGGCTTGCGGAAGAGATCCGCTCCTTTATCATTTCCTCTGTCAGTCAGACAGGCGGACACTTGGCTTCGAGCCTGGGCAGCGTAGAGCTTACGATGGCACTGCATCTGAGTATGGAACTTCCAAGGGATAAGATTGTATGGGATGTGGGACACCAGTCTTATACGCATAAGATTCTGACCGGAAGGAAAAAGGATTTCGACACCCTTCGCATGATGGGCGGAATCAGCGGATTTCCCCGCAGATCAGAAAGCCCCAGTGACGCATTCGGTACCGGACACAGTTCCACTTCCATCTCGGCAGCTTTGGGACTGGCCGCGGCCAGAGACCGGAGAAACGGAGACTGGATGGTCACTGCTGTCATAGGTGACGGTGCCATGACAGGGGGGATGGCCTATGAGGCTCTCAATAATGTCTCCAGGCTGGATCATAATCTGATGATCGTACTCAACGATAATAATATGTCTATTTCCGAGAATGTCGGGGGATTGTCCGGCCATCTCTCGGTGCTGCGTGTGCAGAAGCCGTATATTGAGTTAAAAAAAGAAGTGGAGCGAACCCTGCGCCAGATTCCCCGCGTCGGAAATGGCATGGCCAGACAAGTGAAGCGCTCCAAGGACCAGCTTCGCAATCTGGTCATGAAGGACAGTTTTTTTGAAGAACTGGGCATTAAATATATCGGTCCTGTAGATGGACATGATATTCCCATGATGCTTCAGATTTTCCGGGCAGTCAGAGCCATGAACGAGCCTGTTCTGGTGCATGTAGTCACAAAGAAGGGGCGCGGATACAGACCTGCCGAAAAGAATCCTTCTGTTTTCCATGGCGTCGGGAAGTTTGATGTTGAGACCGGAAAACTTGCGGCCTCCGCTGGAAAGAGCTATACATCGGTATTTTCGGACAAGCTGGTCAGCATGGCATCGGAACATCGGAATATCATAGCTATTTCGGCTGCTATGCTGGACGGAACCGGTCTAGCGGCTTTCCAGAAAAGATTTCCTAAAAGGCTTTATGATGTCGGTATCGCAGAACAGCATGCCGTCACCTTCGCGGCCGGTCTGGCAGCAGGCGGGGAAAAGCCTTTCGTGGCGATTTATTCTTCTTTCCTGCAGAGGGCTTTTGACCAGATTGTGCATGATGTCTGTATCCAGAAGCTGCCTGTCGTTTTCTGCGTAGACAGGGCGGGAATTGTCGGAGCGGACGGCGAGACCCATCAGGGCATTCTGGATCTTTCCTATCTGTCCGTGATTCCGAATATGACAGTATGCGCGCCGAAAAACGCAGATGAGCTGGAAGATATGATGGAATTCGCTTATCAGTTTGATGGACCGATCGCTTTGCGCTATTCCCGCGGCACGGCCTATACCGGTCTGACAGAGTGCAGAGAGCCCGTTGTTTACGGAAAAAGTGAAGTAATCCATGCCGGAAGCAGAGCCGCCATCTTTGCTGTGGGTGGTATGGTAAAGGCGGCAGAGAAAGCCAGACAGATTCTGGCGGAAAAGGGGATTGATGTGACTCTGGTCAATGCCAGATTTGTAAAGCCGATCGATACGGATTGCCTGGAAAAGATGGCAGACAGCCACAGACTGATCGTAACGGCAGAGGACAATGTCCTGCGAGGCGGTTTCGGCGAGGCTTGTGCAGACTACCTGATCAATCATGGGTATGACAATGATCTGCTGCATATTGGCGTACCGGACACTTTTGTCACACATGGCACGCCGGACCAGCTCTATCAGATGCTGGGTATGGATGCAGAGTCCATTGCGGAAAAAATCATTGAAAAGCTGCAGCAGGAGGATGGTAAGGCAGATGAAAGAAAGGCTTGATGTACTGCTGGTCAATAGGGGACTTGCCGAGAGCCGGGAAAAAGCAAAAGCTGTAATCATGGCAGGACAGGTTTTTGTAAACGGCAATCGGGAGGACAAAGCAGGAAGCACCTTTGATCCGGATAAAAGTCAGATCGAGGTCAAAGGCAGTTCGCTCAGGTATGTCAGCCGGGGCGGATTGAAGCTGGAAAAGGCTGTGGAGTGTTTTGGCCTGCGGTTTGACGGTATGACATGCATGGATATAGGAGCTTCTACCGGAGGCTTTACCGACTGTATGCTGCAAAACGGGGCAGAAAAGGTTTATGCCATTGATGTGGGAAGGGGACAGCTGGCCTGGAAACTGCGCCAGGATCCCCGTGTGATCTGTATGGAGAAGACCAATTTCCGCTATGTGACTTCGGAGCAGGTGCCGGAGCAGATTGATTTTGCATCAGCTGACGTAGCCTTCATATCCCTGAAATTGATTCTCGGGCCGGCATATGCCTTGCTCAGGGAGGGAGCCAGTATGGTCTGTCTGATCAAGCCGCAGTTTGAAGCAGGCCGTGAGAAGGTCGGGAAAAAGGGTGTTGTCAGAGATCGGTCGGTACATAAAGAGGTCATCGGTGAAATCGCGGATTTCGCCAGGAAGACCGGCTTTGTGATCCTTGGACTGGATCATTCTCCAATCAAGGGACCGGAGGGCAATATTGAATATCTGCTCTATCTGCAGAAAAGTGCGGATGAGGCAGAAGCTCTGCCGGAAGCAGAGATCACAGACATTGTGAATCAGGCATTTGATGCGTTGGATACAGGGGGAAGCAAATGAGAAAAATCGCCATCCTGACAAATTATTCCAAAGATCCGGACCGCAGCATCACCATACATATTGCTGACTATATCTGCAGTCACGGCGGGGAAGCATGGATTCCGGATTTTAAGGAGGGTCTTGGCTACGACAGCAACAAGCTGGCAGAGGATGATGCAAACTTTATGGTCAGGGATTTGTCTGACCTGCCCGCGGATACGGAATGCGCGGTCACTCTGGGCGGAGATGGCACGCTCCTGCAGGCAGCCAGGATGCTCCTGGGGAAAAATGTTCCCCTTTTCGGGATTAATCTGGGAAATCTGGGTTTTCTGACATCTGCATCCAGAGACAATATGCAGGAAGGGCTGGATGCCCTGCTCCATGACGCGTATATTGTGGACGAACGGACCATGCTTCATGGAAAAGTGCTGGAAAGAGCGGATGAGACGGAAGAGGCGAAAAGGCAGATTATCATGGAGAGTACAGCTCTCAATGATATCGTTGTTGCCAGATCCGGCTTTTCCAGACTGGTTGATCTGAAGATCTATGTCAATGATAATCTGATGAACATATACGGAGCTGACGGATTGATTGTGTCTACAGCAACCGGTTCGACCGGCTATAACCTGTCGGCGGGCGGACCTGTTGTCATGCCCCAGGCAGATGTTATGGTTGTTACGCCGATCTGTCCGCATTCTCTGCAGGCGCGAAGCATTGTGGTTCCGGGAACGGACCGGATCCGCGTCAGCATCAGCAAGCGGCACAAGACACAGGAAGAGGAAGCAGTCTGCACCTTTGACGGGCAGATTGGACAGAAACTCGGAATCTACGGGGAGACCGAGATCTGCAAGGCGCAGGAGACTGCGCGCATATTGCGGATCCGCGGTATGAACCCCTATCAGATACTGCAGAAAAAAATGAATAGTTTTTAAGCTACTGTGAGGTGAAAACGTTGGGCGAATCAAAATCCAAAAGACAGCAAAAGATGATTGAGCTGGTAAATACATACGAGATAGAGACACAGGAAGAACTTGCGGATTATCTGAGAAAAGCAGGTTTTCATGTGACGCAGGCAACCATCTCACGCGATATCCGTGAGCTGAAGCTTTCTAAGGTGAACGGTCACGCCGGAAGACAGAAGTATGTTGCCGTGCGGGAAATCGGAAATGTGATGAGCGATAAGCTTGGCAGAGTCCTTGCAGAGGGGTATCTGGAAAGTGCCCATGTGTCTAAGATGATCGCAGTCAGGACCATGCCGGGAATGGCCATGGCAGTGGCTGCTGCCCTGGACGCTATGCCCATCAAAGGGTTCATCGGCTGCGTGGCAGGAGACGACACTGTTTTTTGTGCCCTGAGCAGCGAATCAGATGAACATGCCATTATCGCACAGATCGAGGAGGCTGCAGGCAAACGATGAAGACTGGCTGCTTCCCGGAAAAAGGAGCGTGGGTAATTGCTTAAAAGTATTCATGTAAAAAATATTGCCCTGATCGAAGAGGCCTTCGTTGAGTTCGGAGAGGGACTCAATATCCTGACCGGTGAGACCGGCGCAGGTAAATCTGTGATCATCGGCAGCGCGGGGATGGCACTTGGCGCAAAGGCTTCCCGCGACCTGATCCGCACCGGCGCTGACAGTGCCCTTGTGGAACTTGATTTTGAAGTTAGGGACAGACAGATTCTGCAGGAGCTTGAGGCTATGGATATTCCGGCGGATGAGAATCATGTTCTTCTTTCCAGACGTCTGACGGAAGGAAGGTCCGTCGCACGGATCAATGGGGAAGTCGTGTCAGTTCCGGTGCTGCAGAAGGCAGCTGCTCTCCTGATTGATATCCATGGTCAGCATGAGCATCAGTCTCTTCTGCACGAAGAGAATCATATAGCCATTCTGGACAGGTTTGCCCAGGAGGACCTGGCAGGGATAAAACCTGCTTTGCGGGCGGCTTATCAAAGCTGGACAGCCATCAGACAGGAAATGGAAAGAGAGAAGGAACATGCCGGTTCTTATCTGAAAGAGAAAGACTATCTGCGTTTTCAAATCGATGAGATCGATGCGGCAGCCTTGAAGGACGGAGAGGAAGAAGAACTGCGGACCCTTTACCGGAAGATGTCAAATGCCAGAGAGATTGTTTCTGCGGTTTCGGCGGTTTCCGGCCTGACCGGTTCCAGCGGCAATGACTGCGCAGGGGATCAGATCAGCCGGGCAATCCGGGAACTATCCGGTCTGGAACGGTTTGATCCGGCCATTGAAGGCCTGCGGGAGCAGCTGGAACAGATCGAGAGCCTTTTGTATGATTTTGGAAGGGATCTGTCCGACTATGAAGAGTCCCTGGTATTTGATGAGGCAGTCTTCCGGGAAACGGAAGAAAGGCTGGAGCTCATTTCCAGACTGGAGACAAAGTATGGCCAGACCATCGCGGATGTGCTGGCACACCGGGATGCGTGTCAGGCTTCCTATGACAAGTATGACCACTATGAACAGTATATGGAGGAACTGGAGCAGCGACTTTCCGGAGAAGAGAAAAAACTTGCCGATCTGACAAGGCGCGTATCCGCGATCCGCAGGGAGAAAAGCGTGGTTCTGGAAAAAAAGATCGTGAAAGCCCTGGAGGATCTCAATTTCCTGGGCGTTCGTTTCGAAATCCGTTGTGAAACATTACAGCAGTGCACGGCAAACGGTGCAGACCGGGTGCAGTTTCTGATCTCCACCAATCCGGGTGAAGATGTCCGGCCCCTTGCCAAAGTCGCGAGCGGCGGCGAACTGTCCCGCATCATGCTGGCAATCAAATCCGTCATGGCGGATACCGATTCAATTGAAACTCTGATATTTGATGAAATCGATGCGGGGATCAGCGGGCGGACAGCCCAGAAGGTATCTGAAAAGCTGGCCCTGCTCTCAGGAAGTCACCAGATAATCTGCATTACCCATCTGCCCCAGATTGCATCTATGGCGGACAGGCATTTCGTAATTGAAAAGGAAAGTGACGGCAGCAGAACAAGGACACAGATCAGCCCGCTTCCGGAAGAAGAAAGCATAACCGAACTGGCAAGACTGCTTGGAGGAGCCAGGATTACGGAGGCTGTCATGGATAGTGCAGGTGAGATGAGAAAGCTTGCATTGCAGAGAAAAAGCGAGTTGTTGAGAAAAATAGACGAATAAGGGCCGGAGTGTTATCTTCAGCTTACAAAGACTCCTTTGTTATAATTAAAGTGTGAAAACTACTTTGAAATGACAGAAAGGGGTCTTTTTTATGTCTAAATTCCGTAATATCAATGGCAGACACGCAGGACTTTTCGCGCTGGGTGTTCTTTTTGGAACAGCAGGAATCAAGGTACTTTCCAGCCGCGATGCGAAAAAGGTTTACACCCACTGTACGGCTGCTGTTCTACGAGCCAGAGAATGTGTGCTTGATACCGCTGCAGTAGTGCAGGAAAACGCAGAGGATATCCTGGAGGATGCCAAAGCCATCAATGAAGAGTATGCAGCTGCAGACCTTGTTTATGAAGATGAAAAAGCAGCAAAAAGAGCTGCAAGGGAGGCATCTGCCAAGGCAGAGGGTTAAGTCATGCGCTTCTGGGTCAGACATAAAAGCAGAACCAGGCTCCGTGTGCACCTGGACAAGAAGCATCTGAGTTTTGAGGAAGCCGGGGCTTTGGAAGAGTATCTGAAAAAACTGCCCGGGGTTGCGGATGCAAAAGTATATGAGCGGACGGCAGATGCGGCGATCAGTCTGTGCGGAGCGCAGGAGCCGGTTCTGACCGCCATTCAGAAGATGGATTTTGAAGAGGTCCTCCTGCTGCCGCAGGAGAGTGATATCCAGTCCAGACAGCTCAATGCCATGTACCGGGAAAAGCTGATTATGAAGGTGACAGGCCGGGCGCTGAGAAGGCTTTTGCTGCCGCAGTGGATCCGCATTCCCTGGACTGTTTTACAGTCTCTGCGATATATCCGCAGCGGACTGTCCTGTTTGCGGCGGGGAAGGATCGAAGTGCCGGTGCTGGATGCGGCGGCTATCACTGTTTCCCTGCTGCGAGGAAGCTTTTCCACAGCAGGATCGACCATGTTCCTTCTGGAGATTGGCGAGCTGCTGGAGGAGTGGACACATAAAAAGTCTGTCAATGATCTAGCCAGAAGTATGTCGCTTAAAATCGGCAGTGTATGGATCAGGGCAGACGGTCAGGAACTTCTGGTGCCGGCAGACAGCGTACAAGCCGGAGATGAGGTTATCGTCCGCATGGGCAACGTGATTCCTTTTGACGGGGAAGTCTGCGCAGGCGAGGGTATGGTCAATCACGCATCTCTGACAGGAGAATCTGTTCCTGTCAGAAAGATTGCAGGCGATACGGTCTATGCCGGAACCGTTCTGGAAGAAGGAGAGATTTCTTTCCGGGTACGCGAGAGCAGCGGAAAGACCAGATATGAGCAGATCATCCGGATGATTGAGGATTCGGAAAAGCTCAAATCCGCTGCGGAGGGAAGAGCAGAACATCTGGCAGATAAGCTGGTTCCTTATGCCCTTCTGGGTACAGGGCTGACCTACCTGCTCACCCGCAATGCCACACGGGCTTTGTCTTTCCTGATGGTGGATTTTTCCTGCGCTCTCAAGCTGGCCATGCCGGTCTCTGTCCTCTCAGCAATCCGGGAGGCGGGCAATTACAGTATCACGGTCAAGGGAGGCAAATATCTGGAAGCCGTTTCAGAGGCTGATATGATTGTTTTTGACAAGACAGGGACACTTACAGCAGCGAAACCGAGGGTAGCGGATATCGTTCCCTTCTGCCCGGTGCAGACAGATGAACTTTTGCGCATTGCGGCCTGTCTGGAGGAACATTTCCCTCATTCTATGGCAAAAGCTGTTGTGACAGCAGCCAGAGAGCGAGGGCTGGAGCATGAGGAAATGCACTCCAGGGTCGAGTATATCGTTGCCCACGGAATTGCCTCTTCTATCAATGATAAAAAGGTGATCATCGGCAGCTACCATTTTGTCTTTGAAGACGAAGGCTGCATAATCGGGGAAGAGTACAAAGACAGTTTTGAAAAGCTGCCCGACTGTTATTCCCATTTGTATATGGCAGTGGACGGGAAACTGGCAGCTGTGATCTGTATCGAAGATCCGATCCGTCCGGAAGCAGCAGAGGCTATCCGGAAACTGCGGGAATGCGGGATACGCAAGGTAGTCATGATGACCGGGGATAGTGAGAGGACTGCTGCTGCAGTAGCGGCACAGATCGGTGTAGATGAATACTATTCCGAAGTGCTTCCGGAGGACAAAGCCGGATATATCCAGCAGGCGAAGGCCCGCGGGGAAAAGCTGATCATGATTGGCGACGGTATCAATGATTCCCCGGCCCTTTCTGCCGCGGATGCGGGAATCGCCATCAGCGACGGCGCAGAGATTGCACGGGAGATCGCTGACATTATTATCATGGCTGATGATCTGAACTGTCTGGTAACACTCCGGCAGATCAGCACTCTGCAGATGAAGCGGATCTACCGCAACTACAGACAGATTATGGGATTCAATTCCCTGCTTATCCTGCTCGGAGTGTTCGGCCTGCTGCAGCCGGCGGCTTCTTCACTTCTGCATAATACATCAACCATTGCAATCGGACTTCACAGCATGCGCAATCTGCTCTGAAAAGAGACAGGGGACGGTTCTGTGTCTCTCAGGAAAGGGAGACACAGAACCGTCCCCTGTCTCTCTCTGTCTCTTTTCGGCATTTTACTGAAAAACATCTCTATTGCCTTTTCTGAAATCCCGATTTTGTACATTGCGTTCCGGTCTGCTTATATGTTACGATTTACGCGTTGCGCGAGCAGAAAAAGGAGGGAGATCTGATGAGCAGGCCGGTGGATTTTTTGAGCGGGAAGATTATGCGGACTCTTTTTGCTCTGGCCGTTCCCATCATGCTGACCTCCTTTGTGCAGACGGCCTATAGCCTGGTCGATATGATCTGGATCGGAAAGGTTGGAAGCGCAGCCGTAGCAGGTGTAGGTGTCTCCGGTATGTTTGTCTGGTTTTCCAATGGCCTTTCTCTCATGTCACGCATCGGCGGTCAGGTCAAGATCGGGCACAGCCTTGGGGCGGGTGACGGGCGGGAAGCCAAAGAGTATCTGGGCAGCATGCTGCAGCTGAGCGCATTTTTGGCGGTACTCTACGGACTGGCGGTCAATCTGTCTGCCGGGCATCTGGTTGGCTTTTTTCAGCTGAGCGGGGCAGATGCGGTCAGAAGTGCTCTGATTTATCTGCGCATTACCTGCGGCATGGTGATTTTTCCTTTTCTTAACCAGGCTTTTACCTGTACCTATAATGTCTGCGGAGACAGCAGGACGCCTTTCTACATTAATACAGCAGGCCTTCTGATCAATCTGGCGGCAGATCCGGTCCTGATCTTCGGACTGGGCCCGGTTCCCGGACTGGGAGCAGCCGGTGCGGCTCTGGCCACTGTGGTCTCACAGATTCTGGTCTTTCTGATATTTCTGACCAGGATCATCGGGAACAATGAAATCTTTCAGGGACTGGATCTGTTTCGGAGAAGACCTGTGTCTTATTATCGTCAGATCATCGGGATCGGGTTTCCTGCGGCCCTGCAGGATATGCTCTTTTCCGTCTGCTCCATGATCATAGCCCGTTTTGTGGCAGCATACGGAGACGGACCGGTAGCAGCCCAGAAGATCGGGACCCAGATCGAATCGATCTCCTGGATGGCGGCAGATGGCTTTATGGCAGCCATCAATGCCTTTATCTCTCAAAACTACGGGGCGGGTAAGGCAGACAGAATCCGGGGAGGATATCGAAGCATTATGCTCATCGTTCTGATCTGGGGAACAGCCTGCACCCTGCTCCTGGTATTAGTGCCCGGACCGGTCTTTCGTCTGTTCCTGAACGACCCGGACGTGATTCCGGTCGGCATACAGTATCTTTCCGTCATCGGCTTTTCCCAGCTCTTCATGTGTGCGGAGATTACGACTTCCGGTGCTTTTGCCGGGCTGGGAAGGACTCTGCCCCCGTCCGTGGTCAGCATTTTCTTTACCTTTATGAGAGTTCCGGTCATTCTGATCCTGCAGAGAGCTTCCTTTGGACTGGATGCCATCTGGTGGACCATCTCCATTTCCAGCATGTGCAAGGGCACGGTACTTGTGACCTGGTATCTTCTGTATCAGAGAAAAATATGCAGCAGAGGAATGAAAATAAAAACAAAAGAGTTCTTGCGGTAATGATGATAATACGTTAGAATGATAAACAACTGAAGTAAAATGAGGCAGGAGTAGAAGAAAATGAAATTTGTCAAAACGCCTGTAAAAGGCATGTGCGACATGCTGCCGTCGGATATGAGGCTCAGAGAACATATTCTCAGCCTGATCAAATCGACGTATGCGTCTTATGGATTTATGGAGATTGAGACGCCTGTCATGGAGCATATCGAGAATCTTACGTCTAAGCAGGGCGGAGATAATGAAAAACTGATCTTTAAGGTAATGAAGAGAGGGGCGGAGCTCCGCAGGGCGATCGATGCCGGCAAGGAAGAGTTTGCAGACAACGGTCTCCGATATGATCTGACTGTCCCGCTGGCCCGTTACTATGCCAATAATAAAGAAAAACTGCCGGTGCCTTTTAAGGCGCTGCAGATCGGAAATGTCTGGAGAGCGGACAATCCGCAGAAGGGGCGTTTCCGCCAGTTTATGCAATGTGATATCGACATTCTGGGAGATGACACCAATCTGGCAGAGATCGAGCTGGTCTCTGCGACTTCGGATATGCTCTCCAGGATTTTTGCAGAGATCGGAATCACAGATTTTACCATTCATATCAATGACCGTCAGATTCTGAAGGGGGCTGCACTTAAGGCAGGCTTTGCCGAAGAGGATATCCCCGCGGTTCTGATTTCCCTGGATAAATTTGACAAGATCGGCCTGGACGGCATTCGCAAAGACCTGATTGAAAATGGATTTGCGGAGGAAGCGGTAGATAACTATCTGAGCATCTATGCAGATCTGGGGCAGGATATGGACTGCCGCGCTTTTTGTGCACAAATCGGTGAGGACTACCTCCCGGATAAGGTGGTACAGGGCCTGGAAGAGATTATGGCAGGTGCCAGAGCGATGATCTCTGAGCATGTAAAGCTGGTATTTGATCCCACTCTGGTACGAGGGATGGGTTACTATACCGGTACGATCTTTGAGGCAGGCATCGACGGCTATTCCTTCTCGATCGCCGGCGGCGGCCGCTATGACAAGATGATTGGCAGATTCTGCGGACAGGACGTGAGTGCCTGCGGTTTCTCCATCGGATTTGAGAGGATCATTACCATCCTCAAGGATCACCTGGAGAATGGTACACCTGTCGCTGAGAATTCTGTAGCGATATTAATTGACAAAAATGCGCCTATGGACAAGAAACTCGAGACTTTTGCAAGAGCGCGCCAGCTGCGGGAAGCAGGAGGTCATGTGACCATCCTGCCCATGCGCAAAAACATGAAACAGCAGATTGCAAAACTCGAAGAGGAAGGGTATCACAGCTTCGAGAAAGTATATAAGGACTAAGTTCTTTCAGGATTACACACAAGGGGAGGAAACAAAAGATGTTTTCATTTGATGAGGTTCTGGCCGCGGATCCGCAGGTCGCAGAGGCCATCCAACTGGAAGTAGGCAGACAGAACTCCAATATCGAGCTGATTGCTTCCGAGAATTTTGTAAGCAAGGCGGTTATGGCCGCTATGGGCAGCCCGCTGACTAACAAGTACGCAGAGGGTTATCCGGGAAAAAGATACTACGGCGGATGCCAGTATGTGGATATCGTAGAGGATCTGGCGCGCGACCGTGCGAAGGAACTCTTCGGAGCAGCTTATGCCAATGTGCAGCCTCATTCCGGCGCACAGGCCAACATGGCAGTATTCCAGGCATTTCTGCAGCCCGGCGACACCTTTATGGGTATGAATCTTGACCACGGCGGACATCTGACGCACGGAAGCCCGGCCAATTATTCCGGTAAAGTGTTCAAATGTGTCCCCTATGGCGTCAATGATGACGGATTTATTGATTATGATGAAGTAGAGCGTATCGCCAGAGAGTGCAATCCAAAGCTGATCGTAGCAGGAGCCAGCGCTTACTGCAGAGAGATCGATTTCAAACGCTTCCGCCAGATTGCTGACCAGGTAGGCGCTATCCTGATGGTAGACATGGCTCATATTGCAGGTCTTGTAGCAGCAGGACTTCATCCGAGCCCCATTCCCTATGCCCATGTTGTGACGACTACCACCCACAAGACCCTGCGCGGTCCCAGAGGCGGTCTGATCCTGGCAGGGACCAATGATTACGATAAGAAGCTCAATTCCGCGATTTTCCCCGGCACACAGGGCGGTCCCCTGATGCATGTGATCGCTGGCAAGGCAGTTGCATTTAAGGAAGCGCTCAGCGATGATTTCAAGCTCTATCAGCAGCATATCATCGACAATGCCCAGGCACTGTGCAAGGGGCTGATGGACAGAGGAATTGATATCGTATCCCGCGGTACAGACAACCATCTGATGCTGGTTGACCTGCGCGCCCTCGGCCTTACCGGCAAGGCGGCAGAGAAGATGCTTGACGAAGTACACATCACCTGCAATAAGAATACCATTCCCAATGATCCGCAGTCTCCTTTCGTTACCAGCGGCCTTCGCCTTGGTACACCCGCTGCCACAACAAGAGGCTATGACACTGCAGACATGGATCAGATTGCAGAAGCAATCGCACTGGTACTCAGGGACTTCGAGGCCAACAAGGAAGAAGCAGCAAAGATTGTAGCATCCCTCACAGCCAAGTATCCCCTGTACAAATAAGCAGAAAACAAAACAACCATAAAAAGAGACGGCCGCCGCGCCGTCTCTTTTTTATGGAAGCAAGTCCTGTCCCCGGGCGGTTCCCGTGGGACGATAGGCAATCATATGAACCAGCGCAGCCAGCAGTAAACTGCCTGGGACAGTCTGACCGCCGACGAGAGAATCGCGAGCATAGCGCAGGTGCGGGAGGCCTGTCCGAGGGTCATAACTTTTAAAACATCGAAAAA
>CAMHFW010000004.1 GCA_946184675.1 uncultured Clostridia bacterium | reverse complement strand
AACACCCCCAAGTAGTTTTTTATATTTCAGTGTCCTACTTGGGGGTAGCATATCAAAAAACTGATTTTCCGGCTGTTTTTGTATGCGAAAGGAGGGAGACAGAGAACCGTCCCCTGTCTCCCTCTGTCTCCTTGTAGCTTGGCGGTTTTTTGCGTATAATAGAATAGATACAGAGATACAGAGATATGATATGAGAGATATGATATATATAATATAATAGAGAAAGATCTGCCGGACATCAGGGGAAGGAGGGGAGTTATGAGACAGAGGATACGCAAATCCAGAGGACCTGTCACAGCTGGACTGGTCATGCGCAACTGGAAAGCTTTTATCATGTTTGAACTCCTTTACAAGCTGCTGATTACAGTGGCAGGCTTCCCTCTGCTTGGACTGTGCTTTACCGGCATTATGAGACTCTCCGGCTACCCTTATCTGACCAGGGAAAATATCTGGTTATTTCTGAAACATCCCCTTACCATCCTGATGATCCTGGCTTTTGTTCTTCTGGCAGCTACCGTGAATATGATTGATATCAGTGCTGTTATTTACACATTGGATCAGTCCAGGCAGAAAGAGCAAGCCGGTCTCGTGGCAATCATACGCTTTTCGGTCCGCAATGCCCTGCGGATCTGGCTTCCGCAAAATTATCTTCTGGTCTTGGTGCTTTTGATGCTGATGCCCTTTGCCAGCATCGGTATGGCAACCGGCGTAATGAGTACCTTATCTCTGCCGGGATTCGTGATCGAAGTCATTTTATCAAAAAAGCTTTATACGATTCTCGCGGCTGCTCTGGTTGTGATTGCCGGCCTGCTCCTGATGCGGTGGCTGTATGCCATTCACTACTATACACTGGAGGGCTGCTCCTTCCGGCAGGCACATCAGAGAAGCACTGCCCTGTCGGACAAGCACAGACTGGGTGATTTCTTGACCCTGATCGCATCGCAGACCGTTTTCTGGCTTGTGCAGCTGGGACTGACTGTCGGCCTGGTTTCGGCTGCAATGGCTCTGTCCGGTTTTTTTGAGAACATGTTTGTCCTGCGCTGGCTGACGACCACAGGAGTATGGATCGTGGTTGTTCTTGTTATTCTGGCTTCGATGGCCCTCTCCACGCCGGTGGCCTACGCAGTGGTCAGTGCTCTGTTTTATCTGCACAAAGAGGAAAAAGGGGAGGAGGAGATCCACATTCCGCCGCCCGGCATGGAGAAGGATCCGGCCAGGCTCCGCCTGCAGCACCGTATTCTGCTTAGCGCCGCCGGACTGCTGCTTGTGGCGGCATTCGGTGTTGGATTTTTATTTACTTCCGGAAGGCTGAATCCGCAGATCGAACATGTCCGCGTGATGGAGATCACAGCCCACCGCGGAGCCTCCGCCTTCTACCCGGAAAATACCATGGCGGCTTTCCGCGGGGCCTGGGAGCAGGGGGCAGACTGGACGGAACTGGATGTCCAGCAGACCAAAGACGGGCAGATCATTGTCATGCATGATTCCAACACAAAACGGACCACAGGGAAAAATGCCAATGTCTGGGAACTGACCTATGATGAAATCGCCCAGCTTGACGCAGGCAGCTTTTTCAGCCCGGAATTTGCCGGAGAAAAGGTCCCCCTTCTGCGGGAGGTTGCTGCTTTTTCCAAGGAAAGCGGTCTCAGACTCAATGTGGAGCTCAAGCCGACCGGACATGAAAAGGATTTTGAAAAGGCTGTCGTTGATATTATACGGGAATACGGCCTGGAAAATGACTGTGTGATCACTTCGCAGGTCTACGGGGTGCTTGAGCGGGTCAAAGAGTATGACCCGGAAATGGAAACGGTCTACGTCATGAGCCTGGCTTACGGCGATATCACCCGCATGGAGGCAGCGGATCATTTCAGTGTGGAAGCCTCCAGCGCGACTGTCAGGATGGTGTCCCGTGTGCACAATGCCGGCAAACAGATATATGCATGGACGGTGAATTCCGAAAAAAGCATCAACAGTATGATCGAGAATCGCGTGGACAATATTATCACAGATAATATTCCTCTGGCCAGGCAATGCGTAGAGGACAGCCGCTACAGCGATCTGCTGTCAGACTTTATCAAACTGCTGGGGCAGCAGAGGCCGGAGCTGACATTACCGGAGCTCAGATGGAAATAATAAAAGCGCTTATCGGGCCAGAAGGAAGGGGAATGGACTGGCTGATAAGCGCTTTTTATGCTTAAAGTGATGATGGGAAAAGCTGCTCCTGTCAGATGGTAAGTATGGCAGTGCAGACCGGCGAGCCGGACAGGGGGATCGTCCGTCCCGCGACTGCTTCTCCGTTCACGATAAGTCCTTTTTCATCACCGCGGCGTACGGTAATATCATAGCGGCTGCCGCGGAATACGCGGCTGACATGGAATCCTTTCATCTTGTCAGGCAGGCAGGGATCTATGATCAGACCGTCATAATCAGGCCGGATTCCGAGGATTCCCTGGCTGACTGCGACAAAGGACCAGGCTGCGGTGCCTGTCAGCCAGGAGTTTTTAGCCTCGCCGAAGGTCTTTGCAGACCGGCCGGCGATGGTCTGGCTGTAACAGTAGGGTTCCGTGCGGTGGATCTCGCTCTTGTCTTCGATATAGGCAGGAGCGTTTCTTGTATACAGATCAAATGCGCTGTTTCCGTCATGCAGGGTGCAGCAGGCAAGTGTGATCCAGGGGTTATTGTGGCAGAAGACAGAACCATTTTCCTTATATCCCGGAGGATAGGAAGAAATCTCGCCCAGATAATCATAATATCTGCTGTAGCAGGGGTAGAGGACTTCGATGCCGAACTCATTGCCCAGAAGATCCAGGGTGGAGGCCAGAGCCCGCCGTCCGTAGTCTTCACCGCCGATGCCGGCCATGACGCAGAATCCCTGGGGCTCGATGAAAATCTGCCCTTCTTCATTCTCTTTGCTTCCGATGGGCCGCTCAAAAGCATCGTAAGCTCTCTTGAACCACTCACCATCCCAGCCGTGCTCCAGCACGGCTTTTTCTATTTCAGAAACAGCCTGACGAATCTGACTGCCTTCTTCTTTCAGATCGATCCGGTCACAGAGGTCTGCGTACTCATTGCCGTATTTGACGAACATGCCGGCGATAAAGACACTTTCCGCCTTGCCGCTCTCAAAATTGGAAGCCGTCTGGAAGCTCTCGCCCGGCGTATTGCTGAAGCAGTTGAGATTAAGACAGTCATTCCAGTCAGCCCGGCCGATCAAGGGAAGCTCGTGCGGACCCCGGTGGCTAATGATATAGCCCAGGCTTCTGCGGAGGTGTTCCATCAGAGGAACTTCCGTTCCTGGCTCATTGTTAAAGGGGACCGGTTCATGGAGTATGGAAAAATCGCCAGTCTCGCGAATATAAGCACATGTACAGGCCACCAGCCAGAGGGGGTCGTCATTGAAACCGCTGCCGATATCGGCATTGCCCCTTTTGGTAAGGGGCTGGTACTGGTGATAAGTACTGCCGTCATCAAACTGGATGGCGGCGATATCCAGAATACGCTCTCTGGCGCGCTCCGGAATCAGGTGGACAAAGCCCAGCAGATCCTGGCAGCTGTCGCGGAATCCCATGCCGCGTCCGGTGCCGCTCTCGTAATAGGAAGCGCTGCGGCTCATGTTGAAGGTGACCATGCACTGGTACTGATTCCAGATATTGACCATGCGGTCCAGCTTCTCCTCGCTGCTTTTTACGGAAAAGCGGGACAAAAGCTGCGACCAGTACTCCTTAAGGGCCAGGAGCGCTTCATCGAACTGAGCCTCTGTCTGAAAAGCGCTTAGAAGAAGATGCGCTTTTTCTTTATTGATCACATCCGGGGCAGTAAACTTCTGATCTGCGGTGTTTTCCGCATATCCCAGACAGTAAAGCAGGACCTTGCTCTCGCCGGGAGCCAGGGTGACTTTGACCTGCAGGGAGGCAATGGGTGCCCAGCCTGCGGCGATGCTTCCGTAAGAAGTACGGCTTTCGACCGCCTGCGGATCATCCCAGCCGCGGAAGCGGCCCAGGAAAGAATCTCTGTCGGTATCAAAACCGGAAACCGGCGCATTGACCGAATAGAAGGCATAGTGGTCGCGGCGCTCCCGGTACTCTGTCTTATGGTAGATGGTGCTTCCTTCAACCTCAACCTCGCCGATGTTCCAGTTACGCTGGTAATTCATAGAATCGTCCACCGCATTCCACAGGCACCACTCGGCAGCGGCATAAACACAAAGCTCTTTGGGGGAAGCAGACTGGTTGGTCAGGACTAGTTTCTGTACTTCCATATCGGTATGCAGGGGAACCATAACAGTCAGGGAAGCCTGCACATCATCCTTGCTGCTCTCAAAAACAGAATAGCCCATGCCGTGGCGACACCGGTAGCTGTCCAGAGGAGCCCTCGCCGGAAGGAAAGCGGGGCTCCAGACATTTTTATCATCGCAGATATAAAAGCAGCGGCCTCCGTCGTCTGCAGGTACATTATTATAACGGAAGCGGGTAATCCTGCGAAGCTTGGCATCCTTATAAAAACTGTAACCGCCGCAGGTATTGCTGATCAGTGAAAAAAATCCGTCATTGCCCAGGTAGTTGATCCAGGGGAGCGGAGTATCCGGCCGTGTAATCACATATTCCCTGGCTGCATCATCAAAATATCCGTATTTCATGTCTTTTTCTCCTGCGCCGGTATCCCGGCATGTAAATAGTAGTCTGAAATAAGAATTAATAATAATTTTTCCAAAATCAACGAAATCGTTTAAGTAGATTATACTAAACAGGCTTCGGAAATGCAAGCGTTTTTCGAAAATGCAAAAATATGTACATAATGCAAAAGTTATCATGATAAATATTATGCATAATACACAAACAAAACTGCGAAAATGCTACTTGACGGCAAAAATGGACGATGCTATAATGCAGATAACGAAAACGATTACGAAAACGTAAAGGCAGAATTTACGAAAGATAAACGGTGAATCCGATGATTAAGATCACAGATATAGCTGCAGCATGCGGGGTATCGAGAGCTACCGTAAGCAAGGCTCTCAATGGGGCGCCGGATGTATCAGCAGAGACAGCAAAGAGGATCCGGGAGACTGCCAGAAAAATGGGATATCATCCAAATGCTGCCGCAAGAGCACTGAAAGTCGGACGAAGCTACAATATAGGAGTTCTTTTTTCGGACCGTACAGGCGGGGGCATCTCTCATGAGTACTTTTCCCAGATCCTGGAGAGTGTCAAGGCCGAGGCAGAGAGAAGAGGATATGACATTACCTTTATTTCACAGAACCTCGGCGCCATGCACATGGATTATTATGAACATGCCAAGTACCGCAGCTGTGACGGCGTAGTGATTGCCTCTGCGGACTTCCAGGATCCGGCCATCATCCGGCTGGCGACCAGCGAGATCCCGACGGTGACGCTGGATTACAGCTTTGACAGCCGCACATCCATCCTCTCAGATAATGTAAGGGGTATGGAGGCACTGGTCCGGTTCGTATATGAAAAGGGACATCGCAGGATCGCTTTTATACATGGTGAGATGACGACGGTTACACAGAAGCGTCTGGCCAGTTTTAAAAAGACCTGCGCGCTGCTCGGAATATCAGTTCCGGCAGACTATATCCGGCCTGCCTATTACCATGATCCCAGATCCAGCGGATTGGCGACCAGAGAGCTTCTGGCACTTTCGGAGCGGCCAACCTGCATCTTTTATCCGGATGACCTGTCCTTCCTGGGCGGCATGACAGAACTGGAGAAGCACGGGATATCTGTTCCGGACGGGATGAGCGTGGTCGGATACGACGGCATTCTTCTTTCCCAGGTACTGCGCCCCAGACTGACGACCTACCGTCAGGGAGCAGAGGCCATGGGCCGGGAGGCGTCGAGAAGCCTGATCGAGGAGATCGAGCACAGAGACACCTGGCTGCCGCAGCAGATCCTGGTGGAGGGCGAGCTGCTGGAGGGCAGCACCGTCAGAGAAATCGATTAAAACGCGAGGGGCGTTTTAATATAAGAAAATGTGAACTGAAGCCGGATGGCTTCCAAATATTCAACCGAAGGGAGAAAAGAGTTATGAAGAAAATGATCACACTCCTCCTGGCAGGCATGATGGTATTCAGCATGGCTGCATGCGGAGGCGGACAGAAACAGGAGACCAGTGCTCCGGCAACAGAAGCTGCAGGATCAGAAGCTGCCGATACAGAGGCTGCCGGCGGTGAGGCTTCCGATCAGGGCAAGGTATTTAATATCTATGCCTGGAATGAGGAGTTCAAGGGATTTTTCGAGAAGTATTATACGGTACCGGAAGGCGTTACCGTAAACTGGATCATCAATCCCAGCGACGGCGGCGTATACCAGCAGAAGCTTGACGAGGCTCTTTTGAATCAGGAGAATGCCCCGGCAGATGAGAAGATTGATATGTTCCTGGCTGAGGCAGACTACATCGGCAAGTATGTAGATTCCCCGTATACGATGGATGTTTCCTCGTTCGGATTTACCAACGCCGACACAGAGTATGAGTACACCATCAAGGCAGCATCCGATCAGAGCGGTGTCTGCAAGGGCGTTTCCTTCCAGTGCTGTCCGGCAGCGGTGATTTACCGTAAGAGCATTGCCAAGGATGTGCTTGGCACCGACGTTCCTGAGGAAGTTCAGGCTCAGATCGATACATGGGAGAAGTTTGATGCTGTTGCAGCTCAGGCCAAGGAAAAAGGCTACTACATGACAGCTTCTTTCGCTGAAACTTTCCGTGCATTCTCCAATAACTGCACCACTCCCTGGGTTGATGCAGACGGCAATCTTCAGTTTGATGACCAGATCACAGCCTGGATGGATCAGACAGATAATTACATTCAGAATGGTTACACCCTGACAGCCGGCGTATGGGATCAGGAGAAGACCGACCAGATGTATGCGAAAGGCAAGACCATGTGCTTCTTCGGACCTGCATGGTATTACAACTTCTGCATGACCAATGCACAGGATCCCGAGGAAGGATGCCCCGGTGACTGGTGCATCGTAAAGGGACCGCAGGCTTACTTCTGGGGCGGCACATGGCTCCTGGCAGCAACCGGTTCTGACAACACTGAGATGCTCAAAGACATCTTCGAGACATTCACTTCCAATGAGGAAGTATGCTCCAACCTGGTAGAGCAGGACAACCAGTTCCCGAACAACACCGCTGTTGTTGAGAAGTATGCAAACGATCCGGAATATGGCAACACCGCTATTCTGGACGGCCAGAACGATATCGCGATCTTTGCAGAGCTTGCAAAGGATATCAAGTGGGAGAATCATACCAACTATGATCAGCTCCTGAATGAAGGTCTGCAGAACAAACTGCAGGAGTACTACAATGGCTCTGTTGACAAAGAGACAGCGCTGAAGAACTTCTACAACTACGTAAAAGAGACCTACGCTAACATCAACGTTCCGGAATAATATTCCTTGAACAGGAACGGTTGACTGACAGGAGGCAGGGGGCGGTTTCGTGTCTCCCAGAGACACGTAAGCTGTCCTCTGCCTCCCCCGTTTCCGGGGTACGGAGGTAAATGACTATGGACGGCCAGAACCAGAAAAAAACGGGAAAGCAGAAGGCAGTGAATTACGCAAAATGGGGATATATATTCATTATTCCTTTCTTTGTGGTTTATATCATCTTCACGCTGGTGCCCCAGTTTCTGACGATTTACAACAGCTTTTTTGAGACCTATCGTGACGGTCTGACCCAGATCGGTCCTAATTTTGTAGGACTTGACAATTACAGGGCGGTTTTTACGCCTGATTCCAGCGGAACCATCCGCATTCTCAAATATTTTGCCAATACCCTGATTATGTGGGTAGCAGGCGCAGTTCCCCAGTTTGTCATCGCAATGCTGCTGGCAATCTTTTTTACAAGCTACCGGCTCAATATCAAAGGGCAGGGCTTCTTTAAAACTGTCATCTATATGCCAAACCTGATCATGGCTGCGGCATTTTCCATGCTGTTCTTTACACTTTTTAACAGGGCCGGCCCGATTCAGGCCATCCTGGTTCAGAACGGAATGATAGATCAGTCCTTTGACTTTTTTGCCTATAAGATCACGGTACGCGGTATGATCGCGCTGATGAATTTTCTGATGTGGTTCGGCAATACGACCATTGTGCTGATGGCCGGCATCATGGGAATCGACCAGAGCCTGTTTGAGTCAGCTACGATTGACGGCGCCAATTCCACACAGGTCTTTTTTAAGGTGACTCTTCCGCTTCTGATGCCGATCTTTGTATATTGCCTGATTACGGCTATGATCGGCGGCATCCAGATGTTTGACGTACCGCAGGTACTGACCAACGGCAAAGGAGTGCCGGATGAGCTTTCCAGAACCCTGATCATGTACCTCAACGGTTATCTGATCAATAAGAACTTCGGCATGGCCGGCGCTATTTCGGTCATCATTCTGATCATCACCGGTATCCTGGGAGGTATCGTATACAGGATGCTTTCTGCTCAGTATAAGGCTCCGAAGCAGAAGCGCAAGTACTAAAAGGAGGAAGAATGAGATGAATAAAAGCGAAAAAGGGCGTCTCAAACTCATGATCCTTCGCGTGATCGTGTATATCATCCTGATCTTCCTGTGTGTTTTGTGCCTCTTCTTCTTTTATCTGATGGTCATAAATGCTTCCAGGTCCAACGCGCAGCTTTCAAGCGGATTTACGCTGATTCCCAAAGGGCATTTTATAGACAACCTGGTCAACGCATGGACAGATGCTTCGATTAATATTCCCCGCGGCATGCTCAACAGCCTGATCATCGCTCTGGTTTCTGCTGTGCTGACCACTTATTTTTCAGCACTGACGGCTTATGGTATCCATGTCTATGATTTTAAGGGAAAAACAGCCGTTTTCACTTTTATCATGGCGGTTATGATGATCCCGGCGCAGGTTTCCGCACTGGGATTCGTACAGATGATGAATAAGATGCATCTGAATAATAACTTTCTTCCGCTGATCGTTCCCAGTATCGCGGCTCCGGTTGTCTTCTTCTATATGAAGCAGTATATGGAGAGCGTGCTGCCGCTGGAGATCATTGACGCAGCGCGAGTAGACGGGTCAGGAGAGTTTTACACCTTTAATAAGATTGTTCTTCCAATCATGAAGCCGGCGATTGCTGTACAGATGATTTTCTCTTTTGTTAGCTCCTGGAACAATTACTTTATTCCGGCTCTCTTGCTGGACAAGGCGGAGATGAAAACAGTCCCGATTATGATCGCCCAGCTGCGAAGCGCGGACTATTCCAAGTTTGATATGGGTAAGGTATATATGTTTATCCTGCTGGCCATCCTGCCGGTTATGATTGTATATATCATTCTTTCCAAGTCCATCATCAGAGGCGTTACTGCCGGAAGTGTCAAGGGTTAAGAGCCCGGAAAAGGAGTTAGGATATGAAGATCTGGTCCGGGCATCAGAAGGGCGTCAATCTGGGAGGCTGGTATTCCCAGTGCGACCATTCACGGGAGCGCTATGACAAGTTTATTACAGAAGAGGATTTTGCTGTGATCAGATCCTGGGGGGCGGATCATGTCCGTGTCCCGATTGATTATGAGCTGCTTGAAGATGTGGATGGAGCGCCTTTGGAAGAAGGCTATCTCCGCCTGGAAAAGACGATCGGATGGTGCAGGGACAATGGTCTAAATATGATTCTGGACCTGCACAAGACGGCGGGGTATTCCTTTGATGCGGATGAAGGTGAAGCGGGATTTTTTGACAGTGAGTTCTATCAGGAACGCTTTTATCGGCTCTGGGAGAGGATCGCCGGACGGTTCGGGCAGAATGCCGACATGCTGGCTTTTGAACTGCTCAATGAAGTGACGGAAAAGTCCTATGCCGCAGCCTGGAACCGGATTGCCGGCGAGTGCATCCGGCGGATCCGCCTGATTGCTCCGGATGCCTATATCCTGGTAGGCGGTTACTGGTATAACAGTGCGGCAGCAGTGCGGGATCTGGATCCTCCGGCAGATGAGAGGATTATCTACAATTTCCACTGCTATGAGCCTCACATTTTTACCCATCAGGGAGCCTACTGGATGCCGACCATGGATCAGAGTTTCCGGATTCCGGTCACGGCCACTTACGGGCAGATGGAAGCAGCATCGCAGAAGATGGTGCCGGGCAATGTTGCAGGCCTTGACAAATATCCGCCGGAAGAGACTCTGTCCGCTGCGTATTTTGAGGCATATATGGCAGATGCGGCCTCCGCCGCCGCAGAGCGCGGTGCTCTGCTCTACTGCGGGGAATACGGAGTGATCGACCTGGCAGATCCGGAAGATGCTTATGTATGGTACCGCATGATCCACCAGGCATTTGACAAGTACGGGATCGGCCGCGCGGCCTGGTCCTACCGGGAAATGGATTTCGGTCTTTCTGATAAACGGATGGATCCGGTCCGGGAAAGGCTGCTGGAAGTGCTATGAGCTTTGCTCAGAAAGCGGAATAGTCAGTTGCAAAGAAAAGGCGCCGGACACGGGTGCGGTGAAATATAGGATGCAGCGCCGCGTGGCGGCGCGAGAAAATAAGGAGGAAATAGCGATGGCAGAGGTCCGTTTGGTGAATATCAAAAAAGTCTATCCCCATGCCGGCGGTACAAGGAAAAAGAAGAAAGATGCGCCAGAAAAGAAGAATAATCTGCAGATTACGGATGAAGGCGTAGTAGCGGTACAGGAATTCAGCCTGGATATCGCGGACAAGGAATTTATCGTTCTGGTCGGCCCTTCCGGGTGCGGCAAATCCACCACACTTCGTATGGTGGCCGGACTGGAGGAGATCTCCGGCGGAGAGCTCTATATTGACGGTGAGCTGATGAACAATGTAGCGCCAAAAGACCGCGATATCGCCATGGTTTTCCAGAACTACGCACTGTACCCTCATATGTCTGTATTTGACAATATGTCATTCTCACTCAGGCTTCGCAAGAAACCGAAAAACGAGATTGAGGAGAAGGTGACACAGGCTGGCGGAATCCTTGATATCATGCAGTACATGGACCGCAGACCGGCAGCCCTGTCGGGCGGCCAGCGGCAGCGTGTGGCCATCGGGCGCGCCATTGTCCGCGCCCCCAAGGTCATGCTGATGGACGAGCCTCTCAGCAACCTGGATGCAAAGCTCCGCAATGAGATGCGCGCGGAGATCATCAAACTGCGGGAACGTATTGATACCACATTTATCTATGTAACCCATGACCAGACCGAAGCCATGACCCTCGGTGACCGTATCGTTGTCATGAAAGATGGATATATCCAGCAGATCGGTACCCCGCAGGAGGTATTCAATCATCCTGCCAACCTGTTTGTTGCCGGATTCATCGGCATGCCCGTCATGAACTTCTTCGACGCAGAGCTGATTCGTGAGGGGGACAAATATTTTGTGGAGCTCGAGGGCATGCGTGTAGAGCTGTCCGCCAGGAAAGAAGCACGGCTGAAAGCAAATGACGTACAATCCCAGCCCGTTACCCTCGGTGTCCGCCCTGATCACACAGAACTGGCAGAACCGGGAACCGGCATCAGCGCAAAAATTGAGGTATCCGAAATGATGGGAGCATCCGTACACCTCCACGTAAGTGCCGCAGGACGCGATGTCATCATCATCGTACCTACACAGGAAGCCGACGAAATGCCCGCAATGGGAGATCAGATCAACTTCACATTCAGCGGAAAAGTCGCCCATGTCTTCTCTAAAGAAGACGAGAGAAACCTGGAATTATAGAGCCATACTCCCAAAGAGGCTGTAAAAAAGTCCCTTTTCATGTCATGAATTTACACACACAAAAGGACTTGACTGTCATGATACGCGGGAAGTGTATAATTAACGTGGAAAAATATAGTTTTTGTTGATAAAGCAAGAAGAGGTACAAAGAACCACCAGATCGGCGTTTAGCCGATCTGGTGGTCTTGCTATTCAGGAACTTTTTTACAGCCTCGTTAAGCATTCGGCGAAACTACGCCTGTAAATACTCCTGAAAGGAGAGAGGAACTTCACCTTAGCAGGCAGCTGACCTGCTCCCGGATTCGTTTCCAATCTGCACACCGGGTATAATTGCTGCCGGGCAGCTCGGATTCCTGATTCCAAGGTCGGTCAAATACCATAACCTTAAGCTCCGGTAAATGATCAAAGAATTTAAAAGCTCTGGGAGAATCTTCTATGGCAACATCAAAATGCATCTGGTAATAGTCATCTAGTCCCAGATTGAAAGCGCTGTTTTTGATAAAATAGTCTCTGCCGTACTTGTCAAGGAAAAACATTTTCACACGTGAAAGGCCATGCTCGTCAAGCCACTTGAAGGATGCTTCACGGGTACTGAGAGGACGGCCTGTGATGATAAAGACTTCATGTCCCTGGTCGATCAATTCGTTCAGGACTTGTGAAGCACCTGGCGTTTCCTCATAGGAAAGAAGAATCTCCGGCTGATGTCCTTCAATCATCAAATGCTCGTACTCATCATCGTTAAGATCAAATGCTTTCTGAAGATTAAAGGTACGGATGTTTTCATAAGGGACGTCTTTTCCGAAAAACTTTGATGCAAGCATTGTGAATGCCCGGGCTGTTTCACACAGGCAGTCATCAAAATCTACATAAAACTTCATAATGAATTCACCTGTTTTTTAATATCTGATTGCGGCAGGCCGCACTTCCACCCGGTTGTCGTTCATGGTGGTTCCCTCGCCCAGATCGGACAGGTTTTCGGAGGTCAGCGCGTTGAAGGCGCGGCCTCCCACGCAGTCTGCCCGGTTGTAGACGCCTTCGCATACAGCATTTTCGCGAGCGATCCGGTCGGTGACGACGGCTTCAAAGAATACAGAAGACAGATCATTGTAAGCTTCGATCAGCTGACCGTCTGAGATGCCTCTTTCTGCTGCGTCTTGTGTGTGAAGGATGAGTTTTTGCGCGCCGCGGTGCTCCATCAGGTCTTTCCGGTCCAGATACTCACAGTTGAGAGACCAGGCGCTTGGTGATGCGACCAGGCGAAGCGGGTAGCTGCCTCCGCGGGCTTTGGTATAGCGGGGGAGCGGGATAGGCATAGATTCATCCACAATGCGGAATTTCCCGGAAGGGGTTCCGATTTTCATATGGTCGGAGAAGGGCATGGAAATGCTTCCTCCTTCCTGCAGAATCTGCCGGTCTGCTTCAGAGAGAGCAGCGACGGCAGGGGTCGGATGGTCAAGCAGGTACTGGAGCATCTGATCTTCAGTCTGCTTAAAATAGTCATCTTCATACCCCATAGCCTCAGCCAGGAGGGCAAAGGTATTCCAGTTGCTCTTGGACTCTCCGAGCGGAGCGATGGCGGGGCGGGCTGTACCCAGAGTGCAGTGTCCGTAGCAGCGGTAGATATCCGTCTGCTCCACGGAAAAAGTGGCCGGAAGTATGATGTCCGCATAGAGGGCGGTGTCGGTCATAAAGCGTTCATGCACTACGGTAAAAAGGTCTTCCCGCATCAGGCCGCGGATCACGCCTTCCTGGTTGGAGACCGTGCCTGCGGGATTGTTGCCGTACACATACAGAGAACGGACTGCTTCCTCACCTGCCAGAGCCAGGGCGGAAGCCATCTGGTTGATATTGAGGCTGCGGACAGGAGTCCTGAGAAAATCCGGTCTCTTGATGGGAGCCTGATCCACGTAGCTTGTGTCGATCGGCGTGCATCCGCACAAGCCGCCGCCGGGATATTTCCAGGCTCCGGTAAAAAGTGACAGGATGACGATCAGACGGACGGTCATGCCGCCATTGGCGTAGCGGGAAGCCCCGCTTCCCAGAATGATGACGGGGGCTTTGACAGAAGCATATTCGCGGGCGAGAGTCCGGATGGTCTCTGCCGGAATACCGGTTTCCGTTTCTGCCCATTCAGGAGTATAGGAGCCCAGCGTTTTCCGGAATTCTTCATAGCCTTCCGCGTATTCCTTCAAAAAGGCTTCATCAGACAGGCCTTCCCGGTCCAGGACATGCATCATGGCCAGAGCCAGGGCACCGTCCATGCCGGCTTTGATGCAGATGGTCCGGTCAAAATGGGCACCATCCGAGTTTGCATAGGTGTCGATCTGGATTCTGCGTTTTGCTCTGTTTTCCGGCCGATTGAGCAGAGACATGAGCTGGGGACGGGTGGCTTCCAGATTGCTTCCCCAGATGATATAAAGGTCGCTGTCCGCGATCTCGCGGGGGTCCTGGCAGCCTGTTTTCCCGGCTACGGAGCTATAAGCGGCTCCCTTGGCCGGGCTGCAGAGGGTGCGGACCTGGCGGGAGGCGCCCATGCGGTTGAAAAAGGCATCTCCGCAGCCTCTTTGTATATCGCTCATCACGCCGGAATAGCAGCTGGGGAGAATAGCTTCCGGTCCGCTTTCTGCGATGATCTGCTTCCAGGTGTCTGTGATGCGGCGGATGGCTTCCTCCCAGGAGACAGGCGCAAATTCGCCGCTCCCTTTTTTGCCGGCCCTGATCAGAGGCGTCAGGATACGGTCTTTGGAATAGATACTGTCCTGATAGCGGGCCGTTTTCCGGCAGATCCCGTTTCTGGAGACCGGGTGATCCGGGTCATTTCGGACGCTGATGATCCTGCCGTCTTCCACTTCCATGAGAAGCCCGCAGGTATTGGGGCAGTCGTAGGGACAAATCGACTTTTTGATTTCAGACATGGGAAGCCCTCCTTGCAGATAATTCTGGAAAAAGTATAGCATGGACCCGGGGGAAATGTCATTAAAAGATTGGAATCGGCTGACAAAAGACGGGGCCGGCGGATGCCAGCTCGAGCCTAGGCAGAACTGTCCCGATATGATATACTGTTTTCAGATGAAACAGTACAAAACAGCAATGACTTCTTGTAAATAACAGGCATGGGTTTTGGGGAAAGGAGAGCATAGAATATGAATCAGAAAGTAGTTGTACTGAATGCAGGGAAGATGAACTATGATGGAAGACTTGACTTTTCTGCTCTTTCGCCTGATGTAGTGGTTTATGATGACAGCACGCCTGCAGAGGTGCTCCGGAGACTGGATGGCGCCTGTGTGGCGGTGACCAAGGAGATGCCGGTGCCGGCGGAGATGATCGGGCAGTTCCCGGAGAGCGTGAAACTGATCTGCGAGGCGGGAACCGGATATAACAATATTGATCTGGATGCGGCGCGTGCCCGTGGAATTACCGTGTGCAATGTACCGGCCTACAGTTCTCAGAGAGTGGCTCATACAGCAGTTATGCTCATGCTCAATCTGTCTTCGGCAATGCAGACACAGATCAGCATGCTGGCCAGGGGAGACCGGTCCAATTTTACAGAGCATCTGAAGGTGCCTCATGTGGAGCTCAACGGCAAGACTCTGGGTGTGGTTGGCGCCGGCAATATCGGCCGCCAGGTGATCCGCATTGCACAGGCCATGGAGATGAATGTTCTGGTTTACAGCCGCACGAAGAAAGAGGATCTGCAGGGGGTAAGCTTTGTTTCACTTGAGACATTGCTGAAGGAAAGCGATTATGTCAGCCTGCACTGCCCTCTGAATGAGCAGACCAGGCATATGATCAATGAGCAGACGCTGGCTCTGATGAAGCCGTCAGCCTTCCTGATCAATACTTCCAGAGGTGCGCTGATCGATGAACCTGCCCTGATTAAGGTTCTGCAGGAAGGGAAGATTGCCGGAGCCGGTCTGGATGTGCAGGAGACAGAGCCGCCCGTACAGGACAATCCGCTCTATACCATGGGAAATGTGATCCTGACCCCGCATATGGGCTGGAAAGGGCAGGAGACCCGCCAGCGTCTGGTGGATGTCGTGGCAAAGGATATCCGCGGATTTTTTACGGGAGAACCGGTCAATGTGGTCAGCTGACTGCAGGCAGCATGCAGGTACAACAGAAGAAACAGAAGAAGAAATAATCGGAAGAGGAGGACCAGGGAATGTTTAATCGTCATGATAAAACAAGAGATGAATGCATGCTGCACGGACCGCTTGCCAGCTGCGGATACGACTGGTGGTGGCATTCCTTTACAGGACAGGATGCCGAGACCGGAGAGGACAAACCGTTTTTTATCGAGTTTTTTGTCTGCAATCCGGCACTGGCTGAGGATGAGCCGGTACTGGGCCAGCTTCCTGCAAATAAGAAGGCAGGGAAAAAGCCTTCCTACCTGATGGTTAAGTGCGGCGCCTGGGGAGAAGACCACTTGCAGCTTCACCGGTTCTTTGCCTGGAAGGATGTAGATCTTCGGGCAAGGGCGCCTTACTTTATCACGGCTGCGGACTGCGTGGCTTCTGAGATTGAGCTGAAGGGGAGCGTTTCCATCAGCCCGGAGGATGCGGCGGCGCATCCGGAGTGGATGTGCGATGCGGGAGAGATGTCCTGGGACCTGACCATTGACAAGCAGATTGCTTTTAATGTGGGCTACGGAGCCAGCAAGCCCCTTCGCGAAGCGGAAGCCTTTGCCATGTACTGGCATGCGGAGGGGATGAAGACTTCTTACTGCGGCTGGGTGGAGCTCAATGGCAGAAAATACAAGGTATCTCCGGAAAAATGCTATGGCTACGCCGACAAAAACTGGGGGAGAGATTTTACCACACCCTGGCTGTGGCTGTCTTCCAACTGTCTGTACAGCCGGAAAATGGGCAAACAGCTGATGAACAGCGCATTTGACATCGGCGGCGGCCGTCCCCAGATTTACTTCCTGTCGCTGGACCGCAGGCTGCTGGGGGTATTCTACTATGAAGGCAGGGAATATGATTTCAATTTCTCCAAGCTGCATCTGGGCGTGAAAACAAAGTTTGCTTTCAAAGAAATGGATGATCTGGTGCGCTGGAGAGTGATCCAGGAGAATAAGTACGCGGTCATGAAGACAGAGATCTTCTGCCGGAAAAAGGACATGCTCCTGATCAATTATGAGGCTCCTGACGGCAGTAAGCGGCACAACCGCCTCTGGAACGGCGGAAACGGCTGGGGAACTGTGAAATTATATGACAAGAAAAAAGGAAAACTGGAACTTGTCGATGTGATCAAAGCGACCCACATCGGCTGTGAGTATGGTGAGTATGACGAATGAATGATTTCATAAAAATTGACTTGCATATGCACACAACGATTTCTGACGGAACGGATACGCCCGGACAGCTTCTGGAATATGTCAGAGAGAAGGGACTTCAGCTCTTTTCGGTGACAGATCACGATGCTGTCAAAGGGAGTCTGCAGATCCCGGAATATCTGCGGGAGGGAGACCCGAAGTTCCTGACCGGCGTAGAGTTTTCCTGTAAGGATCGGGAAGATACGAAGAAGAAGTATCATATTCTCGGGTACGGGTATGATCCGGAATCCGAGTCTATGCGGAAGCTTGTGGAAACGGGCCATCGTTACCGCATGGAGAAACTGGAGATGAGGCTGGACCATTTAAAGAGCGAGTTCGGCGTTGTTTTTCCCAAGGAGGAAGTGGATAGCCTCTATCAGATGGACAATCCCGGAAAGCCCCATATTGGGAATCTGATGGTTCAGTACGGCTATGCGCCAAGCCGGAATGAGGCGATCAATAAAATGATCAATAAGCTTCATGTGAAAGGGCAGTATTTTACCCCGGACCAGGCGATTGAAGGCATCCTGGGAGGCGGCGGTATTCCTGTGCTGGCGCATCCTTCTTACGGGAGCGGAGACCAGCTGATCATCGGGGAAGAGATGGACCGGAGGCTGAGAAAGCTGATGGGGTACGGACTGAAGGGCGTGGAAGCATTTTATTCCGGCTTTAACAGAAAACTGCAGGATGAAGTGCTCGGCTTTGCGGAAAAATATAATCTCTATGTTACGGCGGGAAGCGACTATCACGGCCGGAACAAACTGGTTGTGCTGGGAGACACCAACCTGGAGGAGGGGATGGAATATCCGCCGGGGCTCGTCCGTTTCCTGGAGGATATGGAACCTGAGATGCTGTAATATTTTGCATTGTGATTCCACGTTTTTTCTGATATAGTGTACAGGAACTTAAAAAGCACTGATTTACAGGAGGATACAGATATGGCAAACGAAAACGCTGAACTGGATATCATCACACTGGAATTTGACGATGATAGCAAGATCGACTGCGAAATCCTTGGTATTTTTGATTATGAGGGTGCCGAGTATATCGCTCTGCTGCCGCTTGATGACAGTGAAGATGTGTATATCTACGGATATAAGGAAGGCGAGGACAGCTTTGAACTGCTCGACATCGAGGATGATGCGCTTTTTGAAAAAGTAGCAGCAGAGCTGGAGGCTATTTTAAACGAAGCAGAATAAAAGCGGTTCCATAATGAATCAGACAGATCAGAGACCTGCGATAACGTATATATAAGCGTTATCACAGGCCTCTTTTTGTTTGTTCTTAAAAAAGTACCAAAATAAACATAACATTGATGATAAGTGTATTTTTTTAGAGAAAAAAAGTAGTATAATGTAAAAGACTATGTAATTTGACGCTTGTAAGATTTACCGGGAGAAAAGAATGGATCGAATCGTTTTGAACTGGCTGGACCGGGCGGTGCAGCAGTATAAAGATAAGACAGCTTATATGGATACAGAACGGTCGCTGACCTTTGAAGAAGCGGACCGGATTTCCAGGATCGTTGGCGCTTTCCTGCAGGGGCAGGGAGCAGTGCCGGGCAGTCCTGTTGTGGTTATGGGAGCCAGATCGGTGTATACACCAGCCTGTTTTCTGGGTGTAGTCAGAGCAGGTTGTTTTTATGCGCCTGCGGATGCGGAGATGCCGGCTGGAAGGCTGCGTCAGATTCTGGAGGTGATTGACGCGCCGTATATGATCGTCAGCCGTATGTTCCTGGAGAAAGCGCAGGAACTTGGATTTGCCGGAAAGATGTTTGTTCTGGAGGAGATTCTGGAGCAGGGTGATCCGGAGAGTTATGATCCCGGGCCTGCAGAGAGAATGACAGATAATGCTCCTTTGTATGTAATCTTTACTTCCGGTTCTACCGGAAAACCCAAGGGCGTGATCACATCTCACTATTCCCTGATGTGTTATATCGATGCTGTGCAGAGCGTGCTGGGACTGGATGAGACCGATGTGCTGGGCAATCAGGCGCCGCTGGACTATATTGCGGCAGTCCGTGATATTTATGTGCCTCTTTACACAGGCGCCTCCTCGGTGATCATCCCGAAAAATGAATTTGCCATGCCCGACCGCCTTTTCCGCACGATTAATGAAAAAGGCGTGACAACCCTCTGCTGGAGCACAGCGGGGCTGGAGATTGCGGCCAGACTCGGAGCTTTCGCCTGCGAGGTGCCTCAGAAGCTGCGGCGCGTGATCTTTTCCGGTGCGGTTATTTCCAATAAAGCTCTCAGGACCTGGCAGGACCATCTGCCGGAGACCCGCTTTATCAATCAGTACGGACCTACGGAGGCGACGGCTTCCTGCACTTGGTATGAGGTGAAAGAAAAGGCAGAGGAAGATACCAGACTTCCGATCGGCCGGCCGTATCCCCATTACAAGATTATTTTGCTGGATGAACAGGGCAAAGAACCTGCACCGGGACAGCCGGGCGAGATCTGTGTGGGCGGGCCGGTACTGGCGCTGGGATATTATAAGGATCCGGAGCGAAGCGCGGCTTCCTTCGTGCAGAATCCGCTCAATACGGCTTATCGTGATCTGATCTACCGGACAGGAGATCTGGGAAAGTACCGTGAGGATGGACTTCTGGAGTTCCTGGGCAGGATGGACCGGCAGATCAAGCACCTGGGGCACAGGATTGAGCTGGATGAGATTGAGATTGCGGCCCTGCAGGTAAAAGACGTGGAGGAGTGCTGCGCACTCTATGACGCCGAAAAGTCCCTTCTCTATCTTTTCTACAGCGGACAGGCGACGGCAAAGGAAATCGCCCTGCAGTTCCGGGCACAGATGCCTGCATTTATGGTACCCCGCAAGATCAAAAAGCTGGATGTGCTGCCAAAGCTGCCCAATGGCAAGACAGACATGCGCAGCCTGCGTGAGATGTTTTCATAGTTTAAAAGTCAGTCATTAACAATATTGTTTTTATTTTAGGAGGTTACATCATGGAAGAATTAATGGCAATCCTGGAAGAGATCAGACCGGATGTGGATTTTGAGACAGAAAAGTTCCTGGTAAAGGACGGTATTCTGGATTCTTTTGATATTATTTCACTGGTTGGCGCACTCAATGAAGAGTATGATATTGAGATCCAGCCGGTTGACCTGGTGCCGGAGAACTTTAACAGCGCCGAGGCAATTCTGGCTCTTGTTACCAGACTGCAGGATGAATAATGGGAGATTCCGGCATGTTTGCAGATGAAAAGAAACTGGCGGCCCTGGCAGAGCAGACCGGGACGCCTGCCTATCTGTTTTCAGAGAGACTGTTTGCGGAACGCGCGGCTCTTGTGAAGGAAGCGTTCGGTCCGGATGTGGATATCTGTTTTTCTATTAAGGCCAACCCTTTTCTGCTCTCTTTCCTGCCGGATGTATTCAGCAGGGTAGAGGTCTGCAGCCCCGGTGAGCTCAGGATCTGCAGAAAGCTTGGCGTGGCTCCGGAAAAGATTATTTTTTCGGGAGTCAATAAGCAGCCGGAGGATATTGAGGATGCGATTGATTACGGGTGCGGCGTGCTGACAGCAGAGAGCATCCGTCATCTGGAAGGCATTGAAGCTTGTGCCGGCAGCCATGGGAAAACGGTGGATGTTCTGCTGCGCCTGACCGGCGGCAGTCAGTTCGGCATGGATGAGAGCGTGCTCAAGGACATTTTGAAAAGGCGGGGAGAGTATCCGCACGTCAATATGGTCGGAATTCATTATTTCACCGGGACCCAGAAGCGCAAGGCGGCCAAGATTGCCGCGGAGCTGGATGCTTTTGAAGAGGCTCTGGCCCGCCTAAAAGAAGAATGCGGCTATGAGCCGGCTCAGATTGAATACGGTACCGGACTGGCTGTGGATTATTTCGATGAAGATCCGGAGAAGGCGGAGCGCACACGTCTGCTGCAGCTGGCAGACAGAATCCGCACGTTCGGAGCTGCTGCCGAAAGACATCTGACAGTAGAGATGGGACGCTTTTTTGCGGCTCCCTGCGGATTTTATCTGACCCGGGTTGTGGATGTGAAACATAATATGGGCGTAGGTTATGCGGTTGTGGACGGCGGCCTGCACCAGATGAAATATGACGGGCAGCTGGCCGGGATGCAGATTCCCGGACTGACACACCTGCGCAGGGATGAGAAAGGTGCTCTGGAAGTCCTTTCCGCTCCTGCTGCGGAGGGAGAGGAAAAGGCAGCCGGTCAGTATACCCTCTGCGGCAGCCTCTGCACCACAATGGATGTGCTGGCGCGCGGGGCTTACCTTCCCGGACTGCAGGAGGATGATATTCTCATTTTCCATGAGACCGGCGCCTATTCAGTCAGCGAAGGTATGGCAGCTTTCTTGAGCAGAGACCTGCCTTCTGTCTGGCTTTTGTACGCCGACGGCAGACTTGTGAAGGTGCGGGAGAGAACAGAAACTTATCTTTGGAATTGTAAGAACTGAGGTTACGGGCGATGGCATTTACTACTTTGACATTCTTCTTGTTTACGGCGGTCGTGATTGCGGTCTATTACCTGTTTCCGGTAAAAAAATACCAGTGGCTCATTCTGCTGGCTGCTGACTACGTTTTTTACCTGTATGCAGGCTATAAGTTTGCAGTTTTCATCCTGTTTACCACCGTGACCATCTATCTGGCAGCTATAAGGATTGAATCCCTTAAGCTCCGGTCAAAGGAGAAGATCAAAGCAGAAGGCAAAAGCTGGAGCAGGGAGGAGAAGAAGGCTTATAAGGCCGGCGTGAAAAAGAAAGAGAAGACCATACTGGCTCTTGCTCTGATCGCCAATTTCGGCATTCTGGTCTTTCTTAAGTACAGCAATTTTCTGGCAGGAGGGATCAACCAGATCCTGGGCCACACGGCTGACGGCGGTCCTCTTCCCATGCTGAAGCTTTTCCTGCCCCTTGGAATTTCCTTTTATACTTTCCAGGCGGCGGGGTATCTGATTGATGTGTCCCGCGGCGCAGTAAAGGCGGAGAGAAATCTCCTGAAGTTTGCTCTTTTTATATCATTCTTCCCACAGATCGTGCAGGGACCGATCAGCAGTTTCGGCCAGCTGGCAGCACAGCTGACAGCTGAGCACAAGCCGGAATTTATCCGCTTTAAGCTGGGCCTGGAGCTGATTCTCTGGGGTTATTTTAAGAAACTTGTTATCGCGGACAGAGCGGTGATCGCAATCAATACGGTAACAGCAGACTATACCCAGTATACAGGAACCACGATCCTGGCTGCCGGTCTGCTTTACGCCCTGCAGCTTTATGCCGATTTTTCGGCCGGCATCGACATCAGCCGCGGCATTGCCCAGATTCTGGGCATAGATATGGTACAGAACTTCCGAAGACCTTATTTTGCCACGTCGATCAATGATTACTGGCGCAGATGGCATATCACCCTGGGCGCCTGGATGAAGAATTATATCTTTAATCCGATCGCAATTTCCAAACTTTTCCTGGGATGGAGCAAGAAGATGAAGCAGTCTGGGTTCGGGAAAACAGCAGCCGGCGCTCATATCGCCAGGGTATTGCCGACCAGTATTTCTTCCGTGATTGTTTTCCTGGTAGTTGGACTCTGGCACGGGGCTAACAGTAAATATATAGCTTTTGGTCTCTGGAATGGCGGCATTATCATGTTTTCAATCCTGTTAAAGCCGGTATTTGACAAGATGTGCACGGCTCTGCGGATCAGGACGGAATCTTTCGGATGGAGGGTCTTTCGGATTATCCGGACCTTTATCCTGGTTCTGGTGGGATACTATTTTGATATCGCGCCGGGTTTTTACGGAGCCATGGATATGATGAGAAGAACTCTGGTCGATCAGCGGCTGTCTCTGGGAAAAACAGAGATCGCCGGCCTGGGGCTGGGGAAGGCCGATTTCCTGATTCTGGCAATCGGAATGCTGATCATGTTTGTTATCAGTATTATGGAAGAAAAGAATCAGATCGATACTCCGGGAGAACTTCTGGAACGCAGAAGCTTTGCGGTTCGTTTTGCGGTGATCGCGATTACTGTACTGATGATCGCATTCTGGGGAATATACGGTCCGGGTTACGATCCGGCGGATTTTGTATACATGCAGTTTTAACAGGCATCGGCAGCTGAGGAGATAATACGGATGAAAAGGACATACATAATAAGACTGATCAAAATTGTTTCCCTGGTGCTGGTGCTGGCAGTCATTTTGGGCCTGGCCCAGCGTTATTACATGAGGGACACCACCAATAATTCCATCCGCTTGCGGGGATTTGAACTGGAAGACCCGCATTCTCTGGATGTTGTTGTATTAGGAGCCAGTGAAGTCTACTCTGATTTCAGCGCAGTGGAGTTTTACAAACAGACTGGAGTTACCAGCTATCCATATGCCTATGCAGCGAACCCGGTTACTTTCTGGAAATATGAGCTGCGGGAGATCCTGAAAAACCAGAAACCGAAAGTCCTGCTGGTAGAGACAAACGGCGTGGTTTACGGGGAGGATATGCTCTATAAAGAGGCTTCCGTCCGCTATCTGGCAGACAATATGGAATGCATGCCGGAAAAAATGGAGCTAGTCAGTGAGTACGGTACAGAGGATAAGCTTTCCTATTACTTTCCAATCATCAAGTTTCATGGTGAATGGCAGGCCAGAGACAGAATGAGCAATGCTTTGACATTGGCGAAGATGGACCTGCGGGGTTATTCCCTTCTCAAGGGCAGTTTTTCCCATACAGCCCATAAAAAGGCGGAGGCCAAGCATCTGGATTATGATCCGGAGAAAAAGAGAGAACTGGATCCGGATGCAGAGAAGTACCTGCGGGAGTTTTTGGCAGACTGTCAGAATTCCGGAATCGAGCACATTCTCTTTGTACGATTCCCTCATCAGATAACAGGGGAAAAGAGTGTGCGGGCGTTTGAACGCTGCAACCGGGCGGCAGAGATAATCAGAGAGTACGGATTTGACTATGTGGATCTGGATGCTTTCTGCAAAGATGCCGGTATTCAGAAGCCGGAGGATTTCCACAATTCAGATCATCTTATGATGACCGGCCAGAAGAAGTTTACGGATTTTCTGGCAAAGTATCTGACAGACCGTTTTGATCTGGAGCCGACCAGACTTTCGGAAAAGCAGGAAAAAGAGTGGAAAGAGTGCTGCCGTTATATGGACGCCTGCTTCGCTTATTATGAAGACTACAGGAAGAACCCGACAGAAGATGACGAATATGTTATCTATGAGAGGGAGAAGGATATAAAGGAGATCGAGAAATACCTTTAGCATGTAGATATTTGCAGAAGCCTGTGCTTGCGGGGGCGGATGGAGTTTGTTATAATAAAAGATAATACTTTGGATCCCGGACCCATACAGAAGGGGTGGATAATATGCTCAGGGATTTTGTAAAGGCTGCCAGGCCGGATGAGAATGAACTCAAAAAAGAGGTGAAGCTGCAGCAGGAGCAGCTGGCTGCTTACCAGATGCAGATGAAAGAAATGAAGCTCCCGGTTATGGTCATTTTTGAAGGCTGGGGAGCTGCCGGCAAGGGAACGATCCTGGGCAAGGTAATCAAAGAACTGGATCCCCGGTTTTTCCATGTCGCATCTATGGCTCACCCGACAAAAGAGGAGAAGAGGTATCCTTTTCTCCACCGCTATATGCAGGAAATCCCGGAAGCAGGAAAGTTTACCTTTTATGACCGTTACTGGATGGAGGAGATCACAGACAGTCTGATGGACGGATCGCTGAGCCCGGATCAGTATAAAAAGCGTGTGGTGAGCATCATCCGCGCTGAGCGGGCTCTGGTTGATAACGGATACCTGATTATGAAGTTTTTCTGCGATATCAGCAGAAAAGAACAGAAGAGCCGGCTGAAAGAGCTGGAAAAGGATGACAATACCAGCTGGCGGGTGACAGATGCCGACTGGTTTGAGAATTCTCATTATGATGAGTATCAGAAGATTTATGACAGTTATATTTCTGACACATCAGGCACAGGAGCGCCCTGGTATATCATTGATTCCAATGACAGTAAATGGGGACTTTTACAGGTGCTGCGCTTTCTCAATCAGGGGATCGGCACGGCGCTGAAAAATTCTTCTCTGGCAGTGCCTGTCCGGCAGAATGTTTTTCCTCTGGAGCCTGTGGAAAAGCTTTCTTCGGTCTCCCTGGATGACAAGATTCTGGATGAGAAAGTATACAAGAAGAAGCTGGACAAGCTGCAGAACCGTCTGAGCCGGCTGCATAATGAGATCTACCGGTGCAAGATTCCGGTGGTCATTGTCTATGAAGGCTGGGATGCCGCAGGCAAGGGCGGCAACATCAAGCGGATCACGGCAGCCCTGGATCCCCGCGGTTATGAGGTAGAGCCTATTCCGGCTCCCGAACCACATGAAAAGGCCAGATTTTATCTGTGGAGATTCTGGAACAGATTGCCCAAAGACGGGCATATCAGTATCTTTGACCGAAGCTGGTACGGCCGTGTCATGGTTGAACGCCTGGAGGGGTTCTGCTCGGAAAATGACTGGCAGAGAGCTTACAATGAAATCAATGAGTTTGAAAAGGAACTGGATGACTGGGGCGCTGTGATTATTAAGTTCTGGGTGCAGATTGACAAGGATACGCAGCTGGCCCGTTTTACAGCCCGTCAGAATACGCCGGAAAAACAGTGGAAGATAACAGAAGAGGACTGGAGAAACCGTGAAAAGTGGGATCTCTATGAGAAAGCCGTGGATGAGATGCTGGAAAAGACCAATACTAGTTTTGCTCCCTGGCACATTCTGGAGTCCAACGATAAAAAGTATGCGCGGATCAAGGCGCTTGAGATTGTGATCAGCAGGCTGGAAGAAGCGTGCTGCAAGGATCGTTGATTATTTTAGAGGAAAGATTGTTTTGAAGTTTTTCAGATATTTACATAGATTAAATCAGAAGACAAAAGGAGTTCTTCTGATTGCGGTGCTTTGTCTTCTGGTACTTGCCTCCGTGGCAGGCGGGATCCACAGAGTGCGCAGCGTTGACGGGTTCTTAGAGGGGACCAAACTCAATGGCGAGGATATTTCCGGGAAACCGGTAGAAGAAGTTGCCAAAAATATTAATGATAAGCTGGTCGGCGCCAGGGTGGAACTGACCGAAGGAGAACAGACCGTTCTTTCGGGTTCTCTTGCCGATTTCGGACATGATTTTGATGAACAGGCCTTCCTGAATGATATGATTGAAGAGGAAGAACAGCAGAAACATGATCTGAGTACCACCTTAAAGCGGCTTGTTGAAAGCGCCAGCTTTGAATTGACGGATTATTACGCGGATGACAGTGAGCAGCTGAAGAAGTTTGTCCTTTCCAAGGACTTTTCCGTACCGCGTGTTGTATCGGCCGAAGCCTATGTGGAACTTAATAAGGAAACAGAGCTTTACGAGGTGGTCGATCCGGTGCAGGGCAATGAGATCGATGACGAGAAGCTGCAGGAATATGTGGAAAAGGTTCTGGACGGCGCAATCGAGAACGGCACCTTCCTGGAAGATCCTGTCCTGAAAATCAGTGTTCCAAAGGATGTCTATACTTCCGAGACTGTCTCGACAGATACGACAGCGCTGAAGAAAGAGGCCCTGGAGAAAAACAAGCAGCTGCTGATGGATGCTTTTAAGGAAATCTCCATCACTTATCGGTTCGGCAGTCAGACGGAGGTCCTGGAAGGTTCTGAGATTACAGACTGGATTACGGTCGATGAGGATATGGAAGTCGCGATTGACGACGACAAGATCTCTGAGTATGTAGCAGGACTCGCTGAGAAATATGATACCCGATTCCGTGACAGAGCTTTTGTGGCAGACGACGGCAGGATCGTCCATATTGCGGCTGACGTAAATCTGTATGGCTATACCATCAATACGGACGCGGAATGCGCAGCTCTGAAAGATGATATTTTAGGCAGAGAGTCTGTCAGCAGGGAACCTGTGTACTATGAGACCGACAGTTTTGGCTGCCCTCTTTATTACGGCAGAGAAGGCGATGATGATCTGAACGGGACCTATGTGGAAGTATCGATTACCAAGCAGCACCTCTGGTTTTACAAAGACGGAGCTCTGATCGTGGAGAGCGATGTCGTGACCGGTAATCTTGGGAGCAGTGAGACAGAGACTATGATTGGCTGTTATCCGATGGCTTACAAAGACAGCCCGGCTGTCCTGACCGGTGAGAATTCGGTTGACTACTGGAGCAGCGAGGTCGAATACTGGATGGCCTTCAATCAGGGGCAGGGAATGCATGATGCGCCATGGAGGAGCCAGTTCGGCGGAGATATCTATAAGGGAGACGGCTCCCACGGATGTGTCAATCTTCCGACAGATGTGGCAGGAACTATTTTTGACAATATAGTGCCGGGTATCGCAGTCATCGTATATCAGTAAAATGTGAGCCGTCTTCCGGGGGAAGACAGCGGGATCTGTACTGGTCCCAGAAAGCAGACTGAAAAACGTCTTCGGGCTGCAGGCCGAGGGCTTTCATCTCCCCGGCAAAGCGGGAAATACAGTCAGAGAGCAGCAGCTCTCTGAGATCTGACAGGGTCCGGGCATCACTGCAAAGGTAGGTGCCCAGACCTTTTCTGGTAATGGCCAGTCCCTCGGCTTCCAGCTCTTTGTAAATACGGGCAGCTGTGTTAGGGTTGATCTGATAGAGGTCTGCAAGGGCGCGGACAGAGGGAAGCTTCTGGCCGGGGATCAGATCGCCGCATACAGCCTTTTTGCGGATATCATCGATAATCTGACGGTAGATGTGGGTGTTGGCATCCAGTTTCATAAATCGTCTCCTTACAAGGGCACGGGAGTGTACTAATCAGACAGTACACTCCCGTGCCCTTTTTTGTCAAGTGCCTTTTTTTGTCTTTTTCCATGAGACAATCCGGCCCGGATGCGGTATACTGTTATATATAGCAAGATGGGAGTCTGCTCTCTCATCGGATATAACCTTATAAAGATTCGAGGTGCTTTCAAATGGCAGAACAATTAAGTCTGGTTGACATCCTGCATAAGGCAGAAAAAGGTGATACAGAGGCCCAGTTCTACATGGGCCGCTACTATATGGAGGGTGAGGAGCGTACGGCTGACATTGCCCGCGCGATTCGCTGGTTTGAGATGGCAGCTTCCGGCGGACATGCGGAGGCAAAGAACTATATGGGTATGTTCTACTACAACGGCGTAACGGTTGAAAAAGATATGGAAAAGGCCTTTTCTTATTTCAAAGAGGCCGCTGAGAAGGGCAGCAGTTCCGCAGCTCTCAATGTAGCAGACTGCTATGAGAACGGGGAAGGAATCAGCCAGGACTATGAGATGGCATTTTACTGGTACAGCAAGGCGGCGGAAGCCGGAAATGCAGAGGCGCAGTCGAGCCTGGGACTTTTCTATGAGTTTGGAAATGTGGTTGACCAGGACCATGACGCAGCTGTGAAGCTCTTTATGACCGCGGCAGAGAATGGCAGTATCAGCGCCAAGTATCATCTGGCCAGGCATTACTACGGCCAGGACGATTACCGCAATGCTCTGCGCTGCTATAAGCAGGCGGCAGAGTCGGGCATTCCCGCGGCAGCTTATGAGTTGGGCTGTATGTATGACGACGGAAAGGGTGTCGACAAGGACGAGGAGCAGGCGATGCACTGGTATGTAGAGGCGCTCAAGGGCGGAGATCCGGATGCGGCCAATACACTGGGTGTTCGCTATATGTTTGGCAGCGGTGTGGATCAGGACCGCGAACTGGCCTACAGACTGTTTGAAACGGCAGCAGACCAGGGGCACGAGATTGCCATGATCAATCTGCAGAACCTGCAGGAGATGGGATACGGGCCTAAGGACGAAGAGGTCTGATCATACAGATTGTCAGAGGAGTCAGATAGAGATTTACGGAAAGGGAGGGATGGTATGCCAGAAAAAATCATCAATTATAAGTGCCCGGCCTGTACAGGCCCGCTGCATTATGTCGGCGACAGCGGAAAGCTGGAGTGCGACTATTGCGGCAGCAAGTATACGATTGCCGAGATTGAGAGCATTTATAAAGAAAAGGTGGAAAGCGCGGCCGAGGCTGCAGCGGAAGAGAGTCAGGCAGAAGCTCCGGCAGCGGCGGAGACCGGCGGAGCCTCTTCACAGACATCTTCCGGCGGCTGGGACACGTCTTCTCTGGAGAACTGGAACAGCGCAGGACAGGGACTCCGTATCTACAGCTGTCCAAGCTGCGGCGCGGAGCTGATTTGCGATGAAAACACGGCGGCCACCCGCTGTCCCTACTGCGGCAATCCTACTGTAGTGCCGGGACAGCTGTCAGGAACACTGAAACCGGACTATGTCCTTCCCTTCAAGCTGAATAAGGAAGACGCCCAGAAAGCGCTTCTCAGGCATTACCAGGGAAAGGCACTGCTCCCGGAAACCTTCAGAGATGAAAAGAACATCCAGGAGATCCAGGGCGTATACGTGCCCTTCTGGCTGTTTGACGGCACGGCAAGGGTCGTGCTGGATATTGACGCCTCTGAGAGTACTGCTTTTATGCAGGGCGATTATGAGGTGACCGAAACCAAGCATTACGAAGTGCACAGAGACGGGGATGTGGTTTTTGAAAAGATTCCCGTAGATGCGGCCTCCAAGATGCCGGATGAGTACATGGACTCTCTGGAGCCTTATGACTACAACAAGCTGGAGCCATTTTCCATGGCTTATCTGGCAGGCTATCTGGCTGACAAGTTTGATGTCAGCGTGGAGCAGAGCGCAAAAAGGGCGGACGAGCGGGCAGTCAATACGGCCGAAGATGTTGTGCGCAATACGGTCAGCTATGAAACAGCCGTGGTCCGCAATAAAAAGGTCACCCTCAAACGGGGAAAGGTGCATTATGCTCTGATTCCCACCTATCTGCTGACCATCCGATGGAATGAAGGACAGTATCTGTTTGCAGTCAACGGCCAGACTGGCAAGGTAGTGGGAGAGCTTCCCAGCTCACAGGAAAAAGAGCGCAAAGAATTTCTCAAGACCTTCCTGACTGCAGTGATTGTTGGAATTCCGGTACTTTCCATCCTCATGTATCTGGTCATGTACGCGTTGTAAGAGGAGGAGTGAAAGATGCGCAGAAATAATAAAGTATTTGCAGCAGCAGCGCTCATGCTTGTCCTTCTCCTTACCCTGCTTCCGGCCGTGCCGGCTATGGCTTATTCCGTATACGGACAGCTCTATGATTCCACAGACCAGCTTGATAAAAGCCGTTGTGAGACCATGGGCCGGCAGCTGAGCGACCTTTCAGAGGAAAAGCAGATCGATATTCATGTTGATGTGGTGAATGATCTGGAAGGGAAGGGGATAGACGATTACGCAAAGATTTTCTATACCCAGTATGGTTATGGATATAAGTCAACCGGAGACGGCATTCTTCTGATGATCTATGTAACGGAAGACGGAGACGGTCTGCAGTATCAGGACTATGATATCGTATTCGGCGGGAAGAATAAGGACAGCCTGCGGACGATCGTAAGCGATATGTACACGGGAGTCGGCCGGTATCTGAATGAGGAGGCTTTCAGCGGAGACCTGCAGTCGGACAATGATGCTTTCTTCCATGCTATAGAATGTGTAGTAGCTTCTGTAAATGGAGAAAGCTCTGCCGCGGCAGGGACGGCAGGAAGTCTTTCAGAAACAGAAGCAGCTGCGGAGACGGCTGCTGAGACGGAGACTGCAGCAGAGAGTGTCCTGTCATTGGCGGAGGACGGGCTTCCTCCTCTGGATCAGGTTGCATCCAGTGATCTGGTCTGGGATCAGATGGACGGAACCTATGTCAAGGACGGGGCAGGTCTGATGAGCGACGCGGAGAGGCAGACGCTGGAGTCCAAGGCTGGCGAACTTGCAGACCGGTACGGCACAGGAGTCTATGTGCTGACTGTGGATGATTACCGCAGCTACGGAGGCAGCTCCAGTATCGAGCTCTGGACAGAGAAACTGTACCTGGACAATCAGCTGGGGCTTGGCAGTGAGCAAAACGGCGTGATTCTGGCCCTTAGCATGGCAGAGCGCGACTACTGCCTCAAGATTTACGGATCCGATGCCCTCTTTGCATACACAGATTATGCACAGGGACAGCTGACAGACCGTTTCGTGTCGTCTTTCAGAAACAATGACTGGTACGGCGGATTCTCCGCTTACCTGAATTTTGGCGAGAAGATTCTCAAAGAAGCGGCAGACGGAACGCCCATGGAGCGCACAGTCAACTGGGCAGGCATGATAGGCGGAAGCTCGCTGCTGTCTCTGCTTATTGGTTTTATAACTGGCAAAGGCCGCGTTGGCAGCCTGCGCAGAACCATGAAAAATACCGGCATCAAACGGACTGCTGTGAACTATATCAGCCACGAGAGCGGCATGTATATGAGATCCAAGCAGGATCACTATGTGAACACAACGGTCAACCGCGTGCGGGTGAGCAGCAGCCAGAACAAGACCGGCGGCCATGGCGGCGGAGGCGGCGGAACGAGCGTCAACTCACACGGCTTCTCCGGCGGCAGCGGCAAGTTCTGAATTTGCCGGGACAGACAAATAAACAGGAAGTGTAAAAAAATTCTACAACTAGAAGAACCACCTGTTAGGTACTGCACCGGACAGGTGGTTCTTTATTTCTTTATCAGCCTTTATCAACAAAGACTTCATTCTTTCAGGCTAATTATACATATCTTGAAAAGGCCGATGTATATTTTGCTAATTTATTCTTATATTGTGCATCTTCTGAATGCTATTTCAGACAGACTCTGCAAGATGAATATTAATCCAGACAACGGTTTTGGGGATTTCTGGTTATAATCTGCATTTCGGGGAGACGACTGTAATAATGTATATAAAAGCAGCATAATGACCGGGAAATTATACACTTCCCACTTTTCTGGATTTTCATGTCATTCCATCGCAGCCGGCAAGTAATCCAGCAAACTTACATGCAAGATAATCTGAACAGAATTTAAACTCAATTAAAAAAAAACGACGTAATTTTCTTGAATATCTGACGCATAAAGAATATGATATACATAATTCGGACAAAATGGAATCTCCGGGGACGGGGAATTCTGATTTAAGAAGGTATATAACAGGAGGAGCATAAAAATGAAGATTACGGAGATACTAAGCCAGGGGAAGCCGACACTTTCCTTTGAGGTATTCCCGCCGAAGAAAAGCAGCAATTATGATTCTGTTGCAGAGGCAACAGAGAAGATCGCCGCGCTTCACCCCGCATTTATGTCTGTCACCTATGGAGCAGGCGGTGGGACATCTGAGTATACGCTGAATATCGCCAAAAACATTCATGACAAGTACGGGACGACCGTGCTGCCGCATCTGACCTGTATTTCCAGCACCAGAGAGCATGTACACACAATGATCGGGAAATACCGGGAAATGGGCTTTGACAACATCATGGCCCTGCGCGGGGATATCCCCGAGGGAGGATCACCGGTCCATGATTACCAGTATGCGGCGGAGCTGATCCGCGAGATCCGCGAGGCGGACCCGGAGATCTGCATCGGCGGCGCCTGCTATCCGGACGGCCATGTGGAGTGTGCTCACAAAGACGAAGATATCTTGCATGTAAAAGAGAAGGTCGAGGCAGGATGCCAGTTCCTGACGACACAGATGTTTTTTGACAATTCCGTATATTACAACTATCTTTACCGCTTAAGAGAAAGAGGCGTGACGGTTCCGGTTCTGGCCGGCATCATGCCGATCACCAATCCCAAACAGGTATCGAGATCGGTCGCTCTTTCCGGGACGACGGTTCCTAACCGCTTCCGTGCCATTGTGGACAGGTTCGGGGATGATCCGGCTTCTATGAAGCAGGCCGGCATCATCTATGCGGCAGAACAGATCATCGATCTGATCGCCAATGACTGCAAATATATTCATGTCTACACCATGAATAAACCAGACGTGGCAGAGGGAATCCTGAATGCCCTTTCGGAGATCGTGCGATGATCCCGATCAGGCAGGATCAGGTCTGGCGCTATCTGGGATACAAAGGCGGCGCACGGCCGGATGCGCAGGTGCAGGAGAAGATTGCAGCCTGTGAGGAGAAACTGCGGGAGGCGGCGGATCCAAGACATCTGCTTATGCGGTTGCCAGTCAGACAGGGGGAGAATCATTTTCCCTGCCTTTTGATAGCAGATATGCAGATTGCCAGCAAAGACCTGCGAAAGAATCTGCAGGGCTGCGGGGAAGTATATCTGTTAGCGGCAACACTTGGCCCGGGCCCGGATCTGCTGATCCGGCGGGCCAGCGCGCAGCGGATGTCGGATGCTGTGATCTATCAGGCACTCTGCGCGGAGATGATCGAGTCCTGCTGTGATCAGATCTGCGCGCGGCTGCGCAGGCAGGCAGCAGAGGAAGGACTCTATCTGAAACCGCGCTTTTCACCAGGCTACGGTGACCTGCCCCTGGACCTGCAAAAAGATCTGCTTCGGATTCTGGACGCACCGAAAAAGATCGGCCTGACCCTGACGGACAGCCTGCTTATGATGCCGTCCAAATCAGTGACAGCCCTGATCGGACTGACGAAAGAGATGCAGCCTGACCATGAAAAAGAATGCGCAGTCTGCCCGAAGACAGACTGTGCCTTTCGGAGGATATAAAAAGTATGACCATTTTAGAGAGAATACGCAGCCGGCGTGTTTTTTTTGACGGAGGCACGGGGACCATCCTGCAGTCACTGGGCCTGCAGCCCGGGGAATTGCCGGAGACCTGGAACCTCAGTCATCCGGATGAGATCCGCACCTTGTATAAAGGATATCTGGAAGCAGGATCTCATGTTTTTAATGCCAATACCTTCGGAGCCAACCGGCTCAAATACCCGGAGAATCTGGAAAAGATTGTAGAGAGCGGCGTCAGGCTGGCCATCCGGGCCCGGGAGGAGTGCAGCCGCACAGAAGACGCCTATGTTGCGCTGGATATCGGCCCCAGCGGCAAGCTTCTGGCACCTATGGGAGATCTGGATTTTGAGGATGCAGTCTCTCTTTTTGGGGAAGTGGTTCGAATCGGGGCGGCAGCCGGTGCAGACCTGGTTCTGATCGAGACCATGAATGACTCCTATGAGACCAAGGCGGCAGTCCTGGCAGCGAAGGAAAACTGTGATCTGCCGGTCTTTGTCACCATGGTCTTTGATGAAAACGGCAAGATGCTGACCGGCGGCACGCCGGAGTCTATGACAGCCATGCTGGAGGGCCTGCGGGTGGATGCGATCGGCATCAACTGCAGCCTGGGTCCCCGGCAGATGATTCCCATCGTGGAAAGGCTGATCCGCTGCAGCAGTCTTCCGGTCATCGTCAATCCCAATGCAGGGCTGCCCAGAGTAGAAAACGGCCAGACTCTCTATGATGTCGGGCCGGAAGAGTTTGCAGGCTATATGCAGAAAATTGCGGCACTGGGCGCCAGGGGCCTTGGCGGATGCTGCGGGACGACGCCCGAATATATCCGGAAAACCATCGAACTCACAGAAAACATGCCTCTGATTCCCATCACAAAGAAGCACCGGTGCGTGATTTCTTCATTTTCAAAGACTGTGGAAATCGGGGACAAACCGGTCATCATCGGAGAGCGGATCAATCCGACGGGAAAGAAAAAGTTCAAAGAAGCCCTGCGCAGCAAAGATTTTGACTATATCATCAGTCAGGGATTGCAGCAGGAAGATGCCGGTGCGGATGTGCTGGATGTTAATGTGGGACTTCCGGAGATTGATGAGCCGGAGATGATCGCTTCTGTTGTGAAAAGGCTGCAGAGTGTGACGGCCCTGCCCCTGCAGATTGACACGACAAACGCAGCCGCCATGGAGCAGGGACTTCGTCTCTGCAACGGCAAGGCCATGATCAATTCTGTCAGCGGCAAGCAGGAAAGCATGGATATGGTATTTCCGCTGGCCGCCAAATACGGGGGCGTGATCGTGGCACTGCCGCTGGATGAAAGCGGCATCCCGGCTGATGCCCAGGGAAGGATCGCAATTGCCAAAAGGATCATTGCAGAGGCAGCCAAATACGGGATCGGTCCGGAGGAAATCGTGATCGACGGTCTGGCCATGACGGTTTCTTCTGATTCCAAATCCGCTGTCACCACCCTGGAGACCATCCGCCGGATTCGGGAGGAACTGGGCGGATGCAGTATTCTGGGCGTATCCAATATCAGTTTCGGACTGCCTGCCCGGGAAATCATCAATTCCTACTTTTTTGCCATGGCCATGCAGGAAGGACTTTCCTGCGCCATCATCAATCCCAATAATGATTCCATGATGCAGGCTTACCGTGCATTTCTGGCCCTGACGGACAGAGATGAGAATTTCGCAGGCTTCATCGGGGCATATGCGGATTATAAGGGGATACAGACCGTAAAGAAAACGGACGGAGCAGGGGCCGCTGGAACTGGATCCGAAGCCTCAGCAGACGGCTCGGATTTGCAGGAAGCGGTGGTGCGCGGCGTAGCCGGCAAGGCTGCAAAGGCAGCGCAGGAAGCGCTTAAGACCCGGGAAGCCATGGAAATCGTCAATACAGACCTGATCCCGGCTCTGGATAAGGTTGGAAAAGACTTTGAAAAGGGAACCCTTTTCCTGCCCCAGCTGCTCATGGCGGCTGAAGCAGCCCAGAGTGCTTTTGAAGTGATTAAGACTGCCATGCAGGGACAGGCGCAGGA
>CAMHFW010000003.1 GCA_946184675.1 uncultured Clostridia bacterium | reverse complement strand
GGTATCTCAACCATAAATACATTGTAGTAGACAGGGGACGGTTCTCTGTCTCCCTACCCCTGTCGCCACATGGCTTCAAAAAAAGCTCGAAAAGCCAGTTTTATGCTGGTTTTCGAGCTTTTTTGTCGAACGGAATGAAAGAAAGGGGGGAGACAGAGAACCGTCCCCTGTCTCCCTGCTTCTATTCGATGATTGCTTTTTCTTTCCACTTGCCTCTGCGGAAAGCAATGGTTGCCAGACAGGCCCCGACGATCCATGTGATCAGCAGAGAAGTGCTCAGCATATAAAAGTTTCCTTTCGGCTGCTCGGGCGTTTTGGTCAGCCAGACCAGCAGATAGGCCAGCGGCACGCGGATGCAGACCGTATTGATGATGGAAAGCCACATAGGCGTCACAGTGTCGCCGGCGCCGGTCATAACGCCGTTGAGGCACTGGGTGATTTCCAGTACCACATAGCCGACCAGAAGGATCCGCATGACACTGTAACTTAAGTTCACCAGATCCTGCGTTGTCGTGAAGATTCCCATCAGCTGTCTGCCAAAAAGGAAAATGAGAAATGACAGAACTGCGCTGACACCCATGGCGGCGATCACCCCTTTCCGCGTCCCTTCTGTGACGCGGTCCAGGCGGCCTGCCCCGATATTCTGTCCTGTAAAGGTGGTCATGGACGCTCCGAAGGTAAAGGCCGGCAGCACTACAAAGCCGTCGATTCGCATGACGATGACATTGGCTGCAATGAACATCTCGCCAAAACTATTTGTCAGGGACTGTACCACTACCATGGACATGGAAAATATAGCCTGGGTGGCTCCGGACGGAAGTCCCAGCCGAATCAGTTTTCCTGCATAATACCGGTCCGGGATTAAATAATCACGCCTGATCTCAAAGATATCCTTTCTCTGCATCAGCCGCCGGAAGACCAGAATGGCGGAGATGAACTGAGCTATAATTGTAGCAAGTGCCACCCCGGGCACGCCAAGTCCGACATAGGCCACAAAAAGCAGATCCAGCACGATATTGAGCATGGTGGCTACAATCAGATACAGGAGGGCGGACATGGCGTCTCCCAGTCCGCGCAGAACACCGCTCAGGATGTTGTAATAGCCTGTTCCTGCAAAGCCCAGGAAAAAGATGGTCAGATAGGAAGTGCACCATCCGATGATGCTCTCCGGTGTGTTGAGCAGCTGCAAAAGCGGCCGGGCAAGCAGGGGGCCTATGATCATGATGATCAGGGACGCGATTGCTGTCAGCGTAATGCAGTTGCAGATCGATCTGGACAGCTGCTCTCTCTGCCTGGCGCCAAAGTACTGGGCCACCATGATGCTGGCACCGGTCGAGATTCCGATAAAGAGCACAAACATCAGGTTCAGAATCGGCATGGCGCTGCCGACTGCTGCCAGGGCATTATCCCCGACATATCTTCCCACCACAATCGAATCTACGGTATTATACATCTGCTGCGCGATATTGCCGATCAGCATCGGCACCGCGAAGCGGAGAATCTGGTGTACAGGTTCGCCGGTTGTCATATCTACCGGCGCAAACAGGGCAGACAGTCTGTCTTTGAATGATACCTGCTGCATGAAGTCAAATCTCCTTTCAGGGATCCGGCGGATCCTGCTTATCGTTTAATTGTCTGTCCGTAACAGTATTTTCAAGACTTCGGACACACTCCGGTGCCTGATCTGCCTCGGTTCAAAACGGATGACCGAGTAGACCATCTGCATGACGGCACCGGCACCGAAGGTACTGATGAGTGTCCCGATCCCGACTGGTCCTCCCAAAAGCCAGCCGGCCGCAAGCACTGCCGCCCAGATGATGATTTCCACTGCTCCGATCGGAATATGCGGCATTCTTTTCCCCAAACCGACCAGGAGAGAATCACGCGGTCCGCAGCACTGACCGGCTGCCATATAGATCCGCATCCCTACCGCCATCAAAACAAAGCCTGCCAGCATATAGAGGATCCCGGCAGGCAGACTTTCGTTCATGGGAAAGGGATTGATATCGTTATAGAATTGTATGATATTTCCAGTCAGCAGGGCGTCGATAATGGTCCCAAAACCAATCCTTTCCTTGAGCAGGAGATCCAGGATCAGGATAAAGACCGACATGACTGTCATAGAAAGCCCGTAATTGAGCGGCGTGTGCTTTGCCACTCCCATCCCCAGACAGTCCCACGGCGCAAGACCGATGTTGGCAAAGATCGTCAGGTGAACGCCCAGTGAGAACACGGCCAGGCCCGCCGCAATCTGCAGCCATTCCAGAAAGATTTGTTTCTTCATGAAGCCCGGCTATGCCTCACTTTTCTTTTCATCACGCTTTGGTCCTGCCTCTTTGACAGCTCCCTTCTCTTTTTTCCTGCGATGTGACTGAACAGTCAGCAGGGAAGCGTCCGTAATACTGCCGCAGCGCAGCTGTTTGCCGGCTGCCCGCACCTTCTCATCGATCTCCTCCTGCAGTTGCTGCGCGATCCCCGTTTTATTCAGAATATGGCGGAAACGGCGAAGGGTCGTAGCGGACGGCACCTGCTCGATTGCAAAATCCAGCCGCATAAAAGAACGCATGGCATAGCTGTCGCTGACGGCATCCTCGATCCCTTCATCCGAGAGCCCGTACCATTTCTGCAGAAGATACATGCGCAGCATTGTCTCAATGCCTCTGGGCCTGCGGCCTCTCGTACCAGTCGGATAATGAGGGCGGATCTGGCTGACCCAGTAATCCCAGGAAATCATCTTCTCCATCGTATTCAGAAAAGTTTCCCGCCTTGCAGCGCGCCGGCGGCCGGCATACTCAATATCCGTAAAAGACAGCTGTTTCATGCAAAGATCCTCCTTTCCGCTTTAAACATATTATACTATATCCCGCATCATTGCGATATTTTTTTATGAAAATTAGCGGTTATTATCTAGCATCGATATTCACAAAATGTCGACATGGTCTTTCAAATCTCCGTCTTTTCCTGCCGCTTTCTGTCAGAGTTTATCTTATTTTGACAAATAGTGAAACTTCCTGCCGAATCTGGTCGAACAATTGTCATTGAGAAAAATGCCTCCCTGTCTTATAGTCTAAACATGCAGCAACGCTAACCACAATGATCATCAAGTTATGAAGGATTGCATATGGATACAATGGAAAAGCAAAACATATTACTACAACAGTATCTCACTACAGTTCGGAATTCATTAAGCATTAAACCAGAGGGAAAACTCCTGATTTGCAAAAACAGGAAACATGACCAGTATTACTACAAGCCTGCCTCCCGGGATACTCGGAGAATTTATATTCCGAAAACAAATGTCTCTCTAATCACAAGCCTAGCTCAAAAGGACTATGATTTACGTTTTCTTCAAACCGCCAAAAAGCTTGCTTTAGAAACTGAAGAGTTGATAAACCGCGGTCTTCTCAGAGATATTCATGATTTATACCAGGCCCTTGCACAAGTATATCAAAACCTTTCTGACTCTCGAAAAAGCCTTGTTTCACCCTATGTTCTTCCAGATGATCTGTTTGTGGAGAAATGGAAAAATGTCTCCTATATGGGTAAAAGTTTCTCTGGCAATTCCCCTAGGCTCTTTACTGAAAACGGAGAACGGGTCCGTTCAAAGAGCGAAAAAATCATAGCTGATAAGCTGCGGATCCTTGGCATCCCATACCGCTATGAATACCCCCTGCGGACACGCCTTCTCGGGCAGGTTTTCTGTGACTTCACTTTACTCGATGTCTGGAATCGTGAAGAGGTTATTCTGGAACATTTCGGATTACTGTCTAAGGAAAATTACCATGATGAAACTGTGCTGAAAATCTCCGCGTATTCCCAGGAAGGCTATGATATAGGCCGGGGATTCCTTTTCACCATGGAATCAGAGAATCAGCCGCTCGACACAGACTATCTTGAGCATATGCTGCGGACCCGTTTCCCTCATATATAGCAAACTTAGCTCACTATCATTTCAAGCAGGCTGCAAAGGAGGGCGGACAGTACAGCCTTCCATGACTTGCTTTCCGTACTGTCCGCCCAGACATGTTTGCAGGCTCAGGCTGACATCCGCTCCCGGGCAGACAGTACAGGTTCCCATGACTTGCTTTTCTTACTGTCCGCCCAGACATGTTTGCAGGCTCAGGCTGACATCCGCCCCCGGGCGGACAGTACAGGTTCCCATGACTTGCTTTTCTTACTGTCCGCCCAGCAGTCTGCAGTCCCACCCCGACAATCTTGCCCGCAACCCGACAGTCCTGTCCCGCAGCGCCCGGCACCAAACAAAAAAGCCCTGACACCATATGCTTGCATATAAGTGTCAGGGATCTTTTCATTTCATATTCCGTCATACAAGCCTTACCGGCCGGTGCATATTACCTGTCTTCGCGGAAGTATGGCAGGCCGAGCGAGGCCGGCGGCTGATTCTCCTTCTTGTTGCGGATACTGATAATGATCAGCACGATGATCGTAACAATATAGGGAAGCATCTTGTAAATCTCTTTGATGGCAAGATTGGTGCCGGTAGGGATATACAGATACAGGATATACAGTCCGCCGAACAGGATGGATGCGAATACGCTGATGTTGGGGCGCCAGATGGTGAAGATAACCAGAGCGATGGCAAGCCATCCTCTGTCTCCGAATCCGTCATTGGACCATACACCGGAGGTGTAGTCCATAACATAGTAGAGGCCGCCCAGTCCCGCAATCATGCTGCCGATGATCGTGGAAACGTATTTGTATTTGGTAACATTGATGCCAGCCGCATCCGCGGTGGCCGGATTCTCTCCGACTGCGCGCAGGTGCAGACCTACACGCGTACTCTTCAGAATATAAGCAGCGATGAAAGCGATAATAATCGCCGCGTAAGCCAGGAAACCGTAGGAAAGGATAAGCTTCCCAAAGGCTCCCGTGCTTTTTGCTCCCGGAAGGGTCCGGCTGAAGCAGGCGCTGGTCGCCGAAAGGGCGATGGAAGGCACGTCACTGCCGGTCAGTTTGATCAGGGAACCACCGAAGAAATTACCGAAACCAACGCCAAAGGTGGTCATGGCAAGACCGGTAACGTTCTGGTTGGCACGCAGGGTTACCGTCAGGAAACAGTAGAGCAGTCCCATCAGGGCTGATCCGATGATAGAGCAAACCAGAGGAATCAGGATCGCGATAAAGGTATTTAAGCTGCTGCCGCTGTTCTTGCAGGCCTGCTCATAGAAGAAAGCGCCGATAACACCGCTCATGGCACCGACATACATGATACCCGGAATACCAAGGTTCAGATTTCCGGACTTCTCCGTAATCGTCTCACCTGTACTGCCGAACAGGAGCGGAATACTCTGACTGACCGCACGCGGTATAAAGGATACAAGATCAAACATCTTACTGCGCCTCCTTTTCCCCGGTCTTGTTGAAATTCAGTTTATAGTTGATAAAGAATTCACTGCCAATGATGAAGAAAATGATAATACCGGTCAGAATATCCGAGAAGGACTGATTCAGACTGTACATAGTCGAAATCTCACTGGCTCCCTGCTCCAGGAAAGCGATCAGGAAGGATGCAAAAATCATGGCAACAGGATTGAACTTACCCATCCAGGCAACCATAACCGCGGTAAATCCGCGTCCTCCGGCCAATGTCGTCGTTACCGTGTGATTGGTTCCGGCTACCAGCAGGAAACCGGTCAGGCCGCAGATAGCACCGGACAGAATCAGGGTCCGCATGATAACTTTGCCGACATTGATGCCGACATAGCGGGCTGTATTCTCACTCTCACCGACAACCGCGATCTCATATCCCTGTTTGGTATAATTCATATAGATGTACATGAGCACAGTGATCACGGCAACGACCAGGATATTGAGCAGGTATTTATAGCTGCCGATCTGGGGCAGCCAGCCTGCCTGAGTCGCCTGGTTGATGATACCGATCTTACCGGATCCCTTGGGGACCTCCCAGACAATGACATAATAGGCCACCAGCTGCAGGCCGACATAGTTCATCATCAAGGTAAAGAGTGTCTCATTGGTATTAAACTTTGCCTTGAAAAAGGCGGGAATGAATGCCCATACCGCACCTGCCGCAACCGCTGCAATCAGCATGATGATGATCAGAACCGCATTCGGAACCTTATCTCCGATCACAATCATGCAGGCCGCTGTTGCCAGACAGCCGACCAGGACCTGCCCCTCACCGCCGATGTTCCAGAAACGCATCTTGTAGGCGGGAGCCATAGCCAGGGAAATGGCCAGCAGGATGGCAATATTCTGCATCAGGACCCAGATCCTTCTGCTGGTTGAAAAATTGCCCTCAAATATGGTCGTGTATACCTTGACCGGGTTCAAGCCGGTCATCATGGTTGTAATGATCGCGCACAGAATCAGAGCCAGCACGATCGCCGCGCCGCGGATCAGCCAGGTCTGCCGTCTGGGAATGATCCCGCGCTTGGAAATATGAAAACGGGGCGTTTTAACTTTACTCATCGGCGTCTTCTCCTCTCAGCTGCGTCATCATCAGACCCACTTCATTCTTCGTTGCCGTGCGTCCGTCCACGATTCCATTAACCTTGCCGCCGCAAAGCACCATGATCCGGTCAGACAGCTCCAGAAGAACATCCAGATCCTCACCGACATAGACCACGGCTACGCCATTCTTTTTCTGCTCATTGAGCAGGTTGTAGATCATATAAGACGAATTGATATCCAGTCCCCGCACAGCGTAGGCTGTAAGCAGAACCGCCGGTGCGGAAGCGATTTCTCTGCCGACCAGAACCTTCTGTACATTGCCGCCGGAAAGACGGCGTACTGGCGTGGAAAGGCCAGGCGTAACGACCTGCAGTTCCTGCACTACGTTCTCTGCTACTCCCCGCGGGAACTTGCGGTCTGTAAACACTGATTTGCCGCGGCGGAATGAGCGGAGCATCATATTATCCGGCAGATCCATGCCGCCGACAAGGCCCATGCCCAGACGGTCTTCCGGCACGAAGGAAAGGGCCACGCCCTTCTTTTCAATGCTGAGCGGATCCATGCCCAGAAGCTCCTCCCGGCTGCCGTCATCATTGACAAAGGCGATGCTGCCTTTTTCCGCCTTCTGCAGGCCGGCGATCGCCTCTAAGAGCTCCTTCTGTCCGCATCCGGAAATACCGGCGATTCCGAAAATCTCACCGCTGTTAACGGTAAAGCTGACATCATCCAGCTTGAGAATGCCGTCCTCACTGCGCACGGTAAGACCCTTGACCTCGATCTTAGGCTTGGGATCGACCGGTTCCGGCCGCTCAATATTGAGCTCGACCTGGCGGCCCACCATCATATTGGTCATCTCCTGGGCATTGCTCTCAGCCGTTGTCAGCATGCCGATAAACTGGCCCTTGCGCAAAATAGCCACCCGGTCGGAGATCTCCTCCACCTCATGCAGCTTGTGAGTGATGATGATAATGGCCTTGCCATCGTTGCGCATATTGCGCAGAACCGCAAAAAGCTTCTCTGTCTCCTGGGGCGTCAGTACAGCGGTCGGCTCATCCAGAATCAGGATATCCGCATTCCGGTACAGGACCTTGATGATCTCTGTCGTCTGCTTCTGCGATACAGACATGTCATAGACCTTCTGATTGGGATCCAGCTCAAATCCGTACTGTTTGCAGATGGCGCTGATCCTTTCAGCGGCAGCCTTCAGATCCAGCTTTCCTTTCTCCTCGATACCCAGGACAATATTCTCCGTGGCTGTCATAACATCCACCAGTTTGAAATGCTGATGGATCATGCCGATGCCCAGATCAAAGGCATCCTTGGGAGAACGGATCACGACCTCCCTGCCATCGATGTAAATCTGGCCCCCGTCCGGGAAATAAATACCGGACAGCATATTCATCAGTGTTGTCTTTCCGCTGCCGTTCTCACCGAGCAGAGACAGAATCTCCCCTCTGCGGATTTCGAGCGAAACCTTGTCGTTTGCGACTATAGAGCCAAAAACTTTTGTAACGTTTACCATTTTGACTGCTGCAGTTTTTGTGTCCAAACGATCCCCTCCCTTGCGAGTATTGCAGCGCACGGTGATGCGCCGGAAATGCTTCATTGCATACGGAAAGGCGGCAGAAAATACTGCCTGCTGCCCTTCCGTATGCAGACGGCCTCTGCCGTCTGTCTCCTCTCTGCGCGCCTTATGACCCCTGCCGGACTGCTCCATAGGCGCCGAAAACAGAAAGCCCCGGCAAAGTGCCGAAGCTCTCCGTTTCGCGTGTCATATAAATGAATTAGAATGCTGTATCGAGAAGCTCGATGCCATCGATCTGCAGATCGAAGTAAGGAGCGCTTCTGTACTCGGACTCATGGAAGTATCCATCGGAGATAACTTCAGTGTCCGGAGTGTAGTTTGCATCGGTATCAACATCTGCCTGATAGCTGGTAAGGGTCTCACCCTTTACAGTGAATGCAGATGTATCGAATACATGGATGCTGCCATCCTCAAGGCCGGCCTTAACCTCATCAATCTTAGCCTGTGTGCCTTCTGCAGCTGCCTGCTCATTGACCTCGGTCAGGAGAACAGAAGCAGTGTCAAGGGTACCGGTCCAGTCAGCATCGATCGGCTGACCTGCTGCTGCCTGAGAGATTGCATACTTGAAGTAAGGAGTCCAGTCGATACGGGAAGATACGATGAAGGTGTTGGGGCATGCGTCAACAGTGCTGCCGTTGTAGGAAACGTCAGGAACGCCTGCATCCTCACAAGCTGTGGGAGCGCCCATGGAGTCAGCATGCTGGCTGATCAGCTTGCAGCCGTCATTGATGAGCTTGGTAGCGCCTTCCTTCTCAGCAGTCTCATCATACCAGGAACCGGTGAAGGTAACTTCCATAGTAGCGGTCGGGCAGATGCTGCGTGCACCAAGGAAGAAGGAAGTATAACCGGAAATAACCTCAGCGTATGTGAATGCGCCTACATATCCGATCTTAGCCTCTTCAGCGGTGAACTCGCCTGCCTCGATCATCTCATTGAGCTTCATGCCTGCAGCAACGCCTGCAAGATAACGTCCCTCATAGATGGAAGCGAATGCATTGTGATAGTTGTCAAGTCCTTCGGTATGTGCCTTGGTACCTGTGGAATGGCAGAACTGCACATTCGGGAAATCCTTAGCTGCTTCGATCATGTAATCTTCATGACCAAAGCTGTCTGCGAAGATGATGGAGCATCCAGCGTCAGCAAGATCTGCTGCGGTGTCGTAGCACTCCTGGCCCTCAGGAACATTGGTCTTGAGCATGTACTGGTCCTCAGTAAGGCCAAGGTCTGCGCAAGCCTGCTTAGCGCCGTTGATGAAGTTAAGGTCATAAGTGGAATTCTCATCGTGAAGGAAGATGAAACCAACCTTCATGTTTGAGAGATCGCCGCCCTCAGCGCCTGCCTCGGATGACTCTGCTGCTGCAGACTCTGCAGGTGCCTGTGTCTCCTTGGAAGAAGAACCACCGCATGCCGCAAGAGAAGCAGCCATAAATACAGTGAGTGCTAAAGCTATGATTTTTTTCATACATTTCCTCCTGTCGCGTTCACGCGAAAATTCATGTTTTTAGCTTATGAAATAAGTATAGCAATCCGCTTTCCAAGTGTCAATAATCCTGCAATCTAATTTTTTCCGCCCAGATTCAATCTGGTAAAATTCCAGGAATCTCTGCACATGCGGGGCAGATCATACTCTGCCTCCCAGCCCAGTTCCTCCCGCGCTTTGGAGGGATCCGCATAGCAAACGGCAATATCTCCGGGCCTGCGATCCTTAATCACATATGGAATATGGATCCCGTTGGCTTCCTCGAACGCTTTTACGATATCAAGTACGCTGTAACCCTTTCCGGTTCCCAGATTGTAGACATTGACTCCTTTTGTATTCATGACCTTGCTGACAGAATTGACATGGCCTCTTGCCAGATCGACTACGTGGATATAATCCCGCACGCCTGTGCCGTCAGGAGTGTCATAATCATTGCCGAATACACCAAGTTCCGGCAGGATGCCGGCTGCCACCTGGGCGATATAGGGCATCAGATTGTTGGGAATGCCATTGGGACTCTCGCCAAGCAGACCGCTCTCATGGGCCCCGATCGGATTGAAGTAGCGGAGCAGGATCACGCTCCACTCCGGGTCAGCGACAGTCAGATCAGAGAGGACTCTCTCCAGCATCAGCTTGGTGCTGCCATAGGGGTTGGTCGTGGAAAGAGGAAAATCTTCCCGGATGGGCACGGTCTTCGGGGAGCCATATACGGTTGCCGATGAGCTGAAAATGATCCGCTTGCACCCGTACTCTGCCATCAGCTCGCAGAGATTGATTGTGCCGGAAATATTATTCTTATAATAAAGAAGCGGCTTTGCCACAGACTCTCCCACTGCCTTGAGTCCTGCAAAATGAATCACAGCATCAAAACTGTGGTCTTCAAAGACCTGACGCAGTTCTTCTTTGTGCAGCATATCTGCCTTGTAGAAGGCCGGACGAACGCCCGTGATCTTCTCAATGCGGTCGACAACTTCTTCTTTTGAATTACAGAGATTATCAAAAATGACAACCTCCATCCCCTGTTTGATCAGCTCCACGCAGGTATGAGAACCGATATAGCCGGTTCCTCCTGAAACCAGAATCTTCATTGTCTCTTTTCTCCTTTTATCTGTCATTATTCTTTCTGCGGAGTCTGGCCTGTTTCTGCGCCGTTTCCTTCCAGAGTGCAGGATGGAACAGGAGCAGAAGCGGGTACAGCTCAAGTCTGCCCGCCAGCATGTCGAACATGAGGACATATTTCGACAGCGTAGACATGCAGTCAAAATTCTTTGCAGGGCCGACCAGATTCAGGCCGGGGCCCATATTGTTGATTGTCGTCAGAACGGCGGTAAAATTGGTTACCGGATCCTTCCCTTCCAGCGAAACCAGAACCAGTGATACGCCGAAAAAGAGCAGAAAAGCCGTCAGATAGGTCTGCACGGATGCAGCCATCTCATCTGAAACAGACTTTCCGTCATATTTGATCCTGCGGACTGCCCGCGGATGCAGAAACATCTGCATCTGCCGCAGGTAGCTCTTGAAGAGCAGGAGGATTCTCTGCACCTTGAGGCCGCCGCCGGTACTGCCGGCGCAGGCTCCCACAAACATCAGCAGGATCAGGACCATTTTGGAAAAGCCCGGCCACTGGTCAAAATCCACAGTCGCATATCCGGTTGATGTAACCAGAGATGCCACCTGGAAGAAGCTGTGCCGCAGGATCCCTTCCATTCCCTGCATCTGATGGTGGAGATTGAGGAAAATCATCAGACAGGCCGCCGCCACCATGACCAGGTAAGCCCGCACCTCCTCCATCTTGAAGGCCGCGCGCGCCCTCTTGAGCAGGATAAAATAATAAAAGTTAAAATTCACGCCAAAGAGCAGCATGAAGACCGCAACAACCCACTGAATATAAGGGCTGTATCCCCCGATACTGCTGCTGCGGACACCAAATCCGCCCGTACCCGCCGTTCCGAAGGTGATCATCAGGGCCTCCAGAAAGGGCATTCCTCCCAGGATCAGAAAGCACAGCTCTGTCAGGGTCATCCCGAAATAGATGAGATAGAGGATCCGGGCTGTTGCCATGACTTTTGGCACGAACTTGCCCACGCTGGGGCCCGGGCTCTCCGCCTTCATCAGATTCATCTGGGAACCGCCGGAAATCGGAATGATCGCCAGCAGGAAGACCAGTACACCCATGCCGCCGATCCAGTGGCTGAAACTCCTCCAGAAAAGGCAGCTAACCGGCAGGGCTTCTACCTCGTTTAAAATGCTGGCTCCCGTCGTCGTAAATCCGGAAATCGTCTCAAAAAGGGCATTGGTAAAGGACGGGATTGCACCGGAAAAGTAAAAGGGCAGGCAGCCGACCAGACTGATCATCAGCCAGGAAAGTGCTGTGGTCACAAAGCCTTCTTTTACATAAAAGGTCATATTGTTGGGCCGCCTGCGGTGCAACAGCCATCCGGCCGCAAAAGATCCCGCCGCCGTCAGCACAAAAACCAGCAGGGTGCTTTCCCCGTAGATCAGCGCGATCAGAGCCGGCAGGAGCAGAAGCCCTCCCGTGATCTCCAGCACAGAGCCCAGCGTATAGAGAACAATCGCAATATTCATACGCTGTCTCCTACTTTAATATGTCGTCCAGGACATGCAGGCCCATATGGGTAGTGACAACGACCACATTGTCCCCCGTCCGGATTACGTCCTGGCCTCTGGGGATCCTGCTCTGTCCTTCCCGGATGATGCAGGCCACCAGGGTATTGTCACGCAGCTCCAGGTCCTTGAGCATAACACCGGTTGCTTTGGACTCGGCACGCACACTAAACTCTACTGCCTCCACGCGATTATCAAACATGTGGTAGAGGGTCTCGATATTATCATTGTCGCGGGAAGCTGTCATGCCCCGGACAAAAGCCACGATTGCCTCCGCGGTAATCTCTCTGGGATAGATAATGCTGCCCAGCTGCAGACGGCTGATTACATTATGAAAGGTCCTGCGCTGGATCTTGGTGATGACCTTGGCATCCGAGACATCTGCCGCGTAAAGGGTCAGCATAATGTTTTCCTCATCCAGTCCGGTAAGAGGGATAAAGGCATCCGCCTGTCCGATCTCTTCCTCTGCCAGCACTTCAGCATTGGTTCCGTCCCCGCAGATGATCTCTGCCTGCGGCAGGAGCTCTCCCAGCTCATCGCAGCGGCTGATTTCCTTTTCTATGATCTTAACGCCGATCCCATTCTCGATCAGGAGTCTGGACAGATAGTAACTGGTCTTCCCTCCGCCAACGATCATGGCCTTTCTGACCGCAAAGGTACGGATGCCGATCCATCCGAAAAATCGTCTGGCATCCGGCATAGTAGCGATAAAGGAAACGACATCCCCGCTGCGCAGGACAAATCTGCCCCCGGGAATAAAGATTTCCTGGTCCCGCTCTACAGCGCAGATCAGCACATCGTTATCTGAATAAGATCCCAGCTGGATCAGGGTCTTCCCGTCCAGGATGCTGCCCTCCGGGATTTTGAACCGGACCATCTCTACCGATCCCCGCGCAAAGGAGTTGACTCCCAGCGCTTCGGGCAGGGACAGGATCCGGGCAATCTCGTGCGCAGTCTGCTGCTCGGGATTGATCACCATAGCCAAGTCCAGCTTTGACTTTAAAAAGCCTACTTCTTCACTGTATTCCGGCGTACGCACCCTGGCAATGGCCGCGCACTTTCCATTAAAATGGGCAACCGTACAGCAGAGCAGGTTGAGTTCGTCCTTATCCGTCACGGCAATAAAGAGGTCTGCATTTTCCACGCCGGCTTCCTTCTGCACCTGGAAACTGGCCCCGTTTCCCTCTACTTCCATGATATCATATTGCTCCGCCATGGACTGGAGCCGTTCGCTCTTGGTATCCACAACCGTGACATCATGGCCTTCTTTGTAGAGTTTCTCCGTCAGGATCGAACCGATCTTGCCGCAGCCGACGATCACGATATTCAGACCCTTTCTGGCATTTTTTCTTCCTGTATGAAACAGCAAAATGTTTTCCTCCTATTCCTGCGGACCAGACTCATCTTCTGCAGAGACTGTCACACTGTCATCCTCTGCATTGTCTTCGTAGGCTTCCTCATAGGGGAAATCGCTCTCCGCCGCAGTCTCTTCCGTGATTCTGAGGAGAGGATTCTCCTCCGCTGCATCTTCAAACACCCGGAGCAGGCGGTCGAAAAAACCGCTCTCTTCCCCTGCGTCTTTGCAGGTCTGCAGACAGATCTCCATTTCCTGGCTGATCTCTGTCAGGCAGTCATGCAGCGCGTCAAGATTGTGTCCGTAATAGTCCGGAAGTCCCAGGCTCTCTTTCAGATATGCGTGAGCCGGCTCCGGTTCCTGCAGCCGCAGCACGTCTAGTATGATCTTCATCCTGCTCCTCCTTATTCATAAAGGGTCTCAAAACTCTCGTAATGGTCCTCGGTATAAAAGATCAGTCCATCGCTGGAGAAAACAATACGTTTGGCTCCCCGGCGGCCTCCTTCATAATCAATGTCACACTCGTAGTATTTGCGTCCCTTCTTCTCCGGGAGAAGGCCCTCATAATTTCCAAAGCGGTCTCCTCCGATGCTGGCGCCGGGAATGACATCCTGCAGATTGCCCTTCTGGCTATCCCAGCCGGCAGCCTGCGCGTCTTTCTTGGTCACGAAATTAGACGGCAGCTTCCCGTAGGTATGGATGTAAAGGGCTACTTCCTCCTTGGAGGTATATGTCCCGTCCTCTTCTACAGACAGACCGGCGCTTTCTGATTCGGGCCCGGCCATGGTCTGTGCCGTTTCCGTAACCGCCGCAGTCTCACTATCCGTCTGCGCCTGACTCTCTGTCTGCGCAGACGTCTCTGTCTGTGCAGGAGCTGATGTCTGCGCGGACGGCTCTTTGCCGCAGCCGGCCAGAAGCAATGCAGCAAGTGCCATGGCAAGAAGCCAGACGATGATACGCTTCATGTTTTTCATAGGTCCGTAAACCTCCTGATTCCAGATTTTTACCATTGTATCACAGTTGGCGCGCATAGAGCAAACTATCTACGGAAAAACCCGCGGCTTATTACGCCGCGGGTTGTCGCTTGTCAATTCAGAATCTCTTATTCGGGCTCAAACTCGCTCTTTGCTGCTCCGCAGAGAGGGCACTCCCAGCTATCAGGAAGATCTGCGAACTCGGTGCCTGCTGCGATGCCGCCATCAGCATCTCCTACTGCAGGATCATAGATATAACCGCACATGGAACAAACATACTTCATGGTCTTTTCCTCCTTTGTTTGTTTCAAAACAATGACTTCATACACTGTATGAAACAGGTCCGCTGCAGGGTCCTGTGTCATGTCGATATTATACCACCCACACCTCTAAAATACAATAGTTTTGTCACTGCCGGCAGACTATCCTTCTATTTAAGCTTTTTTGGACTTTTCTTATATTATCTGCTATACTAGGATAGATTTGTGTCTTACAGATCCCGGTTATCTGATTTTATCCGGGCTTTCACTGCCCGTTTTATTAAAGGAGGAGAGATCTTCATGGCTAAAAAGCGTAGAAAACATAAAAAACACCATTACATACGTAATTTCTTTCTGCTGATTCTTCTGGTCCTGGTCGTTGCCGTGATCGGCGGCGTCGGATATGTGATGTACTCCGGCATTCCCGATCAGGTCGTGGCTCTTAAGGAAGAGGCGGATGAACTTGTCGCAGCCTCAGACCGGACGACCTTTGTCCCAGATAAGGCCGGCTCCATCTACGGGTCGGACGGCAGGGTCATTACCGAAATGACTGCAGAGAAAAACGGGGAATACGTTACCTACTCTGACATTCCCGATGCCTTTTCCAAGGCAATGATCAGCACGGAGGACCGCAAGTTCTACGAACATAACGGTTTCGATCCCAAGGCCATGATGCGTGCTCTGCAGGCCTATATCAAAAACAGCGGCACCATCACCCAGGGCGGCAGCACCATCACCCAGCAGCTGGCAAAAAATGTCTTTCTGACCGGTGCCCAGACCTGGGAGCGCAAGGTCCAGGAAATCTTCATTGCCATGGATCTGGAGCAGCGCTACACCAAAGACGACATCATGGAATTCTACCTCAATAACATCTATTTTGCCAACGGCTACTACGGGGTCAAGGCTGCCTGCACCGGCTACTTCAACTGTGATCTTAAGGATCTGAGCCTGTCCCAGATTGCCTTCCTGTGCGCGATCCCCAACAGTCCTTCCTACTACGACCCGATAGAGAATATTGACAACACCTATGAACGCCGGGATCTGATGCTGGAAAACATGTTCAATGAGGGCTATATTTCCCGGCCTGAGTATGAACAGGCCATTCATGAGAAAATCGCTCTGGATCTGTCCGGGAATAAACCTGCCGTCATCCACAATTATGTCGACACCTTCGCCTATCACTGCGCGGCAGAGGCCCTGATGGAAACCACCGGTTTCCAGTTCCAGTATGATTTCCCTTCTGACAGCGAACGCGCAGCCTATGAAGAGAAATACAACGACCTCTATGCCCAGTGCATGGCTGAGCTTTATTCCGGCAAATACAATCTTTATACCTCCATCGACATGAGCATGCAGAGATTGCTGCAGCAATCGATTGATGACGGTCTGGAGGATTTCACGGACATAACCGACTCAACCGGTGACTATGAGATGCAGAGTGCCGGCGTTTGTATTGATAACAAGACTGGTTATGTAACCGCTATCGTCGGCGGCCGCAGCAATCCGGCTCTTTCCGGCTACACTCTCAACCGTGCTTTCCAGAGTTTCCGCCAGCCGGGCAGCTCGATCAAACCGCTGATCGATTATACGCCCGCCTTTGACAAAGATTTTACCCCCTCCTCCATCGTGGAAGATAAAGAGATCAAGAACGGACCGCAGAACGCGGAAAAGATGTTTTTCGGCCGTGTCACCATCCGTTCGGCTGTCTATCTCTCTCTGAATACAGTGGCCTGGCAGATGTTCCAGGATCTGGGGCCGGAGTACTGTCTCTCTTTCCTCAAAAACATGCATTTTTCCAAGATTGTGGACGATGACGTTGCCCCGGCCGTATCCATCGGCGGCATGACCCACGGCGTCTCCCCTCTGGAAATGGCCAGTGCCTATGCTGCTCTGGAAAATGACGGCGTCTATCGCGGCGCCACCTGCATTTTACAAATCACAGACTATTCCGGCAATATCATCTACGGCGAAAAGCCGGAAGAGACACAGATCTATAAACAGGAAAGCGCCCGTATGATGACCGATATCATGAAAGGCGTCATCGAAGATCCCATGGGAACCGCCTACGGTCTGGCTCTTGACGGCGGCATGCCCGCTGCCGGAAAGACCGGTACCACTGACGAAGGACGAGATGGATGGTTTGTAGGCTATACCAGATATTACACAACCGCCATCTGGGTCGGCAATGATACCCCTGAGGCTACCGAAGACCTGATGGGCGCTACTTATCCCGGCTTTATCTGGCAGTCCTTTATGAATTCACTCCACGAGGGTCTGGTTCCTGCAGACTTCCCGGAATACAAGAACAAAGAAAACAATACTTATATTTCCGGTACCAAAAAGAAAGAAAAAGAAACCGAAACCGAATCCGAAACCGAAACCGAAACGGAAACAAAAAAGGAGACCAAAGCGCCTGAGACCAAGGCTCCGGAGACCAAAGCGCCTGAAACAAGCGCTCCGGCTACAGAAGCTCCGGCTACCGAAGCCCCTGCAACCGAAGCTCCGGCTACGGAAGCTCCGGCTACGGAAGCTCCGGTCACTCCTACCGAGCCTAGCGCACCTGCTGACCCCGGCACTGCCGATGTGGCCGGCTGATCAAGGTACAAAGCAAAACAGCTGCCTGATCAGAAGCTGACTACAGGATCCTGACAGCTCAAAGCGCATGAAATGCCATCATTCCCGAAAAGGAATGATGGCATTTCGCACGCAGTTACTATATCTGATACAGAAAGGAATCCTATATGAAAAAACTATATGCACGCATCAATCGCTCCGATTATCTCTGGATCATTTTCGGGACCGCCCTGATGGCGGCTTCTGCCAATCTTCTCTTCTCACCCGCCAGCATGGTTCCCGGCGGTTTTACCGGTCTTGCCATGCTGATCCAGAAGATCACAGAGCCCTTTATCCCCGGCGGTCTTCCTCTGTGGGCCGGCAATGTAATCCTGAATGTTCCTCTGATCCTCTTGTCCATCAAGATCCGCGGCTGGTACTTTATCAAACGCACCTTCATGGCTTCCCTGCTCTTCTCTGCCTGGCTCTATATCATTCCCGAATTCAGCATACCGGAGATCGATCCCTTCCTGACCGCTGTCATGGGCGGCAGCCTGATGGGAGTCGGAATCGGGATGGTCTTTTTTGGCAAGGCTACAACCGGCGGCACGGACACCCTGGCCGCTCTCATCCAGCATGCCCTGCCCCACCTGTCGGCTGCCAAGATTCTGCCGGTTCTGGATGGTCTGATCATCCTGCTCTCCATCTGGATTGTGGGATTTCATATTTCCATGTATGCTGTTGTCTCTGTGGTCCTGGCCAGCAAAATTGCGGATTCTCTGATCGGTTCCTTCCGCAACGCCTATCTGGCTTATATTATTTCCGATAAGCATGAGGAGATCGCGCATTCCATCATGTATGATCTGGAGCGCGGGATTACCATGCTTCCCGGTACCGGCATGTATACTGGCACCGACCGCCCGGTTCTGTTTTGCGCTGTTTCCAGAAAGCAGGCAGTTCTCCTCAAAGAGCTGGTCTATGAGCAGGACCCGGATGCTTTTATGATCCTGACAGACGCTGCGGAGATCCGCGGAGAGGGCTTTTTACAGTATTCCAAAGAAGAGTTTTAGATTCACCCGGATCAGGCAAAAATAAAACAGGGACAGTTGACTAATTACTTAGTACAGCTGTCCCTGTTTTTTATTGTTCCTAATTATCTGCTACAGATCAAGCTTCAGATCGTTCTCTCTGATCCAGCCGATCTTGCGGAAGAAAAGGCCGAAGAGCCATGTCAGAAGGCCGGGAAGGATAAAGCAGATCATGATCAGACCAATCCAGTCGCCTGCTGTGACAGCAGCCTTTGTGCCGGCTTCAATATCTGCCAGCCAGCCGGTATATACGCCGATCTGTCCTACCAGACCACAGGTTCCCATACCAGAAGAAATGGCTGCGCCATTCATCTGCATTTTAAACACGCAGGTCGCGATGGGGCCTGTTACAGCTGAAGCAAGTATGGGCGGGATCCAGATTCTGGGATTGCGTACGATATTGCCCATCTGCAGCATGGAAGTTCCTATGCCCTGCGCTACCAGACCGCCCCAGCGGTTCTCACGGAAGGACATGATAGCAAATCCAACCATCTGGGCACAGCATCCGGCCACTGCTGCGCCGCCTGCCAGTCCGGTCAGTCCGAGTGCCGCGCAGATGGCAGCGCTGCTGATCGGAAGGGTCAGCGCGATACCAACAATGACAGATACGATGATTCCCATGAGGAAAGGCTGCAGCTCTGTTGCCCACATGATTGCTCCGCCGACCGCACTTGCAGCCGCTCCAATCGCGGGCGCCCACCAGAGGCTGAGGCCTACGCCCACGCAGATGGTCACCAGGGGGGTCACCAGAATATCAATCTTAGTCTCTTTGGAGACGAGTTTACCGAACTCTGCCGCGAAGATGGTCACAACCAGAACAGCCAACGGACCGCCTGCTCCGCCCAGCGAATTGCCTGCTACACCGACTGCCGCCAGTGAGAACAGTACCAGAGGCGGGCACTGGAGCGCGTAACCAATCGAGATTGCCATAGCAGGACCTGTTGCCTGCGATGCATAACTGCCGATCGTTGCCAGGATCTCAATACCCAGCTGGTTGCCCAGTGTGCTGAGGATCGTACCCATCAGCAGCGATGCAAAGAGACCCTGTGCCATGGCGCCGAGGGCATCGATACCGTACCTCTTTGCAGAGATCTCAATGTTCTTCTTCTTTAAGAAACCTTTTACATCTGACATTTCAGATTTCCTCCTTATTTGATCAGGCCGGCTGATCATTTCTTGCGAATCTCCGTACTGCGGAAATTGCGATAATATCAAGAATTACGATGAATGCAAGGAATCCCGCCTCCATGGCAGGGGATCCGGCAACAGCAGCAAAGTCATATAAACCGTGAATCAGAACCGGAACCCACAGGCTGAGCTTCTGATTTCTTCTGCTCTGAATCTCCTTCCCCCTAACCGCGTAGAATCTCGACATTCCGTAATAATGACCCATAAAAACACCGACAATACAGTGAAGCGGAATCGCTGTGACCGCACGTATGGGAGCGATGCCAAGACCGTATCCCATAACATACATCACATTTTCAAAAGCCGCGAAACCAAGAGAGACCGCCACACCGTATACGACGCCGTCAAAGCGGTAGTTGAATGCCGGATGGTTCCAGGTGAGCCCGCGCATAACCAGCCGCTTGAATCCTTCCTCCGCAAGTCCGACAATCAGGAAATTCTCCACCAGCAGGAAAAGGAGTCCGCTGCCGCCTGCCAGCAAATTCATCGCGATGGGAATGAAGAAAGATTCCGCGATTCCGGCCGGAATGGTCATCAGTCCGCCGAGGATGAAGAGCTTTATGATCAGCCCCATCGGTTCCTTTTCGATCTTGTCCTGTTTGTAGATGAAATACAGCAGGATGAATGCCGGCAGCATGCCTGCAATGATGATGATTGACATGTTTCCCCTTTCTCTATCTGTCTCCCGCATGTGCGGTGAGCTTTGCTCTCCGCACTGCGGCCGGACCGAGACGCTCCGCGTCTGGTCCGCCCCACCAGAGAATACAGTACTGCCGTTGTGAGCAAGCTCCCACGGCAGTACTGTATTCTCTGGTGGGGCGACGGTTTTTAAACACATTATACCCCTATTTTTTGGTTTGTCTAGTTAAATGTTTGTCTGTATTAAAAAAGAGACCGGCTGGTTTTCCGGTCTCTTTTTCTGTTATTGCTGTTTTGTTTTATGCTTCTACTTTTACGTTCTGGGGTGTGCCGTTCATGTAGGCTTTTATATTCTCGAAGAGTATGTAGGCGCGTTTGATGAAGGCTTCTTTGGTGGCGAATGCTACGTGCGGTGTTACTACGGTGTGTTTTGCGGTGAGCAGCGGGTGATCGCCGGGGATGGGAGGCTCCATCTCGTATACGTCGATGCAGGCGCCGAGGATCTTGTCATTGTTGAGTGCGTCAGCCAGGGCCTGGCTGTCGATTACGGGACCTCTTGCCATGTTGATCAGGACTGCGTTCTCTTTCATCATAGCGATCTTTTCTGCGCTGATCATTCCCTTTGTGGATGCGTTGGAAGGCATGTGCAGGGAGATGATGTCGCAGGTGCTCATCAGCTCATCGAGAGATACATAGGTCACGCCGGGTACATCCTTAACGGTTCTGCTGTATGCGTATACTTCGCAGCCGAATGCTGCGGCGATCTTTGCGACTCTGAGGCCGATGGCGCCGGTTCCGACTACGCCGAACTTCTTGCCTTCCAGCTCATATCCTACCAGACCTGCCATAGTGCCGCCGTTTCTGGTTGCGGTGTCACAGGCTGCAATATTTCTGTAGAAGGAGATCAGGGATCCGAATACAAGGTCTGCTACGCAGGCTGTGGAATATCCGGAGCAATTGCAGACCATCATGCCCATTTCTTTGCAGGCATCCAGTGCTACATGGTCCAGTCCGGTGAAACCGACATTGAGCAGTTTGCAGTTCTTAAACCCTTTGATTACTTCAGCGCTGAGGGGCTGGTTGGCCTCGATTACGATGTCCGCATCTTTTCCGCGCTCGATCAGTTCCTGGGGATCAAGTGTCCGGTTGTCATACATGGTAATCTCTACACTGTCTCCTAAAATCTCCTGTGCGATTGCCATCAGGCGGTCCTTCTCAACAGCCAGCGGCTCTAAAATTACAACTTTCATCTCATATTCCTCCTGGGTTCTATTCATTGCGAACGATATCTTTCTATATATTATATACAAAGGACCCGCGGAATGCAAGAAGTGGTTAACCACTTTCTGAAATCTTCTTTTTCTTTCTCTCCGTAAATCCTGGCAATTCTCAGGTTGGAATCTCAATGATCTTGTCGTAGACCACGGTATGTCGCCCGTCCAGCTGCAGATCCTTGTGATGATGTCCAAAATACCAGTGCCGGAACCGGAGTTTCTCTTCGTATTCCAGGCGGTCGAAGAAACCGTTTATGGCATGCACTCCTTTCCCGCTGCAGAGTCTGGGGCAGAGATGGGCGCCGCAGTCGTGGGTCAGCACGTAATCCACCTGCATTCCGGCTGCAGCCAGATTGGCAAGTGCCTCCTCGTATTCGCTGACCGAAGGCAGCTCCTGCGGCCACCAGGAAACAAAAGGGTGACGGAATGCCTTGTCAACGGAGTCCGCACCTCCCATGGCAAAAAACTTCAGTCCTCCTATCGTAAATACCTGCCCCCGCATGAGATGAAGAACACTGTCCCGGATCCGGTGGATCTTTCCCCCGTTCCAGACTTCAACAGGATAAGCCGCCAAAGCCTCATGATTTTCATGGTTCCCGTCCACAAATAAGGTCGTAAAGGGCTTATCCTGCCACCATTTCTGGATATAATTGTCCTTGGGACTGTTATACCAGACAAGTCCGGCATCTCCAAGTATGATCAGATAATCCTCTTTGGTCAGTTCCTTTTGCAAAGGCCAGCGGCGGACGCTGACCTTGCTGATATCGATGTCTCCATGGGTGTCTCCTGTTATAAAAATTCTTGCCATATCCTTCACCCCTTCCCCCTTATATTTCTCACACTCCGGGCACGTCTCACTTTTTAAAATGGCAGCTCATCATCCTGAGCGGCTGTCAGATCGATCCAGATGGCCGGCCGGATCCCGACCTCGTCAGCCCCGTTTTCCAGGCCTTCTTCCCACAGGTCTCCCCTGCTGCTTACCACTGCATTGCAGTACTGTTCTTCTCCCGGGGACCGGAGCCACCAGTCCGCAGGCTCATGCCAGAGTTCATATTTTTCTTCTTTCTGTTCTTCCGAATCTTCCGTGAGACGGTCTACCATATACAGGGATGAACGGGCAGCTTCCGGAAATACATATTTCTGGAATTCCTCTATGCTGAGGAAGAAGATCTGGTCGGTCGTATCTTCCCCGCCCTTTGTCCCGAACTTCACATTGTCCTTTGTCTCCAGCCAGACCGGTATGATCAGACTTTTCTCCTCTTCTGTGAAAGTGTCTTTGAAAAATGCCGGGAGCAGTTCCTTGCGGGCAAAACAATTCTCCCAGGTCTGCGGATGGCCTGTTCCGTCTATGAACTCCCAGTCCACGCAGTCTTTGCTCAGCAAAAGCATACGGCTGCCTTCCCGGGCAAGTACATACCATTCCATACTCTTATAAATCTTTGCCGGGTATTTGTAAGGCTTGACTGCTGCCTGCACCATATATCTTCCGAATTCAAAAATGTCGCCCACGCTCTTTCTGCTGGCAACCTCCGCAATCATAGATGCTCTCATATTCCATTTCTCCTCTTAATTTCTGACAATTATGTAATCCTGTTTTAATCAGTATACCCCGGCCCTGCTCTGCCACCCCCAGGGGAGGAAAAGGAACACCCGCCATGGCTGAGCTGCCCGCCATAGCGGAATAAAGGAAGAGAAGCCTTCCCCGCGCCATGACAGGAGAAGGCTTCCCTTGTTATATAAGTATGAGATTCTTCACTGTATAGAGATTACTCGAAGTAAACCGGATCCTTGCTGTTCTTCATAACAGCGCAGGCTGCCAGAGACAGATAGGACTGCTCGGGAGCGTCGCTTCGGGAGCTGATGGCGATCGGAATCTTGGCACCAACCAGGATGCCGTATCCGGTTGCGTGACAGCTGTGCTGGAGAACCTTGATCAGCAGGTTGCCGGACATCAGATCCGGAACAACAACGCCGTCAAACTCGCCGCATGCGTCACATTCATATCCCTTAAGGCGGGCTGCTTCCTTGCTGACGATCAGGTCATAGGGAATAGGGCCTACCAGCTCGCACTCTGCGATCGGGCGCTTTCTGTGCTCGATTACGATACCCTGGTTCTCGATGGAGTTTCTCAGATTGAAGCTGGGAGTCTCAACCAGGTCAAGCAGAGCGATCTTGGGATTGTGAAGATCGAATACGCCAAGGGCGCGGACCATATTTCTAACTACCTGCTTACGCTGCTCTACAGAGGGCTTAACCAGCAGGGTAACATCGGAATAAGCGCAGATTTTCTCCTGCTCAGGAGCCTTCAGGAAAGTAACATGTGTCACGAGAGCTCCCTCACGGATCAGATGATTCATCTTGTTCAGAACGGGAAGAAGGAAGTCCTTTGTCTGCGTATTGCCGCGCATCAGGCAGTTTGCCTTGCCGGCGTTGATCATCTCGATCGCGTACTGTACCGCATTGGTATCATCATTGATCGGCTGCAGGTCATATTCACGGTCTGCCAGACCAAGTCTCTTCAAAATCGCATGGATCTTTTCGTAGTTGCCGATCAGAATGGGCTTTACAAAACCATCTGCCTCTGCGTCAAAGATTGCCTTTAACATATTCTCAGAATCAGCGCCTGCCAGGGCTACTCTGATGGGCTTGCTGACTGCTTTTGCCTTTTCTACCAGAGATTTAAACTCTTCAGCGTATGCTTCACTCATATAAATGCCTCCTGAAAGCTTATTTTGATTTCAAAATCATTCCAGTTTATTATAATCCTTTTCCCCTGTATAAGACAAGAGAATATTTGCTGCAAGTGCAAAAAAGTAGTCGTTTCTGACGGATTCCTCACTTTTTCTGCTGATTCGCTTGTGTTATAATAGTCCTGCTTTTATGAATTATGCATAATGGAAGGGATTTTTATGGAAAATCTGGTTTTCAGTCTGAATGCAACCGTCCCTGTTTTTTTGCTGATGGTGCTTGGCGTCTTTTTTCACAAGATTAACTGGATCGATGATATCTTTGCGTCAAAGATGAATCAGTTTGTCTTTCTGGTTCCGCTGCCGGTCATGGTCTTCCGCGAGCTTGCGGAGACAGACTTCGCCTCCTCCTGGGATCCGAAGTTCGTCATTTTCTGTTTCTTTGCAACGCTCGTGAGCATTCTGATCGCCTGGGGCCTTTCTTTGATTTTTGTAAAAGGGGCGCGCCGGGGTGAGTTTATACAGGCCTCCTACCGGAGTAGCGCCGCCCTTCTGGGCATCGCCTTCATCTCCAGCATCTACGGCAACGCCGGCATGGCGCCTATGATGATCCTGGGAAGTGTCCCTCTCTACAATATCATGGCCGTTATCGTCCTCATCCTTTTTACAGATGCCGACCGCAAGCTGGACCGCAATACCATCAAGCGGACCCTTTACGGGATTGCAACCAATCCAATCATCCTCAGCATACTGTTTGGACTTGTCTGGTCTCTCCTGCGTATTCCCATGCCCCCGATCCTGAATAAGACCCTGACCAATATCGGAAACCTGGCTTCCCCGCTTGGTTTGATGGCCATGGGCGCCAGCATCGACTTCAAAAAAGTCGGCGGCGAGCTAAAGCCCGCTGTGCTCGCAGCCTTTATGAAGCTGATCGGCCTGTGCTCGATTTTCCTTCCCATCGCAGTCGAGCTGGGCTTTCGGAATGAAAAACTGGTCGCCATCCTGATCATGCTGGGCTCCGCCACAACCGTCAGCAGCTTTGTAATGGCAAGGAACATGGGCCACGAAGGAACCCTGACCTCCAACGCAGTCGTAATCACCACCATATGCAGCGCATTTACAGTCACCTTCTGGATCTACCTGCTCCGCAGTCTGGGCTTGATTTAGGGAGACAGGGGACGGTTCTCTGTCTCCCCCTTTCTTCCATTCCGTTCGACAAAAAAAGCTCGAAAACCAGCATAAAACTGGCTTTTCGAGCTTTTTTTGAAGATGTATGACGACAGGGGGAGGGAGACAGAGAACCGTCCCCTGTCTCCCCTCAGCCGATGACCTGGGCGGCTTTTACAATCAGACCTTCGGCCTTGTCTTTGAGCACTTCTTCTTCGATGAATGCCTTGCCGAAATAGCGGATTACGTCTTCTCTGGAGGCACCGAAGTTTGCCTTGGCAATCTGGTCTGCGAATGCCCCGATTTCTTCCTCGCTGACGGTGAGGCCTTCTGCCTCTGCGACTGCGTTGAGCAGGAAGGAGGAGCGGAGCTGTGAGATGGCCTGGGGTTCGATATTTTCTTTCATGATCGTCTCCGTGATTCCCAGCATTCGGATCAGCTCTTCTGCGGGCGTCTGCGGATCGATGCCGAAACGGTCTGCATAGGACTGCAGTACCTTTCCGATCTGATCCTGGATCATTTTCTCCGGAATGTCTACGCGCATATTGTCAATGGCCTGTGTCAGGACGGCATTGCCGAAACGTTCCTCTGCTTCTGCTGCATGACGGCCGGTCAGGGTCACGCGCAGGTCTGCCTTGTAGGCTTCCAGTGACTTAAATTTGCCGCCGGATGCGTCTTTTGCAAATGCGTCGTCAATCTCCGGCTCCTGCGGGGCCATGATTCCGTGCAGGTGAACCTTAAATACTACCGGCTTCCCGGCCAGATCGGGTGTGTAATCCTCGGGGAAGGTGATATGGATATCCCGGTCCTCACCGGTCTGCATGCCTTCTACCTGCTCTTCAAAACCGGGGACAAAGGTACCCGTTCCCAGAACCAGGGAATAATGCTCGGCTTTTCCGCCCTCAAAACACTCGCCGTCCAGGAATCCATCGAAATCAATATCTGTGGTGTCGCCCTTCTGTGCCGGACGGTCTGTCACGGCCGCCATGCGGGTCTGGCCGATCTTTTTGCGTGCTGCTTCTATCTCAAGCTCGATTTCCTCATCCGTGACGGGAAGGATCCGCTTTTCTGCCCGAAGGCCCTTATACTGGCCCAGCTTCACCTGCGGATACAGCATTACAGTAAATGTCATGGAGGCACCGTCTTCCAGAGTAGCTGTCACATTCCCTACCGAAGGCTGTCCTGCCGGTTTTACTGCAAGTTCCTCCAGGCCATCCTGGTAGGCGCTCATGGCCAGACTGCTGAGGGTCTCCTGGAAAAAGGCCGTCTCCCCGTACTTTTCCCGATATGCCTCCAGGGGAGCCTGCCCAGCTTCATACCCTTCCAGCTGATGCTTTCCCTTATTATCCTCATACGCCTTCTCTACAGCCGCACCGAACTCTTCGGGCGGAATCACAACGGTAAAAGTTGCTGTCTGTTCCTGTTTGCTGCTATCTTTTATGTACATCTTAAATATCCTCCTGTTTTTATTCTGTCTGTAAAATCTTATCCTATTTCAGGCTCAGGTTCAAGCTTCTTCTATGATTCTGCAATCGCAGCAAAAAGAGCCAGCGCATCCGGGATAATCTCATCAGGGAAGCTGTACTGCTGTGTATGCAGCTGCGGATAATCTTCCCCGTCGCCGATTCCGAAAAAGGCGCCTTCTGCCTCTTGCAGATAATATCCGAAATCCTCTGACCATCGCATGGGTTCTGAAAGGACCTGCACCTGTCTGCCGGACAATGCGGCCGCCCTGACTACCCGCTCACTTCCATAAGTGCCGTTCACCGTTGCCGGGAAGCGCTCGATTTCCCGAACTGCCAGCTGCAGTCCCTCTCCGGCTGCCAGCTTTTCCGCTTTTTCCCGGATATCTGCCAGAAACCGCTCGAATTCTTCCGGATTCTCTCCTCTTACGGTCAGCCTCAGAACAGCGTCGCCTGCGGATACCCCATAGGCACTGCTTCCCATTTCCGCCCCGATTACGGTACAGAGCAGGATTCCCTTATGCGGCAGCTGCAGACGCTCCCGGGTCCAGACAACCAGCTCCGCCACCGCCCCGGCAGGATTCCGGCCATTCTCCGGGTAGGCTGCGTGAGAAGACTCTCCTGTCCATTTCAGTTCCAGCCCTGTTGAGGCGCAGGCAAAAGTACCTTGTCTTACCAGCACTGTCCCCTTGGGAAAACCGGGTATATTATGCAGTCCGTAGATTTCCGGAATCTTCTCTTCTTTCAAAAGCTTCCGGCAGAGCCTGGCCCCTTCCCCAATCTCCTCCGCCGGCTGAAAAATCAGATAGACACTTCTTTTCGGCCTGCTTTCACTGATATATCCTGCCAGTCCGCAGAGCAGGGCCGCATGCCCGTCATGCCCGCAGTAGTGACCGGGCCGTCCGTCCGCGCCGGTCACTGCGTCAAAATCAGCCCGAAGCGCCAGTCTGCTTGCCGGTCTGTCGTCTTCCCCGGTCCATTTGGCCCAGATCCAGCACCCGCAATCTGTCACTTCCAGCAGGGTCTCCTCCCGCAAAAAGCGCAGTATTCTCTCCTTTGTTCTTTTTTCCTCAAAGGCAGGCTCCGGGCAAGTGTGAAGGTCCGCCCGGAGCTTTCTTGCAATTTCGGCAAATCTATCCATCGTCAAATCTCCTCTTCCGATTGGAATCCCCCTTCTTCTGCTGCGATCATATTATCATAACGAGGCCAAGAAAAAAACAGGAGGCTTCTGATTTGCCTCCTGTTTTTACAATATGTCAGCCATCGGCTGTCAGTACCGAAAATGTCTGTTTACTGGTGTTTCGCCAGAAAATCCACATTCTTTTCTTCGATGTCACTGAAGGTATCCTTCACATCTTCCATGTCGGATTCGGAAGGCTGATACCAGTCAAAGCCCTTAAAATATTCCAGAAGCTGGCTGTCCTTGAACCGGTAGCCATGTCTGGCGTAGATGGTGTTGATTGCCAGCTGGATGTCATCATCGCTCATCCCGGCGATATCCTCCTCTGTCAGCAGTTTCTGACTGCTCTCGGGCAGGAGGCCCTGATCAGAGGATCCGGCAGAGCTGCTGCTGTCGTCCGCTGCGCCGGAAGCCGTTCCGGCATCCGCACTGAAGGCTGTCTCCGCCTGCACATTGTACAAACCGTAGCAGGGAAGCTTTGCCGGAACTTCAGACCATGCTCTCGGCATGCGGATGCTGTCTATGAATCCGTCAGGCAAATCCGCAGTCGGCGCCCCGGGCAGATAAAGAATAAATTCACTTCCGGCAGCGCCTTCCATACCGCCCTGATCCGGTGTCAGCCCGTAAGCCTCCGATGCAATCTTGCGGACCTGGTCATCAATCCAGGTGGTTCCCGGCTTTTTCTCATAGGAAATATCTTCCAGTTTGAGCTGGTAGCTATAGTCGTCTATTTTTTCCGGTTTGGAGAAACGTCCTTCAAATTCACAAACATAGACAGTTCCTCCCGGATAATCATCTCCCCGGTCTCCCATATCAGAGTCATGGTACTCTCCGGAAAAGCTGCCGTCCTCATCAATCTCCAGCTCGGTAGCCCAGCCGCCAGCGCCGCTGGCGAAGTAAAAATCCTTGTCATCCAATGCCGCAAAAAGTGTTCCGGCATCAATGCTCTTGCTCTCTGCCTCTCCTGCTTTTCCCTGCAGATAGGAAATGGCCTCGTCAAAAGTCATTTCGGCGGAATCCGCATGATCTGCAGCTGCTTCCAGCTCTTCGTCATCCAGATTGCCCCGCAGGATTGCAAGAGCAAGGCCGTCAATCAGAGCAGCCTTCTGGCTCTCATATTCCTCAGCAGTGATTTCCTTATCCTCCGGGCCGGTATATTCCTCTATCCTTGTTGTATAATTTTCATCGGGATAGGTGAACTTTTTCGCCTGCTGTGAGAGGACCATATCGTCATCATCCTTCATCGCAAAACGTTCAAAGCAGTTGGTCCACTGTTCATCTCCTGCGCTGGTGTAAGCCCAGAAGGAACCGTCCTTTTCCCGGAACAGGAGATAGCGGCTGCCGCCTGCCACAGCAACATCCCACATCTCATGATCATAGAGTTCCTCTGCCTCTTTCTCATCTGCTTCATAGGTATAAATGTGCAAGTCGGCAGCAAACATGGCTCTGTCTGGATCCTCCGACACTGCCGCATATATCAGCTCCGGAATCTCATCCCCGTTCACATCTGTGATGGCAACCGGCTTTCCCGCCTGTCCCCAGTCAGTCTGCCAGTTGTAGGCCCGGATCCGGCTCTCGTCCCTGCGCAGGATCTGCAGATAAGCATTTGCGATTTCCTCCTCCGAAGGCCCTGCCGGGGCCTCTGTCTCTGTCTGTGCAGGCTGTGTTTCTGCCGCAGTTTCCCCGGTCTGCTCCGCCTCAGTCTGGCTTTGAGCCGGGGTCTCCGTCACAGGAGTCTTGCTGCCGCCGCCGCAGGCGGCAAGTCCAAATACAAGTGCTGCGGTTACACACCCGGATATACTTTTTGCAATCATCTTTTTCATGTTTTTCTCACTCCATTGCAGCGTCAAGAACTGCCTTCACATGTCCTTTACACTCATCATATTTCTCAAACAGATGCGCCTCGTAAAGCTTTTCCTTACCGATAAACATACTCGGAGTCGCATAGTAGTCGTACTGGTCGATGATTTCCGAATGCTCGTTTTCCTCAATCCACTCCACTGACACCTGGCCGTAGGCCGGATTCTCCGCGATCAGGTCATCCAATGCTTTTTTTGCCTGTACACAGTAGGGACAGGTCTTCAGATAGAAACAGGTTACTTTTCTCATTCCGCTTGTGCCTCCTCTTACTCTGATATTACCATTCCTTCGCCGTCCCTGCTGTAGAGCATGGTCTGGAAATACTTGTCTTCTGCCTGCGGATCAGACTGCTCTCTGTATCCGACTTTGACCTGCGTCTGACCATCTCCGCCTTTTTCTACCGCAAGAACATCTGCCTCGTAAAGCACAATCCCCTCTGCCGGTTCAATCCCGATTTCCTTCTCCCAGATGCTTTCCCCCATATTTTCAAAGACAACCAGCGTCGGCATCGGGTCTGCAGCCGTGTTCCCAAGATAATTGCTGGCAAAGGCAAAATCATTGCCGGAGCATTTGATCGCCCCGTACAGATAACTGGTCATCCGGTAATCCCAGCTTTTTCCTCCGTCTGTGGAAAGACAGATCAGGGTCGGGGGAACCTTGCTCATCCCTGCAAGCCCGACAAACACCGTTTCCACGATTACATTCTCAGGGCTGCCGCCGTCTGGCTGCAAATCAGCCGTGAGCTTCTGCGTGAGACTGTAGGGAGTCAGCTTGCTGTTGATTTCCTGTGCTTTTGTTTCCAGTGTCTGATCAGGGTTCTTTCCCAGGGCGGTATAATACATGCAGGCGCTGAGCACTATGCCTGCCTGCGCTTCGGTCTTCGTGATGCCGAAATTATTGTATCCTTCCGGCACTGCCTTCCCATCGATGACCTCCCCCGTATGCAGCTCGGGAATGGCCAGGATCCGGTCTGCCGCTTCCTCAAGATCGGCCGGATCACGCAGGTCAAGATCTGCGAAAAGGTAATCCTCATCTGCTTCCCGGGAAGGTTCCGCTTCCGATTCCGTTACAGCTGCTGTTTCCGTCTCAGCCGGAGGCGCTGTTTGCGTATCTGCGGCACTTTCACTCTCTGCGGCGCTCTCCGTCTCTGCGGGCTGTGCGCTTTCCTTTTTCTGCGAATTGCCGCAGCCGGACAAAGCGCCAAGACACAGAGTCAGAGCACATAATATTGCAATTGCCTTTTTCACTAGCATTCCCTCCTTTGTACAAATCATGAACCCTCTCTGATAAATGTATTTTATCATATACCAGAAGAAAACAAAAGCAGGGGGCTCTTTTCAGACCCCCTGCAGGATGTTTCCGTTTTTTTCAGATTTCCCCATCTGAAATACTATTATTTCCGGTTCTGAATGACTTCTTCTATCTGCTGCACAACTACGTAGAGTACGCCTGCCACCGGCCAGATGATCCAGCTGCGGTGCCACTCCATGGTCCAGAAGCTGTAGCCCAGAAAGATCGCTGTCACGATAGCCCAGTAAATCCCGGACAAAATTCCTTTTCTGCTCCTCTTCTTTCTGCGGGTATAATCGCCCTCTTCCAGGAGTTTCTGATAACTCTCCCAGATCACAGAGACCCTGACGATCTGCCATACACCGACAGCAATCAGAGCCAGGGTGATGCCAACGCCGATACAGATCAGCAGTTCGTTCTCCTCGTCAGCCAGACTGGTTCCCAGGACCGGCACGGCACTAAGAACGCAGAGGATGATACCAACCGTCATTCCCATCAGATGAGTATGCTCATACTCCTGTTTGCGCTCTTTTGCCAGGCTGATCACGCCGTATTCGGTATCGATGATCTCTTTTTCCAGATAATCATATTTGGAAAGCTGCATCCCGTTTTTAACAAAAAGGAATACAGCTGCCGCAACGATCAGCAGTAGAACAATGCATCCCAGGATACTGGCCTGTTCCTCATTCAGAGGAATCCTGCCGGCTTCTCCTGCTGCCGCTGCAATAATCAGAAAGATGGGGGACAGGATGCAGAGCATCACGCCCACTGAAATCTGTCCGGCTGACTGTTCGACTGCAGAAAGGTAGGAATGGGCTTCCTCCAGGCTGACCTTGCGGACAAACTCTCCTTCCGAATCTACACTTACAGAATCTTCTACAGGTGCCGGCAGATCTTCTATCTCATCTTTTAAAAGGTAATCGGTACTGACGCCAAACAGTTCAGCCATCGCAATGACTTTATTCAGATCGGGGACGGACTGTGCTCCCTCCCATTTGGATACCGACTGGCGGCTGACATGCAGCCGGTCTGCAAGTTCCTCCTGTGACCACCCGTTTTTCTTTCTCTCCAGTATAATCTTATCTGCCATCATCATAACAGGCACTCTCCTTTCTCTTGCCAGTGCGCTGCTGCGCCGGGCCTTTTGTTTTCTGACCTTAGCATACACATTTCCCGGGTTGCAGACTATAAAGCGGGCTTTGCAATTTGTCAACTGCCGGTTGCAAATGCCTGAAACTGGGGATTTTTTACAAAAATGCAGCCCAGACGACCGCCACGACAAGTGACGGAAGCAAATTGGCCACGCGGATCTTTTTCCCCCAGAACAAATTGACACCGACACAGAAAATCAGGACTGACCCGACAAGGGAAAGGTGATTCATTGCTGTGTCTGTGATATAGGGGCGAATCAGTACAGCAAGTGCTGTTACGCTCCCCTGAAAGAGTCCGACAGGAATGGCCGAAAACATACATCCCTTTCCCAGTGACGCTGACATGACCATGATGATGATCAGGTCGAGCACCGCCTTGGCAAAAAGTATGGAATGATCACCGACCGCTCCGTCCTCAATCGAGCCGACCACAGCCATAGCGCCGATGCAGACCGTCAGAGAAGCGGTCACAAATGCATTCACAAAGCCCTTGTCTGAGCTGTTACCGGTTTTGTCACGGAGCCATACGCCGAATCTCTCAATCTTCCCTTCCAGGTCGATCAGTTCCCCGACCAGGGCTCCGATGGCCAGAGAGGCAATCATCATCATGGTGCCTGTCGTCTCCAGCCTGCCATTCTCCGCCATCACGTACATACACTGCAGAGCGCCGGCGATACCGATAAAAAGCACCGCAACGGCATTGGCCAGCATCAGAGTCTCCCGGCTCCTCTCACTGAGCCGGTTGCCAGACAAGACGCCGGCCACTCCGCCGGCTATGATAAAACAAACATTTATAATCGTACCTAATCCTGGCATGTATTCTCCCTCTGTCCTGCAGATAGTATTTTCTAACATCTATTTTTAGCACAAAAAAAAGAGCCCCGCAAGCCATTTATAAGAACTTGCGGAGCCCCGATGTCTCCTATTCCAGGTTCAGTTTTCTGGTCAGGATGACTTTTGTGACGATAAAGTAGACGGCTGACATGATCAGGTAGACCAGAATGAGCAGGCCGATGATACCGGCTAACATGCCGATACCGGTAACGGACCAGGTGCCGTTTGTGTATATAATACCCCAGTCTGCCTCTTCTGCCCATGCTTCTAATCTGGAGAAAAGGCCGTTGCTGATCACAAGTCCTCTTGCCAGACTTTCCAGGGTGGTGATACCGAAGTAAGCCAGAATTGCCCAGAGGACACGATGCTTTTTGGCCAGATGACCCAGCGCGATGGAAGCGTAAATCTTGAGAGTCTCCTTTGCCACTGTAAACAGAATGAGGACAAGGATCTCCAGCAGGAAAAGAGGTACCGACGCAGGCAGATCCGCCTCCTTCAGGATCTGAGGCAGCATGCGCAGACCTTCCATCAGCTCGGCCGGCTGGTAGATCAGGAGGAAAATCAGGCCGCTGACCAAGGCAACCAGGCTGGAAATGATGGTCAGAATCATAGCACTCAGCGCCTTGGCCGCAATGTGCTCGGACACAGAAGCCGGAAGCGTAAACATCAGATAGCCTTCGTCACCCAGCAGTCCCTTGTAAAATCTCTCGCAGATAAAGACAAAAGTCAGGACTCCTGTCACAATGATCAGTCCGATCAGGATAACCGGCACCAGAATGGTCAGAAAGCGGAGGATAAAGCTGCCGCTTTCCATTGCTTTTTCAAAAACCCCATGCATCATGATTCCGGTCAGGACTGCAAAGGCTGCTGTTGCGATCCAGAGCACTCCAAAGCGTCTGAAGCAGGAACGCAGATCATATTTCATCAATTTACTGAGCATATTCATTCCCTCCATTCCAGAGCTGTGCACGGAACATCTCCCGGAAGAGCTGGTCCACACTGCCGTTTGTGCGGTCTCTGATGCTGTCTACACTCTCATGCAGAACCACGCTGCCTTCCCGCAGAAAGACTGCTTCATCAAGTACTTTTTCGATATCGAGAATCAGGTGGGTGGAGATCAGCACCGTGGCATCCTCGCTGTAATTGGTCAGAATCGTTCTCATGATGAACTCTCTGGCCGCCGGGTCTACTCCGGCAATCGGCTCATCCAGCAGGTAGAGTCTGGCATTTCTGGACATAACCAGCATGAGCTGCATTTTTTCCTTGGTTCCCTTAGAAAGACTCTTGATCCGCATCTGCGGCTTCAGTCCGAGCGTCCTGCACATATCCGATGATTTCTCAAGGTCAAAGTCTTCATAAAAGTCTGCAAAAAGCTCAATCATATCGCCTACCCGCATCCAGTCCGCAAAATAGGGACGGTCGGGCAGATAGCTGACGATCTTTTTCGTCTCCACGCCGGGGAATTCTCCTGCGATGCGGACTTCACCGGACGAAGGCTGCAGCAGCCCGTTCAGGATCTTAATCAGTGTTGTCTTGCCGGATCCGTTGGGGCCCAGAAGACCGATGATCTTGCCGGAAGTCAGGCTCAGATCAACATGGTCCAGAGCCTTCACGTCTCCGAAATCTCTGCAGAGGCCTGTGCATGTAATCAGTTCCTGTGTCATTCTCTCTCCTCCTTATCCGCCGCAATCAGCTCTGCGGCCTGAACTCTTGTAAATCCGAGTTCCTTCATATCTGAAAAATATCGTTCTCTCAATTCCTTCGCAAACTCTTCACGCATCGCGTCAAGCACCTCCACATCTTCTGTTACCGTACGGCCTGCTGTCCTGTTTGTATTGACCAGGCCCATGCTCTCCAGCTGCGCCAGTGCACGCTGCATGGTATTGGGATTGACACCGGCCTCCGCGGCCAGCTCGCGCACCGTCGGGAATTTACTTCCCGGCTCGTAGACACCTGTCACTATCCTGCGAGAGAGCTGCTCGGTCAGCTGCTGCCAGATCGGCCGCGAGCTCTGTAATTCAAAATCCATACTCGCCCTCCTTATTGTAAAAAACATTGTGTTGTTGTTTTGTTGTCTTAAACTATTAATACAATAGCACAGTAGTACAAGCCTGTCAACAAGTTTTTAAAATATTATTGTAAAAAAATAATACTGGCGGAGCCTCCATAAAATAGAGGCTTCGCCAGTAACCTGCTTTTTCATTTGAAATTCCGTATCTCTCTGGTTCTCAGAATACTTTCTGCACCAGAAACATGTAAACGATCGTCCCCACGACCACACTGAGAATGGAATTTTTCTTCCATAGATAGGAGACCGCAACCACCGCCAGGGCCAGGATCTCCGGGATGGCGTGTGACCCGCTGAAAACGGAAACGTCCCTCAGGCAGTAGACAATCAGCAGTCCCATGGCTGTGAAGGGAACAACTTTTCCCAGATACAGGATAAAATCAGGGACTTTTTCACTGCGGCCGAAGATCAGCACCGGCAGAATCCTTGTCGCAAGCGTCATAAGCCCCATCACGATCATGATAATCATGGCATGTCTGTAATCAGCCATCTGTTTCCGCCTCCTCTATCTTCTTTCTCATAATCATCAAAACGGCGATGATAATGATCATGGCCGGGATCAGGAAGTATTCTCTTCCAAAGATCAGCCTGCAGGCCAGAGTTGCCGCCACACCGAGCACAGCCGGGATGTGGCATTTGGAATCAATCCACTGCTGGATGAATACCGTCGCGAAAAGCGCAGTCATGGCAAAGTCGATTCCTGTCGAATCGAAGGACAGAAGGCTTCCGATCCAGCCTCCCAGGAAAGAACCGACGATCCAGGAACACTGGTCAAACAGTGTCACCAGCAGCCGGTAGGCACTTACGTTTACGCCCTCCGGCGCATCGTCCCTGCTGAGCATAGCGTAGGTCTCGTCACAGAGGGCATAAAAAAGATACCATTTCCGTTTGCCCTCCCTTCGGTACCTGCCGATCATGGAGATGCTGAAAAAAATGTGCCTGGCGGCCACCATAAATGCCGTGACTGCAGCCATGATCACCGACCCGCTGCTGAGCATGGATATGCTGACAAACTGAACGGTTCCGCTGAAAATCACGATTCCCGCTATGAGGGACCAGAGCGGACCGAACCCATGCTTTTGCATCAGGATCCCGTATCCGCTTCCCAGCACCACAAAGGTGACCATAATAGGAAGGGAAGTATGCAGCGCCGCTGTTACTTCCCTTCCTGAGATCTTAAACGCTTCTTCTTTCATTCCTTCATCAACCTGCTTATTCTAAGATTTTTTTGATATCCTCCAGGTTTTCCGCGAAACAGATCCTCTTTATTTTGTCTTCATAAGCAAGTCCCATCCGGACCATGTTGGCAAGCAAAGCCTTCAGGCTGTCGTAATAACCGTTTAAATTGTATACAATACACGGAGCGCTCAAATGCCCCAGGCAGACCTTGGCCATAATCTCCGTGATTTCTTCCAGGGTACCGGTGCCGCCCGGAAAAGCAATGAAAGCCTCTCCAAGCTCAATCATCTTTGCCCTTCGCTCCGGGATATTCTTTGTCGCGATCAGCTCTGTGATTTCCTCATAGTCCATGCCTGCATCCAGAAAAAACTGCGGTTCCACACCGATGACCTCTCCGCCGGCCAGAAGAACGCTCTCCGCCAGATCTCCCATCAGGCCGCATTTGGAACCCCCGTAGATCAGCCGGTGTCCTTCCCTGCCGATCCAGCTGCCCAGCTCCCGCACAGCGGTCTTCAGCTGCGGGTCTTTTCCTTCATTCGCGCCCAGGTATACTGTAATATTCATATTGATGACCCTTCTTGTGTATCTTTCACAGTTCTTTCAAGTAAAATTTGTTCATGGTGCTGTGGACCACACTGGCGGGCCTGTCGATTTCCCGGTATCCGCTTTTTTCATAGATGTGAATCGCGGCAGCAAGATTGGTATGGGTCTCCAGATAGATCCGGCGAAAGCCTCTATTTACTGCTTCCTCTTCGATCAGCCGAATCATCTCATATCCGGTCCCCTGCCCCTGCTCCTCATCCTCCAGATAGAGCTTCTGCAGTTCACAGCAGTCAGGGAACACAGAAATCGGATCCAGACCGATGCCTCCGACCAGCCTGTCTTCTTTGAGCAGGATAAAATAAGCCCGGTCCGGGTGATCATAATAGTCTGACAGATGATCCAGTCCCTCATCAAAATAAACCGTTCCGGGAATGTCCAGACCGCGCGCCTTGAGACTCCTCCGGATCAGGGCCGCAAGTTCCGCATCGCGCTGCTGTGTCAGCAGTTCATATCTATACTCACTCATCTATCTGCCTTTCCTTCTCTCACATCTCAGAAAGTTCCCGGCGGCATGCGTCATAAAACGCTGCTTCTGCTCCCTTGCGCAGAGGTTCCAGCCTCTCTTCCAGTTCCAGCTCTTCCGGGATCTCGATGGCACGGTGGCGGATGTCTGCGGCCAGTTTGCGAATCAGAGCATCCTGCTCCATCGCCTTAAAGCCAAATAGCGTCCGTGCATACTTCTGGTCGTCTTTACTGAGGGCTATGTACAAGAGAATCATGTTGTAGAACTCATCTTCCAGAACAGCAAGCCCCTCCGGGCCGTAGTCCTCCGCTAGTTCCAGCTGCCAGTCGTCTAATATACGATCGACCTCTCGCTCTGTGCGGGCGTTCCTGCGGACAGTGCCTCTTCCCATGTCCAGCATGGAAAGATTTACCCAGCCGCGGATAAAGGTGTCCAGCTCCTGTCCACCCTGAGACTGGTATCTTCCGTCTGCCAGCTGCCGGCGCAGAATCATGGCAGACGCATCAGCCGGCTCCGGGCTGTCTGCCAGAAGACGCAGGCGGGCTCCCCGCCGGATCTCACTGCGATAAAGCTGTCTCCATTCATCCACCGTCATACAGGTTCTCCTTCTATAACACATCCGATCTGCAAACTCTCTTTATCATATCATAAGATCAGACCTGCGCAATACAAAATAAAGCCCTCATGTATATTTTATTCTACAGTCCCGCCCGCCCACTAGTTTGGGGCAGAAAAAACGGAGGAGACTTCGCCTCGCGAAGTCTCCTCCGTAACTTGCTTCTTTTGCAGCCTTTTATACGTCCACCTTCTGGCACAGCATCAGGCCACCTTCTTTGGCCTGCATCATCTTTACCCGGACTATCTGTCCGGGCTTGATCTCCCCCTGCGGAATGGCACAGCGGATATAATTCTTGCTGTAGCCGGTCATATAGCTTTTGCCGTCAATCAGAGCAGGCTCCTCTGCCAGAACTTCCTCTTCCAAGCTGCAGCATTTCTCCAGAAACTTCTCCTGCATGGCCGCCGCCAGCTCCAGAAGCCTGTCACTGCGCATTTCCTGCTTCTGCGGGTTCACCTGCGCAGGCATCGACGCTGCGCGGGTTCCTTTTCTCCTGGAATACTTGAAGATATGCATGTCCGCAAACTGCACCTGCTGCACAAACTCGCAGGTCTTTTGGAATTCTTCTTCTGTCTCCCCCGGGAAGCCTGCGATCACATCCGTCGTGATGGCTGCATAGGGGAAATACTTGCGTATGATGTCACAGCTTTCCAGATACTGCTGCGTGGTATAGTGCCGGTTCATCCGGGCAAGCGTCTCATCGCAGCCACTCTGCAGGGACAGGTGAAAATGCGGGCAGATCTGGGGGATGGCTGAAAGCCTGCGTACAAATTCCTCCGTGATGATCCGGGGTTCGAGTGAACTGAGCCGGATCCGGTCAAGGCCGGGGATTCCGGAAAGCTTCTCAATCAGATCGATCAGCCTGCTGCGGCCGAATTTGCCGTAGTCTTCCTCCCCGCCGCTGTTTTCATGTGTCCAGTCAAGTCCGTAGGAACTGATATGAATGCCGGTCAGGACAATCTCCCGGATTCCGCCGGCGGCCAGGCCGCTGACCTCCCGGACCACTTCCTCCGGATCCCGGCTGCGGATCCTGCCGCGGACATAGGGAATCAGGCAGTAGGAGCAAAACTGGTTGCATCCGTCCTGTACCTTGATATAAGCCCTGGTATGTCCGGAAATCTCTGAGATTTCCAGAGCTTCAAAAGACCGGCTTCCGCCGATGTCCAGAACGTAATGGTTTTCACGTCCTGCCAGGTATTCCTCCACCGCTTCCACAATCTGGCCCTTGCGGTCATTGCCGATCATGATATCCACGATCTCGTCCAGGGAGTCCGCCAGATCCCGTCTCTGCTTGGCTTTCGCGTCCTGCGCAGATGCGTCAAGATTCTCCGCCTGCACATAGCAGCCGGCTGCGACTACAACCGCCTCCGGATTCTTTTTTCTGGCACGGCGGAGCATCTGCCGGGACTTGCGGTCAGCGATGTTGGTGACTGTGCAAGTGTTGACTACGTAGATGTCAGCCTTTTCTGAAAACTCGCGGATCTGGTAGCCTGCGCGGGCAAACTGCTCTGTCATTGCATCCGTCTCATACTGGTTGACCTTGCACCCCAGGGTGCAGAATGCCACTGATTTCATTCGACCACCTCCTCCGGAATTTTTTAAGATTACTCGCAAACTACGATTTCCCGTGTTTCGATCGCTGTCTGGACAAGTTCATCGATCACGTCCTTCAGATGATGCTCGGACCGCTCCATGGCACGTACGCTGGGCTTGGTTACCGGATGTTTGGCCACGAAAATGGTGCAGCAGTCTTCGAAAGGCTGGATAGATGTTTCAAATGTTCCTATTTTTTCAGAAACTTCAACAATATCATTCTTATCAAAACCGATCAGGGGTCTGTAAACCGGCAGGGTGCAGACTGCATTGGTTGCCCGCAGGCTCTGCAGGGTCTGGCTGGCTACCTGTCCGATGCTTTCGCCGGTGATCAGGCCGATGGAATCCTCGGACAGGGCGATTTTTTCGGCGATCCGCATCATGTATCTGCGCATGATAATGGTCAGCTCATCGTGCGGGCACTTTTCATAAATGGCCAGCTGGATATCTGTGAAATTCACGATATGGAGCTTGATCGGGCCGGCGTAAACGGCAACCAGAGAGGCCAGGTCCTTGACCTTCTGTTTGGCGCGCTCACTGGTATAGGGCGGCGCATGGAAATAAACCGCGTCGATTTTGACGCCGCGCTTAGCGATCATGTATCCTGCAACCGGGCTGTCGATTCCTCCGGACAAGAGAAGGGTCGCGCGGCCATTGGATCCGACCGGCATGCCTCCGGGGCCCGGAACTGAGATGGAGTAAATGAAAACACGGTCACGGATCTCAACCGTCAGGGAAACTTCCGGATGGTGCACGTCGACATGCATTTCCGGGAAGCGGTCCAGCAGGTATTCGCCCAGATCTGCTGCCAGCTCCATAGAGGTCTTGGGGAAGCGCTTGTCGCCTCTGCGCCCAAATACCTTGAAGCTGAAGTTTTTATCCGGATAGACCTCATCCACATAATCGCCTGCTGCCTTGCAGAGCTGGTCCCAGTCGCCTTTCTGCGCCACAGTCACCGGGCAGATGGCCACGATGCCGAACACATGCTGCAGAGTCTCCACGACTTCATCATAATCAAAGCTGTCCATCATCTCCACATAGATTCTGCCCTGCTCCTTGGTCACTTCGAAAGGGCACTCGATGCGGCGCATGGCGAAGCGGATCTGATCCATCAGGCAGTCTTCAAACAGGTGACGATTCTTTCCCTTGATGCCAATCTCGCCGTATTTTACTAAAAATGCTTTAAACATGTCTTTTCCCTCCCGGGGTAAATCTTCTGAGCATCGGCAGGAGCTGATCCAGTGCGCGGATGCATTCTTCCAGTTCTTCTTTTTTTGTGTCCTGTGAAAAGCTGAAGCGCAGGGTTGCGTCCAGGTATTTCTTTTCCAGGCCTATACTTTTGAGTGTCCTGCTGACCGCCGGATGATTGGAGGAGCAGGCGGACCCGCTGGAAACGTAGATGCCTTTATCCTCCAGTGCGTGCAGAAGCACTTCCGCCCGCACATCCTCAAAGCTGATACTCACGATATGAGGCGCTGCGCACGCGCAAGCCTCCTGCCTGTCTCTGGCAGAAAGACTTCCGGGCAGGAGCCCTCCGTTGATATGGGTACCGGGGATTTTCCCGATTTCTTCTATAAAATAGGAACGCAGTTCATAGAGCCGGGCTGTTTTTTCATCAAACTGTTCAAACTCTATCCGGGCTGCTTCTGCCATACCGGCTGTGCCGGGTACATTTTCTGTGCCGGACCGCATACCCTTCTGCTGACCGCCGCCGTAGACCAGCGGCTTCACCTTGACCTTGTCACGGATCCACAAAAAGCCGGTGCCTTTGGGGCCGTGGAACTTATGGCCGCTGACCGACATCATATCCAGGCCGATTTTCTTTGGATAGATGCGGATCTTGCCGAATCCCTGGACGGCATCGGTATGCACCAGCGTCTCCGGATTGATTTCCTTTACGATTTTAACAATATCCTCCAGAGGCTGGATGGTGCCGATTTCATTATTGACGCACATAACGGAGACCAGAATGGTATCCGGCCGGACTGCCTTGCGAAGAGCTTCCAGATCCACAACGCCGTAGCTGTCTGTCGGCAGATAAGTAACCTCAAAGCCCTGCTTTTCCAGAACCTTTACCGTCTCGTAGACAGAGGCATGTTCGATCTGAGAAGTAATGATATGCTTTCCGGCGCGCATATTTGCCGCCGCGCCTCCCAGAAGGGCCATGTTGTTGGACTCGCTGCCGCCGGATGTGAAAACCAGTTCAGCGGCAGGGACTTTCAGCTGCTTTGCCAGAATCTCTCTGGCCTCGCGGATATAGCGCTCCGCCTCCACCCCTTTGGTGTGCAGGGATGCCGGATTGCCGTAATCTGCCCGCATGGCCCGGGCAACGGTATCTATTACTTCATCGTATACCCTGGTCGTTGCGGCATTATCAAGATAAATTTCCATGGGATAGTCTCCTTTAGTCAGGCATTCTCCTCTGCCCGGTCTTCTTCCAGTTCAAACATTAAAATCGAAATCACGGTCATTCCTGCTGTCTCTGTACGTAAAATCCGATGGCCCAGAGACATGGTCTTTGCGTCGGCGGCTTCTACTGCTAGCTGTACTTCGGACTCTTCAAATCCGCCTTCCGGCCCGATCAGAATACCAATCTCCCGGCAGCCGTGCAGAGAGCGGACCAGGTCTCTGGCCGCCTCCATCCCCTCTGCCTTTTCATAAGGCAGCAGAACTGCATCATGACCGGTACAGGCCTGCACGGCCTGCGCAAATGTCAGGCATCCGGATACTTCCGGAATAATGGCCCGTCCCGCCTGTTTGGCGGCGCTTTCCGAGATCCCCTGCCAGCGCTCCAGTTTTTTCGACTCTTTTTTCTCATCCAGCCGGACGACCGAGCGGGCCATCTGCACAGGAATGATCTTATAAACGCCAAGCTCGACGGCCTTTTGTATGATTGTATCCATCTTACCGGCCTTGGGCAGGCCCTGATACAGATAGATTCTGGCCGGGAGTTCTGAAAAGGAAGGCCAGCTGCCGATGATTTCCAGCCGGACGGCTTCCCGGTCTATCCCGGTAATCCTGCAGTAATAATCTGTCCCTTCCCCGTCGCTGATGCTCAGCTCCTCGCCGGGAGACATCCGCAGCACCTTACCGATATGCGCCACATCACCGCCTGTGATTACGGCCTGATTCCCGTCAATCTGCTCTCTGGATACAAAAAATCTGGGCATACACATCCTCCTGACCGCCCATTTGCGGGCATTTCCCCGCCTTTTTGGCGGACATGTCGTAATATTATACCACACTGCCGGCCATTTTACTATCCCTTACTTTCAGGTAAGGTTGGAGGGAGACAGGGGACGGTTCTCTGTCTCCTAAGATTGCAGAGGGCGGAAAACGGAGAGGGAGACAGAGAACCGTCCCCTGTCTCC
>CAMHFW010000002.1 GCA_946184675.1 uncultured Clostridia bacterium | reverse complement strand
TCATATAGTCTCTGCAGCGGCTCTCCATCAAGACCGCAAGGGCTGCTGCCACATCGGAAATAAAACCGTCCAGCATGATGGTGATTCCATTTGCGGCCGCTCCGATGCAGACACCTGCCATTCCGGCAATCTCCGCACCTCCCACCTGGGAAAGAAGTTCGATTGCCACGCGGGCAGAAAAATGGTCTTCTCCCGCCGCGGGAGCGGATTCTGCCCAATAACGGTCTCTGGCCCGGCTGACTGCATCGATTTTCCTCTCCAGACCTTCCTCAGAAAGGCCTGCTCCCTTATCTGCTGCTACCTCCGGGAGCAGATCATAGCAAATCGAAACGATTACACTGGACGGGGTTGTGTTGCCGATGCCCATTTCCCCGAGCCCAATCACCTTCACGCCCTCTTCTGCCAGTTCCTTTGCTATCTCGATTCCAGCATGAATCGCCTGCAGGCATTCCTGCTGGGTCATGGCCCGCTCACAGACGATATTTCCCGTTCCGCGGCGGACCTTGCGGTCAATCACCTGGCCTGTGACCAGTTCTTTTTGCGGATAATTCTCACAGTCCATGCCCAGATCGGCCACAAAAACGCGGGCTTTTTCCCGTCCGGCCATCAGGCTGACGCAGGAATGCCCTGCCGCGATCTGATCCGCGACGATCCGGGTCACTTCGCTCCCTGTCTGCGTCACGCCCTCCCGAACCACGCCATGGTCTCCGCATAAAACAACAATTGCCTTGTCATCGATCTCGATCTCAGCCTTTCCCTGTATCCCCGCGATCTGCGTGATCGCATCCTCCAGCCTGCCCAGGCTGCGGATCGGCTTTGCAATGCTGTTCCAGCGCGACTTTGCCGCCTGCATAGCCTCCTGATCGGGCCTGGGAATCCGGTCCAGGGCCGCAAATATTTCCTCTCTGAGTAAATCTTCCTGCAGCTGCATAATATATCCTCCAACAAGCTTCTTTTCTCTTGCTTTTTCTTCTTTCTCTCCGTACTTTTTCGCTTTTTCAGCTCTTCCCCGTCTCCGACGGTCTCTGCAAAGCCTGCCGCCTCCGGCATGTCTCTACAAAACTTCTTGCGGCCTCCGGCGCGCCGGGGAAGTAGAGATGGGGAAAGCCTGCCAGCAGGTTCCCTTTCCGGTACATGCACTTCCACGATTCCGGCCTGCCGGGTTTCCATGCTGTAAAGGCTCCTTCCGTGTTTTCCGAGTCCCAGTAGTGGAATTCGTGTGCCCGCAGGGTCGTTCCCGCAGGGCCGAGTATGGTGTCTTCCTCCGCTTTCAGCTGACAATATCCGAACCTGACCAGCCTGCCGCAGCGGTAAGCTTTCCCGGGAATCACCCCTGCCACAGGCCAGGCCTTTCCGTCTGCATCTTCCATCTGCTCATGCAGATACATATAGGCCCCGCATTCCGCCAGAACCGGCATCCCGGAAGCCACTGCCTCCGCGACTGCCGCCAGCATGCTTCGGTTCTCTGACAATCGCTCAGCATGAAGCTCCGGATAGCCGCCGCCCATCCAGATTCCGTCCAGGTTCTCCGGCAGTTTCCGGTCATGCATCGGTGAAAAGGGAACAAGCTCTGCTCCAAAGCGGCGCAGAAGGTCCAGATTATCTTCATAATAGAAACAAAAGGCCTCGTCCCGCGCAATCCCGATCCGGACAGGGCCGGCAGTTTCCAAAGCTGAAATCTCCGAATATACTCCGTGGTTTGAAACTGCGTCTCGCTCTGAGACTGCAGATCTTACGGCCTCATCCGGCACTTCTATAGCCGGTGCTGCCCCGGCAATTTCCAGGATTCGTTCTATGTCGACCGTTTTCTTCAATTCTTCTGCAAAGGCTCCGATCCGCTCCTGCAGGTCCCGGATCTCCTCCGGCATCATCAGGCCCAGGTGTCTTCCCGGGAAATGGATCTCTTTCAGGCGGGGAATGTATCCAAGTGCCGCGATATGCAGCGTGTTCTCAATCTCATCCTTAAGTGCCTGGTACTGCTTCTGGCTGCACCGGTTCAGAAGCACGCCGCGGATCTGCTGATCGCTGCGATAGTCCAGAAAGCCCCTGATCAGAGCTGCCAGCGAAAGTCCTGCTCCTGCCGCGTCCACGACCAGAATAACCGGCGTCTGCGTGATGGTCGAAACTTCATAAGAACTGCCCTGCGTGCTATTGCCGCCAAGACCGTCATAATAGCCCATTACACCTTCCATCAGGCAGATCCGGGCATCCGCCTGTATGGCTCCCCGGGCCAGACAAGCTCGCAGGGTCTGCCCATCCGCCAGCCAGGAATCCAGATTGCGGGAGGGCGTCCCGAGAATGGTCCGGTGGAACATGGGATCAATATAATCCGGGCCGCATTTGAATGCTGCTGTCCGGTACTTTTCTTTCAAGATCGCAAGCAAGCCGCAGCTGACCATGGTCTTGCCGCTGCCGCTGGCCGGCGCCGCAATCATAATCCGCGGAATCTGAAATACTGCCATATCAGCCACTCCACCAGTCCTTCCTTTTCTCTTCTTGCGCGCAGCCTGATTTTCTCCGCTGTCCCGGCATATCCCGGGCCTCCAGGAGGCGCCGCCCGCACTGTCTCCATCATACCACAGACAGCAAAGAATGCTCAAGTCCTCTGCCATCCGGCGCAGCCCTCTCTCTGTATTGAACGACTCGGGCTGCCCTCACAGGTTGCGCTGCTCCCTCTTCATTGATCTGCCAAAAATGGATCAGGCAGTACGAAAGGAAAGACACGCCAAATCGTACTGTCCGGTCAGCAAGTGTTGTCGGCCTGAATCTGCTTTTCAAAGAGCCCGGACAGTACAAATAATAAGGCATCCCAACCCATACTGTCCGGTCAGCAAGCGTTGTCGTCCTGTGTCTGCTTTTCAAAGAGCCCGGACAGTATAAATAATAAGACATCCCAACCTATACTGTCCGGCCAACAAGTGTTGTCGACCTGAATCTGCTTTTCAAAAAGTGCGGACAGTACGAAACCTAAGCGGCACATGATCATACTGTCCGCATCTTCTCAAAGGGAGAGTCGGCAGGATTTAATAGGCGGCGCAGCGCTGACGAGGAGGCAAGTCCTAGACCATCTTTTCTCTTCATGCTATACTTATTTTACAACTATTTTAGCAGACACTTTGGAGGAGGGGCTTGCCATGAGACTTAAGATTCTTCTTTTCGCCGGCACGACGGAAGGCCGGCTGATTGCAGAGCATATGGCGGAAAAAGACATTTTGCTGGATGTCAGTGTGGCCACGGAGTATGCCGCGAACCTGCTGCCCGCCGCCTCCAATATCCGCATCTTCACAAACCGTCTGGATGCCGGGCAGATTCAAGATTTGCTGCACAGCGAGGGATACTCGCTGGTTTTGGATGCCACCCACCCCTACGCAGAGGAAGTTTCCCGGAATATCCGGACTGCATGCCAGGCGGAAAGGATCCGCTGCCTGCGCATTTTGCGGGAATCGGAGATTCCTTATCCCGGTGACCACGTCCATTTTGCCACAGACCTGGACCAGGCCATCCGCTATCTTCGCAGAAAAAGAGGACCCATTTTCCTGACAACCGGCAGCAAAACCTTGCCCCGATTCATGGAGATTCCGGATGCCAAAGAGCGGATCTTCGCCCGCATTCTTCCTGTTCCGGGTATGCTGGAAGAGATTCTTTCCCTGGGTCTTCCGGGAAGCCATATCATCTGCGCGCAGGGACCTTTTTCCACGGAAAGCAATCTAGCTGCATTGAAATCTGTCCAAAGCCGCTGGGGGCAGGAGCATCCCAATTTTGCGCATGCGCCGATCACCATGGTGACCAAGGAGAGCGGCCAGAAGGGCGGTTTCCCAGAGAAAATGGAAGCCGCTAAGCAAGCAGGCGCGAATGTTCTCGTCCTGTGCAGACCTGAGGAGACAACGGCGGATCCGGACTGTCTGAGCCTGGCACAGGCCACCGCTATGCTCGACAGTGTCTGCGGACCGATATCAAACGGCTCGCCCCGCGAGGTCTTTCTCATTGGCTGCGGCATGTCGGCCAGTCAGCTGACGCTGGAAGCTGATGCGGCCATCCGGTCCTGCGACCTGCTGATTGGGGCAAACCGGCTTCTGGAGATGACGGCTCATTACGGCAAAAAGACCTTTTGTTCCTATGACTATCCGCAGATCACAGATTACCTGCTTGCAAACCCGCAGATCCGGAAGGCTGCTGTCCTTTTTTCCGGAGACATCGGTCTCTACAGCGGTGCTGCCAGACTGCGCGAATGCCTGGCTCCGCATGCGGACACTTTCTGCATCCGGCCGCTGCCCGGCATTTCCTCGCCTGTGCATTTTCTGGATCTTCTGGGCAAAAGCTATGAAGATGTGCGGATCCTGAGCCTGCACGGACAAAGCACGCCGGTGAGCACTCATCTGCGCACACAGGGGAAACTCCTGGTTCTGCTTGGGAAAAAGGATGATGTTCCCCAGATCTGTCAGAATCTTTTGGCGCAGGGGATGGGCGACGCCAGGCTGACTGTCGGTTCCTGCCTGCATTCTCCGCAGGAATCCCTCGTCAGCGGCAGTCCGGCAGACCTTGCCGGCCGTGAATTTCCGCCTCTTTCGGTTCTTTACCTGGAATATGACAGAGCTGTTCAGGAACCGGTCACACACGGTCTGGCCGATGAGGCATTCACCCGCGGAGAGGTCCCCATGACCAAATCCGAGATCCGCAGCGTCATTCTTTCCAAACTGGGACTCACTCGGAATGCAGTCTTTTTCGACATTGGCGCCGGAACCGGGTCGATTGCCGTCGAAGCGGCCCGCATGATTCCGGAGGGCCAGGTGTATGCCATTGAACGAAAAGAGGAAGCCCTGTCTCTGATCCGGGAAAATGCCGTAAAACTTCAGGCAGATCATCTGCAAGTCATCGCCGGAGCCGCTCCGGAAGCGCTTGCCCAACTGCCTGCGCCTACGCATGCCTTTATCGGCGGCAGCGGCGGCCGGATCCGGGAGATTTTGCAAACTCTGCTGGAGAAAAATCCGCAGGTAAAAATGGTGGCTTCCGCCATCACCCTGGAAACGCTGGCGGAATTACAAAAAGCGACAAAAGAGCTTGCCCTGCCTGAACCGGAAATCGTCCAGATTCAGGTCAGCCGCATAAAAAAAGCCGGTTCCAGCCATCTCATGCAGGCACAGAACCCGGTATTTCTGGTTACCTTTGCTCCGGCTCACACATAAAACAATTCAGTTTTTCTGAAACCATTCAGTTATGATAAGGAGGTTCCTATGAAATCAGCAGCGATCTTTTTAGCAGACGGATTTGAAGAAATCGAAGCCCTGGCCACGGTCGATATCCTGCGCCGCGGGGGCATCCCCTGCACGACCATTGGTGTAAATGGTCCGGTCAGCACAGGTTCTCACGGGATTCCGGTCACCTGCGATGCAGTGCTGGAAGGCCCTTCCCTTCCCGGATATGACATGATTATCCTGCCCGGCGGTATGCCCGGTGCAGCGCACCTGCGCGATGATGAAAGAGTCCAGACCATCATCCGGACTTATGATGCTGATCCGGACAAATACGTTGCTGCCATCTGTGCCGCTCCCATGGCTCTGGCCGCTGCCGGCATCACCAAAGGCAGACGCGTCACCTCTTATCCGGCCGATGAGTTCAAATCCTACTTTGGCGACGCAGATTATGTCGACGATGAGCTTGTCGTTGTCGACGGTCACCTGATCACCAGCCGGGGACCCGCGACCGCATTCCTCTTCGCCTACACCCTGACCGATCTTCTGGGAGGCGACAGCAAACCGCTCATGCAGTCCATGCTGGTCAATATGGCCGCCGCCAAGATCCGGACCATGGATATCTGACCGGCAAGCCGGCAAATTCGGTTTCCACAGGACAGGTATTAAAAAGGAAGGCTGTAAAAAAGGCCCTGAATAACAAGAACCACCAGATCAGCAATTTGCCAGTCTGGTGGTTCTTTGTGCTTCCTCTTGCTTTATCAACAAAAACTGTTTTTTTCACGCTAATTATACATACTTTGAAAAGGTCAATGTATAATTTTCCTCATTTCTTCTTTTTCTGTGCACTTTCTGAATGCTATTGCAGACAAGCTCTGCAGGTTGAATACTAATCCGGGCAGCGATTTCGAATAATTCTGGTTATATTATGCATTGGTGGGGTAGAAAACTGCAAAATGTATATAAATCGGTATAATCTCCGGGAAATTATACACTTCCCGCGTATCATGATATGAAAAGGGACTTTTTTTACAACCTCTCTTTGCTTTTCTTTTTCCCTGTCTGGTATCCGCGCGGCGTAACCATTTTCCCGCCGATCTGCCGGGTTGTCCTGTTTCCGATGAAAACGGTCGTGAACATATCAGCCGCTGTCTGCGCGAGCTGCGCAAGAGACAGGATCTGAATGCTTTCTCCTTCTCTGCCAATCTGCCGTGCCATGCCGCAGACTGTTTCCGCAGGCAGGTATTCCAGCAGGATCTGACAGGCCCGCTTCAAATATCCGGGCCGCTTTTTACTTTCCGGATTGTAGAGGCAGAGAATCATTTCTGCAGACGCAGCTGCCCGCAGTCTCTTCTCGATCAGGTCCCAGGGCGTCATCGCGTCGCTCAGACTGATGACTGCAAAATCATGCATGAGGGGCGCTCCGAGCAAGGCTGCCCCGGCTGTCGCAGCCGTTACCCCCGGGATTACCTCAATCTCGACGCCGGGATATTCCGGAGACAATTCCCACAAAAGTCCTGCCATCCCGTAAATGCCCGCATCTCCGGAGCAGATCACAGCTGTCGTCTTGCCTGCCTGCGCGCTGGCCAGCGCCTGCCGGCAGCGGTCTGCCTCCCGCCGCATGGGTGTTGTGATATATTCTTTGTCCGGAAAATCCGCCCGCACCAGATCCGCGTACACCGTATATCCGGCGATCACGTCACTTTCCGCAAGGGCCCGCCGCGCCTGCGGCGTCATCTGATCCGGACTTCCCGGGCCAATCCCCACAGCATATACTTTATTCAAACTTCAGCCTCCTGTATGCAAGCGCTGCCGCCAAAGTGATGCCGTCAGCCTTTTCCTTTTTCACAATCAAAAGATCGCGCGCCTCCCGGGCCTCAGAGTCTTGTTCCCTGGAGCGCCAGGCCGCAGAGTCTCTTTCCCCGGAGCGCCAGGCCGCCAGACAGGCCGCCCGTTCGCAGACATTGCTGGTTCCGGTCTGTTCCCTCACAAAGGCAGATTCGGAGAAATCGCCTGCCAGCCCTTCCAGCTGTTCTGCCTCGTAAAAACGCAGAGACAGCTGCCGCTTTTCTGCCAGCGCAAGCAGTCCTTTTTCTTCTTTTTTCAGGGAAATGCTTGCCAGCCCGGCGACTGCCCGCGGATCGATCCGGTGACTTTGCAGAAACTCTTCAAAGGCTTCTTCCAGTGCCTTCTCCGATGTTCCTTTCTTGCAGCCTATCCCGATCCAGACAGATTTTTCCGGAATCAGGCAGAGGGCTTTTTCATTCTCCTGCGGCTGGCGCCAGTCGATCAAAATGCGTGCCGCATCCGCTTCTTCCGTCTGCCTGATCAGATGCGGTAAATCTTCTTTTCCAAGCCATCCTTCCGGCCCGCTGATGCCGATCTCTTGTCCGGCCAGAATATCCGCAGAAATCTTCTTTGCTTTCACTCTGTCTGTCAGAACGAGCCCGTTCTCTGCCGCAAAGGTGTCCACGGCAAAGCGCCCTCTCACATCGGTCGCTGTGGTCAGCACAGGGTCCGCCCCGAGATGGTCTGACAGGTCTTTTGCCAGCCGGTTGGCTCCGCCCACATGGCCGGAAAGCAGGGGAATCACGTGCTTTGCAGCCTCATCGACCACCAGCACCGCAGGGTCTGTCAACTTATCTTTGACAAAAGGCGCGATCGCCCGGACCGCGATTCCGCTGGCCCCGACAAACACAAGGGCCCTGCTGTCCGCGAAGCGTTTTCCGGCCCAGTCCTGCAGCCCCACCTGCAGAGGAATGACCTCATGGCCGCCTTCCCTTCCTTTGTGCGTCGACCAGACCCGGCAGTCCCAGCCTTCCTGCTCCATATAGTCTGCAATACCCTGCGCAAGCTGCGTCCCTTCCTGCGTGAATGACGCTAAAGCTGCATTTTGCGACATCATTTTATCCGCCTGCTGCTCCGGCTCTGCTGCTGCACGAAATTCTGTCGAAAAGGTCGGATCATAGAGCTTAGATCGCTGGCCGGCTCCCTGCAGGACATTCCCGACAATGACCAGGGCTGTTTTTGTGATCTTATTTGCTCTGGCCGTCTCGGCAAGATTGTCTATCCTGCATAAAAAAGTCTTTTCTTCCGGCCAGCTGGCTTTGTATACAATTGCCGCCGGCGTTTCGGGCGGATAACCGCCGCCTATCAGCTCCTCTGCCAATGCTTCCATCTGACCGGCGCTGAGGAACAGGACCATAGTCGACTGATGCGCCGCCAGCTGCCGGATGGATTCCCGCTCCGGGACCGGCGTACGGCCGGCGGTTCGGCTGATGATAACCGTCTGGGACACGCCGGGAAGCGTGTATTCCAGATTCAGTGCCGCTGCCGCGCCAAACATGGAGCTGACGCCCGGGCAGGATTCGTATGGAATACCCCTTTTCTGCAGCTCATCCATCTGCTCGCGGATGGCTCCGTAGATGCTGGGATCGCCGGTATGCAGACGGACGCAGACTTTATTTTCCTGCTCCGCCGCAGTCATGACCGCAATCACTTCTTCCAGGGTCATAAAAGCGCTGTTGTGGATCTGGCAGCCAGCTTTTGCTGCCTGTAATAATTCCGGATTGACCAGGGAGCCGGCATAGATGATCACATCTGCCTGCTCAATCAGCCGCTGCCCGCGGACTGTGATCAGATCCGGGGCTCCCGGCCCCGCTCCGACAAAATAGACCATATGCCCTCTCCTTCTGTCTGTGCTAATTTCCCCCGCGCGGTGGAAAAGAGGATGACTTCTGTCCTGATCCGGCCGCCGGTACGTTTATCGATATGTTTCTGTATGCTCTGCAGGACACTTTCCATGACCGGTGCGAGCAGGTCTGCCTCCTCCAGCACATCAAGCGCCGCCTCTGTGGTAACACACTCCGCGATTTTGCGCAGGGTTTCCGCCTGGGCGCCGCAGCGCAGGGCGTGCATGGTCAGGATCTCCATCCGGCAATCCGCCACGGCAGAGTGGGTGTTCATGATCCCGCCGGCCACCTTGACCAGCTTTCCGATATGCCCTGCCAAAAGTATAACAGGTACCTGCTGTATTTTTTCAGAGGAATTCTCAGAAGCCCGCCATCCCGAGGCAGTCTCCTGCACGGCAATGTCCAGGCTGTCCCCGATATAATTGCTGATCTTGACGACCTCTTCTTCCGGGATTCCGTAATTCTCCCGCAAAAAGGCCAGGCCGTAGTTGCCCGGTGCCATCACCAGGATCCGGTCTCCCAGGGCAATTCTCTGCCGGACCGACACACGAATGGTATCAATCAGGGCTTTTTCGCTCATGGGCTCTACGATCCCGCTGGTCCCCAGGACAGAAAGTCCCCCCTCGATGCCCAAAGCCGGATTCAGCGTGCGGGCTGCTGTTTTCTCTCCTCCCGGAATGGAAATCAGGACCCGGACCTGACAGGACGCGCCATAGCGCTGCATTTCCTCCCAGACCGCCTGCCGAATCATCTGCCTGGGCACGGAATTGATCGCCGCGCTGCCCGGCGGCTGGTCCAGGCCGGGCTTCGTCACCCGCCCGACGCCCTCACCGCCATCGATCAAGATCCCCTCATCTCCGGCCGCACCGACGCTTCTGCCGCCGGCCGTTCCGGCACCTTCATCTCCTCCCTCGCAAAGCCTGCTCACCCGGGCGAAGACTTTCATTCCATTTGTCACGTCCGGATCATCGCCCGCGTCCTTGACGACTGCGCAGCTCACATAGTCCGGGCCCCTGCTGATTTCTGTGATTTCCAGCAGCAGGGTCTCCCCGGCTGGCACCGTCAGCTGCACTTCTTTCACATCTTTCCCGGAAAAAAGCATGGCCGCGGCTGCTTTTGCTGCCGCCGCGGCACATGTCCCGGTCGTATAGCCCCGTCGGAGTTCTTTTCCCGGAGTCTGCGCTCCAGGTCCCTGTGTTTGTCTCAAAACAATCTCCTCCTCGCCGGGGTCATATCTTTTTTCCAGGTTTCTTTTTCTTGTCTTTTTTGTCTTTTTTCTTTTTCTGCACGGAAAATCCGAATCTGCCGATATGTTCTCCCAGTCCGTAATACTGGCCGTGCGAATAGACAATCGGTTTTGCCTGCATGAGGTCAAACCGGCCGTTCTCGTCCATATACTGCTCATCCGCGTAGACGCCTTCCACGCGCGCGATGAACATATCATGGCTTCCCAGCTCCTCGATCCGCTCCACCCGGCAGGCAATATTAACCGGGCACTCGCGGATCATGGGAGCGTAGGTCAGGATTCCTTTCTCCGGCGTCAGCTTCAGCTCTTCAAATTTGCTGATGTCGCGGCCGGATTTGACGCCGCAGTAGTCGGTCGCAAATGCGGTCGCCTCTGTGGTGAGATTGACAAAAAACTCTCTGGTCTGCGACAGCATCTGGTGCGAATAGCGGCTTTTTTTCACGGAAATATAGAGCATGGGCGGATCGGAACAGATGGTGCCCGTCCAGGCTACGGTCAGGATATTATAGCTGCCCTGTTCATCCCCGGCAGAAACCATGACGGCCGGGAGCGGATAGAGCATATTTCCCGCTTTCCAAAGCTGTTTTCCCATAACTCCTCCTTATGACAGCGCTGTCATCAAAAGCGGCAGGATCTGCTTCTTTCTGGATACAACGTTTTCCAGAAGCAGTGCGTGATCGCCCTGCTGCGGATAATCATGGTATTCTCTGACCTTGCGCAGGGCACCGTCATCCACGCAGACGAGCAGGGTGCTCTCCTTGAGGATGTCCGTCATCATGAGGAAGATCATGTCCATGCCGCCTTCTGTGAGCTCTTCCGCCATGAAAGCGGCCATGCGGTCAGCCATTTCTGCCAGCTCTTCGCCGTCCATGGAAGTGATCTGGCCGACGCCGAATACCGTCTCTCCGGCCTTGAATCTCTTGAAATCCTGGTAAAGGATCTCCCGCTCCGTTTTGGAGGAGAAGTCGCTGCCGGCGCGGAACATGGTGCGTGCGTGCTCTTCGGGATCGATGCCTGCGATCTTCGCCAGCTCCTGTACCGCCCTGCGGTCTGCCGCCGTGCAGGTCGGGGACCGGAAGAGGAGGGTGTCGGAAATGATGGCCGAGCACATAAGTCCGGCGATATCTGCCGGGATCTCCATCTTTTTCTCCCGGAACATCATATAGATGATGGTGGAAGTGCAGCCGACCGGCTGATTGCGGAACATAATGGGCCGCATGGTCTCTACCATTCCCAGCTTGTGGTGATCCACGATCTCTTCGATTTCCGCCTCCTGCAGGCCTTCCACCGACTGGGCAATCTCATTGTGGTCCACCAGAATCACCCTCTTCTTCTCTGCTTTCAGCAGGTTCTGGCGGGTGACCATGCCGAGGTAGCGGTGCTTGCTGTCAAGAACCGGGAAGGAACGGTGGCGGACATTGGCCATGGTCCCTCGAATGTTGTCGACATAGTCAGACATTCTGAAGGAAATGATGTTGTCCCGGAGCATGAAGTATTCGATGGGAATACTTTCATTGAGCAGGCGGGCGGTGATAAAAGTGTCATAGGGGGAGCTCAGCACGATGCAGCCCCTTTCCTGTGCCATCCGGAGAATCTTTTCATCTGCCTCATTTCCCATGCAGATGATCAGGCAGCCGGCCTGCATCTCCACAGCGCAGAGCTGGGTCTCGTAGCGGTCGCCGACAATAACCATATCGCCCGGCTCAATATAATTCTCCATCAGATCGGGGTTAGCCGCCGCGATCAGGACCTTTCCGGTCGCTGTGCGGCCCTCGATCTCCCCGGTCAGCAGCCTGGCTTCCAGGGTCTCAATGATATTGCTGTAAGGCGTTTTTGCATCCGCCAGGACGCGGCTGTCCTGCACGCCCATAATGGATTTGGCGATATCGCCGATGGTGATCAGACCTTCCAGGGATCCGTTTTTTCTGGCTACTGCAAGTGTGGAAAGGTGTTCCTTGCGCAGGATTTCCCAGGCTCTGCGGATGGAAAGGTCTCTGCTGACGACTTCACCCTTCTCAATCGGCAAATCACTGACCTGAAGGCGTACGTCTTCCAGATATTCCGGCGCTTCATGGCCGAAGGTGCGCAGGACGCAGGCGGTCTCCCCGTTCACGTCCCCGATCCGGCGGGGCTCGTAGCGGTCTGACCCTGTCAGCTGGTTCTTAAAATATGCATAAGCAATAGCAGAACAGATTGCGTCTGTGTCCGGATTTCTGTGGCCGGTTACCACAACTTTCTTTTCTCCTGTCATCTTTTCTGCCCTCCCTTATGCCATCAGCTGTTCCATCAGAATCGGAACAAACTGTTTTTTCCTGGAAACGACGCCTTCCAGAAGGAAATTGCCGTCCTTGTCTGCGGGACCGAATCCTGCCTCTGCTGTCTCAGCGGCCTCTTGGCCGGCGCAGAGCATCCAGGAATTTTCCGTTAAAATATTGGTCATCAGGAAAAATACCATGTCAGCGCCTTCTTTCTGACGAACCTGTTCCAGGAAGGGCTGCATGCGGTCGCGGATCCGGCAGAGCTCCTCTTCATTCATGGAAGTGATCTGACCAACGCCGAAGCTGGTATCTCCTGCTATAAATTTCTTGAAATCCTGATAAAAGATCTCCTCATCGGTCTTGGATCCGAAATCACTGCCCGCGCTGAACATATCTACCGCGTAGGATTCGGGGTCAATCCCGGCCACTTCTGCCAGACGCCTGGCGGTATCTTCATCCAGGGGCGTGCAGGTCGGGGACCGGAAAAGGAGGGTGTCGGAAATGATGGCAGAACAGAGGATGCCCGCGATCTGCGGACTGATCTCCACATCATTCTCGTCATACATCTGGGTGATGATCGTTGCCGTGCAGCCTACCGGCCGGTTGCGGACGATCACCGGTTTTACCGTCTCAATGGTGCCCAGTTTATGATGATCCACGATTTCCAGAATCTCCGCCTCCTGGATTCCCGCCACCGCCTGGCCGATCTCATTGTGATCCACCAGGATAAACTGCTTGCTGGCCATATCGATCAGGTTTCTGCGGGAGATCATGCCGTCATAGCGGCCTTCCCGGTCGGTGATCGGGAAATCGCGGTAGCGCTCATGGGTCATGGTGCCGCGAATATCATCCATGTAGGCTGTTTTGTCGAATGAGCAGGGATCCGGGGTCATGAAATGCCGGATGGGCACGCTCTGGTTGATCATTCTGGCTACCGCATAGGTATCATAAGGCGTGCTGATGACCGCGCATCCGCTTTCCGATGCGATTTTGCGGATGGTCCGGGAAACCGGCGCTCCCTCGCAGGCAATGATCATGGAAGCCTGCTGCTCGATGGCGCTGAGCTGGGCCTCATAGCGGTTGCCCAGAATCACCACATCCCCGGCCTTCAGACGCTGGCGCATACTTTCGGTCGCGCCAGCACCGATCAGAACTCGGCCGGTGGTAACTGCCCCGGCCGGTTCGCCTTCCACCAGCTCTCCTTCCAGGGTCTCGATGATATTGCGGTAAGGAGTCTGCGCCTTGGCAAGAATCTCATTGTCAAATACCGACATGTAGGACTTGGCGATATCACTGGTCGTAATCACGCCGCAGACCGCGCCGGAAGCATCCGTTACCGCCAGAGTTGATTTTTTGACATCCCGCATGATGCGCCAGGCTGCCAGCAGGGAAATCTCACCCTCTACCGAGGGAGATCTGCTGTAGTCAATATCCTGCACCTGAGTGCGTGCATCCTGCAGATATTTCGGCTTTTCGAATCCAAACCGGTCCAGCACATAGCGGGTCTCATTGTTGAGATGGCCTGCGCGGGCAGGCACAAAGCAGACATCCTCCGGCAGACCGTCGCTGTAGCTGGCCGACAGAGCCAGCGGTTCCCCGCGGGATGCCAGCTCATTTTTCAGAGCCGCCAGTGCGATTGCCGAACAGATGGAATCCGTGTCCGGATTCTTATGGCCGATCACATAGATTGTTTTTTTCTTTTCTGTCATAACAACATTCCCTGTTCTATTCATGTTTTCTATTTCTTATCTGTCGCGTGCTTTTTCTTGTTAATTGTGGTCCGGACCGGTCCATCTCACAAATCGCAGATGCTTTTCCCTCTCCGGAGGAAGTTTCCAAAGCCGGGTTTTACCTGCAGGCGCTCGTTTTCGACCACCACAGTGCCCCGGATCATGGTCAGAATGGGCCATCCTTTTACATGCATGCCCTCATAGGGGGTGTAGTCCGTATTGTCGTGCAGGATCAGCCGGGTGATGTCCACTTCCCTCTCCGGGTCGAACAGAACCAGGTCGGCATCGCTTCCCACCCGGATGGTTCCCTTTTTCGGATACATGCCAAAAAGCTTGGCCGCATTGGTGCTGGTAACCTTCGCAAAAGTGGTCAGATCCAGCCTGCCTTTGGACACGCCCTCAGAAAAAAGAATGGGCATGCGCAGCTCCGCGCCAGGCGCCCCATTGGGGCACTTAGTGAAATCCTCTTTGCCCATCTGCTTATCGCCATGGTAATCAAAGCTGCAGTGATCTGTTGCCACCACCAGCAAGGTCCCGTCCCGCAGGGCCTGCCAGAGGATTTCCTGATGTTCTTTGCCCCGGATGGGCGGGCTCATGATGAACTTGAGTCCCTCCTGGGGATCATCGTAGACGCTGTCATCCAGTACCAGGTACTGGGTACAGGTCTCGCCGAATACCTTCTGCCCGGCCTGCCTTGCCTGCCGGATCCTTTCTGCGCTTTCCCCTGCCGAAACATGTACGATGTACAGGGGCTGGTCGCCTGCTGCCATCGCCAGGTCGATCATGCGGTCAACCGCCTCGGTCTCACAGTAAGGAGGGCGGGAAAGGGGATGATACTTTGCCTCTGTTTTCCCCTCTGCCAGGAACTTTTCCCGCAGCCAGGTCAAAATGGCGTGATTCTCGCAGTGAACCGTCGTCATGCCGCTAAGCTCTCCCAGCCTTTTCAGGATGCGGATGGCCTCCTCGTCCGACTGCCGGTAATCATAGGTCAGGTACATCTTGAAGCTGGAAAGGCCCTCATCCACCATGGAAGCGGTCTCTTCCAGAATCTGCTCATCCAGATCCTGATAGACCCCGTGGAATCCGTAATCTGCCACACATTTCCCCTCTGTATACTCCTTGTATACCTGAAACTGATGGTGAAGATCGCAGCCTTTTGGTCCGAAGCCCATATGATCGATGATCGTTGTTGTGCCGCCAAATACCGCTGAGACCGTCCCGCTGGTAAAATCGTCTACCGACCGGACGCTGGTCATGATATTAAAATGGGTGTGGGGATCGATCCCGCCAGGCAATACGATCAGGCCCGAGGCATCGATCACACGGCAGTCTGCCGCGGCCTCCTCTTTCCCGGCCCCGCAGATCTCATCTGCCTTGCCGATGGCTGCGATGGTTTCGCCGTCGATCAGCAGGTCCGCAGAGACCGGCCCGTCCTCCAGAACCACAAGGCCGTTTTTGATCAATGTTTTCATAGGACTTCCTCCTGTTCCTACAGCTTCTGAACGGCTGCCTTTACCAGGCGGACGCAATGTTCGATCGCCTGGGCTTCAAACACGTCATACTGGACGATGGCGCTGTTGTCGGCCTTGTCAGAAATGGCCCGGATGATCGCGAAGGGAATCCCGTTCACCCAGGCTGCCTGGGCGATAGATGCGCCTTCCATCTCCGTGCAGTCTGCCTTGAATACTCTGACAAGTTCTTCTTTCTTGCCATTATCTGAAATAAACTGATCGCCGCTGGCTACGCGACCTTCAAATACCTTGATGTCCGGGTTGACCTCTCTGCAGGTCTCTGCCAGGATCTGGCGCAGTCTCTCATCCGCCTTGAACTCACAAGCACCGCCGGACTGGGGGATCTCTCCGGGTCTGTAGCCCCAGACAGTCGCATCCATGTCATGCTGGACGGCATCCACAGAAACCACGATATCGCCGATATCGATCGCTGCATTGAGACTTCCTGCAATACCGGTATTGATGATGCAGTCCACTTTATACAAATCTGCCAGAATCTGGCTGCAGCAGGCGGCATTGACCTTGCCCACGCCGGATCTAACCAGAACAACATCTCTGCCCTCCAGCTTTCCCGTGCAAAACTCCATGCCTGCGTGCATGTCTGCCTGCACATCCGTCATAGACTCTTTCAGATTTTTGATCTCTACCTCCATAGCACCGATGATTCCGATCATGTCAACACTCCTTTAATGTAAAAACTATTCCCCTCCAGTATAGCATTTTTCCGGGGAATATACCATTTATATATGATACAGTTTTGCGTATTCTCCGCCTTTGGCCAGCAGCTGCTCATGGCTGCCTTCTTCCACGATCAGGCCGTCTTCGATGACCACGATCCGGTCGGCGTCTCTGACGGTCGAAAGGCGATGGGCGATGATGAGGGTGGTCCTTCCTTTTGCCAGCTCTTCAAAGCTCTTCTGGATATGCTCTTCGGTGATGGTATCCAGGGCGGAGGTGGCCTCATCCAGGATCAGGATTTTAGGATTTTTCAGGAATATCCGGGCGATGGAGACTCTCTGCTTCTGGCCGCCGGACAGCTTGGTTCCCCGCTCGCCCACATAGGTCTCGAACTGGTCCGGCATCCGCATGATATCCTCGTAAATCTCGGCCCGTTTGGCCGCCCGCACGACTTCCTCATAGGTCGCATTCGGCCTTCCATAGCGGATATTTTCCAGGATCGTATCCGCGAAAATAAAGACATCCTGCTGAACGATGCCGACATTCTGCCGGATGGACCGCTTGGTCACATCGCGGATATCGGTGCCGTCAATGGTAATGCTGCCTTCTGTCACATCGTAAAATCTGGGGATCAGCTGGCAGAGGGTGGTCTTGCCCCCGCCGGAATGGCCGACGATGGCTACCGTCTCCCCGGGCGCGATGTCCAGATCGATCCCCCGCAGGACTTCTCTGGAATCATTATAGGAAAAGGCAACCTGTTCCAGCTTTACATGTCCTTCCCGGACCACAAGGTCCTTGGCCCCTTCCTTCTCCAGAACGGCCGGCTCTATGGCCATAATCTCTGTAAATCTTCGAAGGCCCGCCATGCCGCTGGTGAAAATCTCAGCGAAATTGGCCATTTTGCGGATGGGCGTAACAAAGGTGCTGACAAAGAGGGTGAAGGTGATGAGCTCGATATAATCCAGCTTGCCCTCCATGATCAGCCAGCCGCCGAAGGCAATGACCGCCACCGGCATGATGCCCATGAAAAACTCCTGGGAAGCCATGAACCTTCCCATGGTCTTGTAATATTCCTTCTTGGCCCCTTTGAACAATTCGTTGGAATCATCAAAGTGCTCTTTGTCGACTTCCTCATTGGCAAAAGCCTTGGAGGTCCGGATTCCGGAAAGGCGGGATTCAATCTCAGAATTGATGTCTGCCATGCGCTTTTTGACATTGACCGAAGCCTGGGACATGGCCCTCCGGTTGTGCATGACCAGAAAAAGAAAGATCGGAATCAGAATGGCGATCACCAGGGCAAGCCGCCATTCCATGGTGAACATGAAAATCAGGGACCCGATAATGGTCAAGGCAGAGATCAGCAGATCTTCCGGCCCGTGGTGGGACAGCTCTGTGATCTCGAAAAGGTCGCCCGTCAGCCGGTTCATCAGATTTCCTGTCCGGTTCTTGTCATAAAAGGAAAAATCCAGCTCCTGGAAATGTTCAAAGAGATCCCGACGGATATCGGCCTCGACCCGGACGCCGAAGGTGTGTCCCCAGTAGGTCATGATGAAATAGGCCAGGGATCGGAGCACGTAGGCTATGGCTATGATGGCCATGACAACGAAAAAGACGGTATACCGCTTCTGGGGCAGCATATCATACATGGCCCGTCTGGATATCAGGGGAAATGCCAGGTCCACGCAGGCAACCAGAATGGCGCAGAACATGTCTGCCAGAAAGATTTTTAAATGCGGCTTAAAATATCCAACCAGAGTTCGAATCATAATCTCCTCTTATCTCTCACATTTTTCATTTCCCCGATTATACTATGCAGGAAAACTCCTGTCAAAATAAAGTAGAGACCGGTATAACGTAAAGAAGCGCCGCTTTTTAAGGCGGCGCTCCACACAAGGGTATCAATGAAGGAATGGGGTTATCTTAAATTATTTTGCAAAAACAGCTTTCAGGGAATCCCATACTTTGCTGAACATGCCTGCTGCCTGAACATCTGCAGGCTCACAATATGCGTATCTCTCGGACTTGGACCATGCAGGCTCACAGTCGAAAGTCTTAAACTCTCCATTATTCAGTAATCCGTGAATTGACATTTCTATTTCCTCCTGCTATCTTAAAGGTGATTGATATTTCGTTCTTACACAACTATAATACCGCACATATTTTTAAAAACAATGGACTGCAAGTCACAAAAAAAGTGATACTTTTGTGCTGTGCGCACAGTCCGCCGGGAGGAGAATCATGGGTTTTACCGTAGAAGACATGCTGCTGATCTCCAAGGACCGCTACAATATGGAACTGATTGCGGGAAAGGAAGGCTGGTCCAATTCTATCAGCTGGCTCATGATGGTGGAGGATCTGACCATCATCCGCCGTTTTGACGGCAAAGAGCTGGCCGTCACGACAGGCCTGGGTTTTGAATCAGAGAAAAAGCTCCTGCGCCTTTTGCACCACCTGTCCCTGCATCATGCTTCCGGCCTGGTGATCAATGTCGGGGAATATATCAGCGAGGTGCCGCAAAGCGCCATTGATTTCTGCAATACCGCTGACCTGCCGCTTCTGACCGTTCCCTGGAGTGTCCACATCGCGGAGATGATCAAGGACCTGAGTGTCCGCATCTTTTTCCAGGGCATCGCCGACGAGCAGAGTGCCCGCGCTTTCATTGCGGCCATTGAGCGGCCGGACGCGCCGGACGACTACCGGGAAGTCCTTCTTCCCTATTATGATCTGGACGGGGATTTTCAGGTCCTTCTGATCACCACCGACGGCCTGGATTCCATGGATACCGTGGAGCGAAAGAGGCTGGGTTACCGCATGGAGCTGTATCTGGAGAATATTTCACACAATTGTGAATTCTTTTATTACGATTCCTTTTTCGTCCTGATCGCCAACAATCTTCCGGCTCAGGTTCTGGAAGACGTGCTGAGCCGTTTTGAGACCAGTCTGCGCCGGCGCATGCCGGACCGCAAGATCGCCATCGGGATCGGAAGCCGGATAGGAGACATTTCCAACCTGCACACGGCCTATAAGAGGGCCAAAGCTGCAGCTGCCTTAGCCCTTCGCCTGGGCCGGCCCCGCCTTTCCTTTGATGACATGGGCCTCTACCGGCTCCTGACCCAGGTGCCCGACCGCCTGCTCCTGCAGGAAATGGGCGATGGCCTTCTCCGGCCTCTCCTTGACTACGACGCCCAGCACAATTCCAATTATGTGGAGACCCTGGAGTGGTTTTTGCGGACCGGCGGCAGCTACCAGGCCATGGCAGAAAAGATGTTCATCCACCGCAATACCCTGATGTACCGGATGAATAATATCCGGAAAATGCTGAACAATGACCTGGAAACGGAGGAATCCCGCATTCCTTATCACATCGCCTGCCTGATCCACCGGCTCCTGTAACGGGCGATTTCCGCGCAGAATACTTTTTTGCGTGGACTTTTCGGTCCGGGTGCTTTATAATATGACGCGTATACGAAATCATTTTAAAAAAGGGAGTATCAGAAGTGAGATATAAAACAAAAGGCACCTGTTCCAGTGCCATCGATTTTTCTGTTGAAAACGGCATCCTGACCAAAGTCAGCTTCATCGGCGGATGCATGGGAAATACCCAGGGAGTTGCCCGCCTGGCCGAAGGCCGCAAGGTGGATGAGGTCATCTCTCTGCTGGACGGCATCCAGTGCGGATTCAAAGGCACATCCTGTCCCGACCAGCTGGCAAAGGCACTCAGCGAATATCAGAAGAAATACGCTTAAAGGAGAGCGGAAATGAAAAGAATCGTTCTGACCGGCGGCGGCACTGCCGGCCATATTACACCCAATATCGCGCTCATGCCGGAACTGAAGAAGAGGGGTTACCGCTATTTCTATATCGGCTCCTATGACGGCATGGAAAAAGAAATGATCGAGTCTCTGGGCGTCCGCTATTTCGGCATTTCCACCGGCAAGCTCCGCCGTTATTTCTCTCTGAGAAACTTTACGGATCCTGCCAGGGTTGTCAAAGGATATATGGAAGCCCGCAAATGGCTCAAAAAAATCCGTCCCAACGTCGTTTTTTCCAAAGGAGGCTTCGTCTCTGTACCTGTTGTGCTGGCCGCTCACCGGCTGGGTATCCCGGTCGTGATCCACGAGTCTGATATGACACCGGGACTGGCCAACAAGATCAGCATTCCTTCCGCAGACGCTGTCTGCTGCAATTTCCCGGAAACGGTTGAGGATTTCCCGGAGGGCAAAGCCATTCTGACCGGATCTCCCATCCGCCAGGAACTTTTTGAAGGAACCCGCCAGGCAGGACTGGACTTCTGCGGCTTTTCCGGTGACAAGCCGGTTATCCTGATCATCGGCGGCAGCCTGGGCTCCGTCGCTATCAATGATGCAGTGCGTGCTATTTTGCCGCAGCTGCTGCCGGACTTTCACATCATCCACCTCTGCGGAAAGGGCAACCTGGATCCGAAGCTTACCGCCACTCCGGGCTATGTACAGTATGAATTTATCAGCAAAGAGCTGCCGGATCTGATGGCCGCTGCCGACCTGGTGATTTCCCGCGCCGGCGCCAACGCCATCTGCGAGCTGCTGGCTCTGCGCAAGCCCAACATCCTCATTCCCCTGCCTGCCGTCGCCAGCCGCGGAGACCAGCTTCTGAATGCGGAGTCTTTTGAGAAACAGGGCTTTTCCTATCTTCTCTATGAGGAGGATGTCAATAACATCAGCCTGCTGCAGACCATTCATGAGGTCTTTGAAAACCGGCAGAGCTACATCGATACCATGTCAAAAAGCCCGCAGGATCAGGCCATTACCCTGATTGCGGACCTTCTGGATAAACTCGCGATCAAGCGCTGAATAAACATTCAGGCTGCCTGCAGAAAATGCGGCAGCCTGTTTTCTTTTTTACACGATACAGCAGCGCTCCTGCGTCCCCTGTCAGGAAAGAGCTGCAGAAAGCTTTTTGACAAGCTCTTCCTGGGTCTCGGGATCAACCGTTCCCGGAACCCATCCGATCTTCTGCCCATCGCCTTCGTAGCGCGGGATGACATGCAGATGGAAATGAAATACCGTCTGTCCTGCGCATTCGCCGTTGTTCTGGACCAGATTGACGCCGTCGCAGCCCAGGGCCTCCTTCATGGCTGATGCTACCTTTTTCCCCAGCACGATCAGATCGCGGAGCACATCCTCATCAATCTCAAAAATGTTTGCATAATGCTGCTTGGGCAGGATCAAGGCGTGTCCCTTAGTGGCCGGACCTGCATCCAGGATCACACGAAACTGGTCATCCTCGTAGAGTGTTGCTGTGGGAATATCTCCGCCAGCCAGCAGACAGAAAATGCAATTCTCATCCTTCATACGATATATCCTCCTCGCTTTTGCTGATATGATTTTCCTTCTGCCATTGTACCACCAAATGGCTCACTTGTCGAATTCTCCCGATATCTTTGTATTTACAGAGCCTTCGTCCCCGGTATAGGATAAGAGTACCATTTCACAAAGGGGGCTTTACTGATGAAGACACTGACTCTCATCCTTCTGGAAACAGATCCGGATTACGGCGGCCGGCTGGCCAGATATATCGCCGGGCGTGATGATTCACCCTTCCTGGTCCGGCTTTTTCTGCAGCATCCCTGCCCGGCAGACGATCTGCGCCAGGCAGATGCTGTGATGGCCGATGCCTCTGTCTGGCCCCGGTACAGGGACCTTCCCCGGACCTGCCCGGTCCTGGTCCTGACTGAGGACGGCGCGCAGGCGGAGGGAGCCGATGCCAGCATCTACAAGTACTGCAGCGCCTCTGTCCTTCTGGATGCCCTGCAGCGGTGCTTTCTGGATCACAGCGGCAGGTCTCTGCCGCCGGATTCCTTTGCCGCGCATGGTTTCCGGATTACCGCCCTGTATACGCCTTCCTGCGGTCCGGAGGTCTCCGAGGCTGTCCTTGCCCGGATCCGGGAGGCCGCGACCGCCGGCCCCGCTCTGTATCTGAATATGGAGCAGGTTCCCTCCCGCGGCTCTTTTCTGGAGGATGCGGGGGAAGGAATCTCCGCCCTGATCTATTATCTGAAGCAGTACCGGGAGAATCTGGGCTCCCGCATCGCCCTGATGGTCCGAAGCAGCGGATTTGACTACCTGCTGCCCGCCCAGTATCCGGGCGAGCTTGGCGAGCTCTCCGCGGCGGACTGGAGGCAGCTGGCCCAGGCCCTCCGCACCGATACTTCTTATGAGCAGGTCTTTCTGGACTTCGGCGCAGCCCTCCCTGCTGCCGGAGCCCTGCCCTGCTGTGATGAGATCCTGATCCTGCGGGGCAGCTCTGCCTGGGAGGAGGAGATGTCCGACCGCTTCAGCAGACTGATCACACACGCCGGCGGGGAGGAGGCCGGCAGCCGGATCCGGATCCTTTCCAGACACTGACCCCTGCTGCCGTTGTTGACATACCGCTGCAGGCGGATCAGGCCAGCCGGACTCTGGACCAGGGCTTTGCCTGTTCCGATCACAACCCGGTACAGCTGAAGGTAACTCTGAAGTAAAAGCATAAAAGAATCACTCAAAAACGAAAAACGGAGAATGTCCGGGCTTCTGCCCCTGCATTCTCCGTTTTTGTATTCCTGTGATCTTGTGCCCTATCAGATATGTGCCTCCAGAAAAGCCCTGATATCAGCTGCTACCTGCGGATAGGCCTCCTCATTGAGGATCTCATGCCGGCAGCCCTTATAGTAGATCTCTTTGATCTCCTTGATGCCTGCCTTGCGGTAAGCACTGGCGACAGCCTTCACATCCTTCGCGTAGCCGCCAACCGGATCTTCTTCTCCGGCCACAAAGAGCAGAGGAAGATCTGCGGGGATCTTTCTGATATGGGCGTCCTCCTGGATATAGCCGATGACGTCAAAAAGGGTCTGGAATCCGTTTACTGTGAAAACATAGCCGCAGTGAGGATCCGCGATGTATTTTTTCACATTTTCCGGATTGACCGACAGCCAGTCAAAGGGCGTTGCCGCATCCGGGATCCGTTTGTTATAGGCCCCGAATGCCAGATTATTGAGCAAGGGACTGCGGTAATGTTCGCCGCGCAGGCGTCCTACCGTCCCCGCAAGAGCTTTGGCTGCTTTGAGCGTGGCCGGCGGCTGGGCGCCGGTTCCCATGATAATAGCTCCGGAAAGTCCTGTTCCGTGCTCCATGATGTAGCGTCTGGCCAGGAAAGAGCCCATGCTGTGGCCCATCAGGAAAAAAGGCGCCTCAGGATGTTTGGCCCGGATCTGCGTCGTGATCCTGTACAGATCGGCAACAACCACTGCCGACTTTCCGCCTCCCGGAAAGTATCCCAGTTCCTCGTCATCCTCCGCGGATTGCCCGTGGCCCAGATGGTCATTTCCGATAACCAGAATGCCCTGATCCGCCAGATCTGAGGCGAATCTGTCATAGCGGTCGATATACTCCGCCATCCCGTGCGCAATCTGCAGGATCGCCCGGATTTCTCCTTCCGGCTGCCACTCTATCACATGCAGCCTGCTTTTCCCGTTGGTTGAATGAATAAAATATTCTGTTTTTTTCATACCCTCGGTCTCCCCTTCTATCCCGGCGGTGCAGCAGCTTACCTGGCGCAGTTACAGTGCGGCGCGCAAGTCTCCAGAAACTCCGTAAACAGATCCGGTCCGCCCTCCCGGCGGCGGTGATATTCACCGTCCAGGGCATAGACCATCAGCTCGTCGCCGATATATTCCAGTTTCAGTGAGAAAAATGGCGCATCGTGCTGCATGAGCCAGAAAAAAATCTTATCTCCCTCCCAGATCTTCAGGTCAAAGACCTTTTCCATGGGAAGCCATTCCAGATCTCCCTCATCGCAGACCTCCATATCCCCTTCCCAATCATAAGCGGAGTACAGATGCATAAATTCTGTCTCATAGCGGTCTGTCACAAAGGTCACAATTCCCCGGAAACGGTAGTCTGTCAGATGCAGGCCGGTCTCCTCAAAAGCCTCCCGCAGCAGACAGTCCTCCGGGCTCTCCTTATCCTCAAACTTGCCGCCGATGCCGATCCATTTATCCTTATTGATATCTTTTTCCTTCTTGGTCCGGTGCAGCATCAGATACTGCCCGTCCCGCTCCATATAGCAAAGTGTTGTCAGCAGCATGGCTTAAAACTTCACATGGGTATCCAGGTAGAGGTTTCCAACCAGCACGGCGGACACTCCGACCAGCAGAGCAACTGTATACAGGATCGTACGGCGCAGATCAGACTGATCTCCCATGATCATGGCATTGGGCATATCCTTGCGGTCAGGATTGTCAAATACCCGCAGCTCTACTTCCTTGCCCTTGGGATACTCCGCGCGCGCTTCCGCCTGTGTGTCAAAACGACGCCTGGAATAGCAATACTGCTTCTTGCCGCCCTTCTGATCTCTGTAGGCAAAACGGCAGATATAGATCAGCTCCCTGTCCTCTCCGTCCGCCGGATGGCAATGACCATCCACGACCGCCTGCACCTTCTTCCCGCGAAGATACGGCTTCCAGATGATATAGAGCAAAATAACTGCAAAAACCGCAACAACAAAAATCGTCCCGATATAATTTCCAGACACAGTCTGTGACCTCCTTCATTTTTCGCTTTTTTAATCATAACAGATAAAAATTCCCTTTACAACCGCTGAAAAGTTTTTTACTGTCTTTGCCTTCGTCTGCAAAGTGTGGTAATATATACATAATCTTTAGAGAAAGGAATCATTTGCCATGAAGATGCAGGAATCTCCGGAAGATTATCTTGAAACAATCTATATGCTCTCTTTGGAGAAGGATGTCGTACGTTCCATCGATGTTGCCAGACACCTTGGCTTTTCCAAGCCCAGTGTCAGCGTTGCTATGAAGCGCCTGCGTGAGAACGGATACGTCAACATGGATGACAGCAGCCATCTGTCCCTGACAGAGGCAGGCCGGGAAATCGCTATCCGGGTATTCGAACGCCATAATATCATTGCCGGCTACCTGCAGATGATCGGTGTTTCGGCTGATACAGCTGCCAAAGATGCCTGCCGCGTCGAACATGTCCTCAGCGAGGAAAGTTTCCAGATTTTAAAAGACTTGTATTTGAAATCACAAAAGCAGTAAGTTTTGACCATACAGATTAACGACAAAAAGACAGTCACCTTTCAGGAATGATTCCTGTAAAGATGACTGTCTTTTGTGTATTCCCAGCTCAGACTGCATGCTCGAGAAGGATCCCTTCCAGAGCACAGCCGCTGCTGGTGTGACTGCGCACAACCTTGAAGCTTTTTCTCTCTGCTTCATCCAGTGCGCAGCGCACCATCTTGTGGGATACCGTATTGGTAAAGAGAATGCACAGGTCGGGGCATCCGATCTGCCTGGCCAGATCCGCCGGCATCTGTGTGAACACCTTTGCCTTGCACTTATGCGACTTACAGATCTTTTTATACTGGCTGACCATCCTGTCATGGCCTCCAATGATAACAATACTCATGCCCTGTCCTCCTTTTTCTCTCCTCTTTGCCTGCCGGTTTGCGCTTTTTTACAGTGCTGCCAGCTCCTTGCCCAGGCCCTTGAGATCATCCTCTGCGCCATCGGGCTCATTCATGAAGATCGCGGACTCTCCGCCGTAAACTGCTGCGCCTGCATCTTCCATGCGCTTTACCCAGTCACGCATCCACTCGCCGTCTCCCCATCCGTAGGAGCCGAAAAGACCAATCTTCTTGCCCGCTGCAAAAGACTCTACCTCTGCAACAAAGCCTTCCATGGTATCCTCTTCCAGAACTTCAGCTCCCATTGCGGGGCATCCAAGCGCAAATACGGGGCAGTCCTTTAATCCGGCTGCTGCGAACTCTTCTACATTCACTACCTGAGCCTCTTTGCCGGCCTCTCTGATGCCGTCTGCCACAAGCTCTGCTCCCTTTGCTGTATTGCCTGTTCCGCTCCAGTAAGCTACTACAATTGCCATTTCAAATTCCTCCTGCTCAATCAATATTGCTTTTTATATTTCAGAATGCCGGCCGGCATTGTCTGATCTCCTGAACCCGAAGTCCGCTGCGGACCATCTGCAGGGCGGCTTCTTTTACTCTTGCGTACATGGAAAAGATCCTTCTTGCCTCTTCCTCATTTTCGTATACCTTCCAGTATCCGGTACAAAGATAGTTTCTTCCTTCGTTTTCGATAAAACCCCGCACATCGCAGAGCGGATATCCCAGCAGAATCCCCATCTCATGGGGGAAGGGAGCAAGCCCTTTTTTGTACTCACGAAACCGCTGCGCCGCATGCAGCAGGACCTTGCCAAGCGTCATATCTTTTGTATATCCATATTCCTGCATAAACTCCAGGATTTCAGGGTCTGCAAGGTAGCTGATGAGCATTTTTTCATGATACATAAACCAGATCTGTCTGCTGCCTCCGTAATAAAAACAGCGGACTTTTAAACCCGTTCCTGCGACTACCGACATGAGTACAGGGTCATATCCGGAGTCGATGATCAGAAGGTTGGATGGTTTGATGCCGAACATGACCGGCGCGCACTGCTCCGCGGCCAGTCTCTGAATCTCCCTCTCCATATCCTCACGCTCCTGGATAACCATGCTGATACTCCTTTTTTGAATAAAATAGTTAGTTGTTCCTAACCGGATGACGTTATTATAGCAGTTAGCTATAGCTAATTCAAGTGCATTTGTCTGTTTTTTTATGAGAAAATAATTCATTATATTCATGATCGGTGTATCAAGGATACTGCCGCCGGCGCGCGGGCAATACACAAAGAAGACCGCTGCTCCTGAGGGGGAAGCGCGGTCTTCTTTGTGTGTACGAAATCATATATATCTCTCTCAACCGGGTATTCATGGAAGAGTCATGAGAGAGGTTAGCTGTTGCTAACTTCTGATGCTATGATATCAGCTTCATTTTCTTTTGTCAAGTATTGATTTTGAGAATTATTATTATTTAATCACTACTTTCGTGATTTCTTCTGCCGGATTGATTCCTTTTTTCTGCAAAGCTGCTGAGAGCAGGCTTTTCCATTCCATTTCCGTAAGCTCAACGACTCCATGCCGGATGGTCGTAATCTCGCATCCGTTTCCAGCGCCGCTTCGGGTCTGCGGTTTAAAGGATGTCACCTTGAGGACGCCGATGTCAGTCAGTGTGTTTACCATCCGGTAGACGGTTGCCATGCCGATCTTGCTGTCTTTCTGGATCGCCCTATAGTATATCTCTTTGCAGCTGGCACATTCATAGTCAAAAATCACATCCAGAATCTGCCGGCGCTGTTTCGTGATACGGAACCCCTGCCGGCGAAGCAGTTCGATAATCTGCTCCTTTCCATCTGCGATTCTCTGATACTGTTCATTGCTTGCCGCTGTTATGTTCTCTGCCGTGACGATCACCTCTGCATCCTGATTACTGTTAATAATTCTCATTATCATCTAACAAAGAAAATTATAAAGCATCCCCATGGTTACTGTCAACTAACCACAGAGATGCTTTTGATAGATTTTCTCAACAAGCAGGATTATTGGGCTTTTACCTTAGTCCAGAGCTCTGCGTAAAGCTTTTTGGTCTGGGCATCCTGATAGGCAAAGATCTCATCATTGGGGTGTCCGACCCTGGGAACGTAAGCTTCAATCCCCTCAAAATCCTCTTCCTGCATCTTTTCGTAGACGCTCTCTACCGAAGTGGTATAGCCGATAAAGAGGGTATTGAGCTCCGCGGACTCCTCCCGCAGCATGAAGTCCATGAAAGCATGGGCAAGCTCTACATTCTCACAGTTCTTTGTGATGACCATGGCATCATACCAGAGGTTGGTGCCTTCTTCGGGCTGGAAGTAATCCAGATCCTCATTCTCGGAAATGGCGTAGGTAGCGTCTCCCGAATAGGTCACGGAAATGGCCTTATTGCCGGCGATCATATTGTCCATGGCATCATCGCCCGCGTAGATGGGTTTCATGTTGTCTCTCTGGCGGATCAGCCAGTCATAGGCCTCCCGGATTTCCTTTTCATCGCTGGTATTCATGGAATAGCCCAGTGCTTTCAGGGCAACCATGAAGGAATCCCTCTCCGAGTCATACATATAGAGGTTGCCTGCGTATTTGGGATTCTGCAGGAGATTCCAGCCGTCTTCCAGATCCTTCTCATCCACAACGGTCGTATCATACAGAATGCCGACGCTGCCCCAGAAATAGGGAACGGAATAGACATTTCCCGGATCGTAGGACAGGTTCATGATATCCGGATTGATGGCATCCTTATTCTCGATCAGAGACCAGTCGACCGGCTGCAGGTAATCTTCCCGGATCAGCCTCTCAATCATGTAATCGGAAGGAACCAGGATATCATACTCATCCCCGGCCTGCAGTTTGGTGTACATCATCTCGTTGGACTCGAAGGTCTCATAGATGACCGTGCAGTTGTATTCCTCCTGGAACTGGTCCAGAAGGGCGGGTTCCACATATTCTCCGGCATTATAGACGCGGAGGACTGCCGGCTGCGCGTTAGCGCCGCTATACATAAGGGCACTCAGTCCCGCTACGATTACGATCACCACGCAGGCAGCGATCCACTTGCGGATTTTTCCGCCCCGGACTCCGCTCCTGCTGGAAACCTTTCCTTCCGAAACCGCCTTCTTGGGCAGCAGGCTCATCACAAGCAGGATGGCAAAAATGACTGCGATGACGATTGTGGAAAGCGCATTGATTGTAGGATTGATGCGCTTTGTCATGTTATAAACAACAATCGAAATATTTTTCACGCCGTTGCCTGTGACGAAATAGGAGATCACGAAGTCGTCAAAGGACATGGTAAAGGCCAGAAGGGCTCCTGCAAAGATGCCGGGCCGGATCATGGGAATAATGACCCGGAAAAGAGCCTGGGCAGGCGTTGCTCCCAGATCCATGGCCGCATTTGCCAGGTTGGGATCCAGGCTGCGCACCTTGGGATACACGCTGGTAATGACAAAGGGCGTACAAAAGCCGATGTGGGCCAGCAGCATGGTCAGATAGCCCTTCTGCAGTCCCATGGACGAGAAGAGGAGCATCCAGGAGATGGCCGTCACGATATCCGGATTCAGAATGGGGATATCATTCATTCCCAGAATGGCGTCCCTGAGCACCTTTCTCTGCCTGGAAAGGCCGATGGCTGTCATGGTTCCCAGAACCGTGGAGATCACCGTTGCCAGAATGGCGATGGTGACAGATACATAGACCGCTTTTACGATCTCACCGTTGCCCAGCAGGGATGCATACCAGCGCATGGAAAATCCCGAAAAACGTGACAGTGATTTGGATGAATTGAAGGAAAAGATCACCGTCACCACAATGGGCAGGTAGAAAAAGGCAAAACAGGCGGCGATATAGAGTTTCGACAGTATTCCGGTTTGTTTTCTCATATGCACCTCCTAGTTGGCCTCGGCTTCTTTCAGATCCATGGACTTCATCAGGCGCATAGCGATCAGGATGAGTACCGCGAGGATCGTAGAAATCGCGCTGCCGAAGTTCCAGTCGCCGATGGAGATGAACTGGGACTCGATCAGGTTTCCGATCAGGACGAACTGTCCGCCGCCAAGCAGCTTGGGAATGACGAAGGAAGAGATCGCCATCAGGAAGACCATGACCACGCCGTTGATTACACCCGGCATAGACAGGCGGAAAATGACCATCCGGAAGGTCTGCAGGCGGTTGGCCCCCAGATCCATGGCTGCCTCGATCAGAGATCCATCCATCTTGCTCAGGGAGGTGTGAATCGGAATGATCATGAAGGGCATAAAATTGCAGACCATGCCCAGCACAACGGAAAAATTGGTATACATCATGGTGACCTGGCCCAGGCCAAGCCTGGACAGCAGCCCGTTGATAATGCCGTTATCTGCCAGAATATTCATCCAGGCGTAGGTACGCAGGAGCATATTGATCCAGGTCGGTACGGTGACCAGGAGGATCAGGAGGTCCTGCACACTCTCTTTCTGCCTGGAGATAATGAAGGCAAGCGGATAGCCCCCGATAAAGCAGATGATCGTCGTGATCACGCCAAGCTCAAAGGATTTGATAAAGACCCGGATATAAGTCGGGTCATTGATCTTGGCGAAATTCGCCAGTGAAAAATTGAGACTGATCACGTGATTGCCGACCGTGGTAAATGCGTAGAGCACGATCAGCACCAGGGGGATCAGTATGAAAATGATGCACCAGATCAGATAGGGCATCGAAAGTTTTCTGAAATGTCTCATATATCCTCTCCCGTCCTATGATCAGTAAGGTGTTTTCCACATAACATGGATGTCATCCGGTGTCAGGGTCAGACCAACCGGTGTGTCAACCGCGCAGAAATCTGTCGTGTGAATCCTGTATTTTCTGTGCCGGGTCTCTACGACGATTTCATAATGAACACCCTTGAAGGTAACCGAGCGCACTACGCCCTGCAGCTTGCCTTCCTCGGGCTTTACGATATCAATGTCCTCCGGACGGAGCACGACATCGACCGGCTCGTCCCTGGGGAATCCGTTGTCCACGCATTCAAACTGCACATCATCAAAGGTCACCAGGAAATCTTCATTCATGATGCCGTCGATGATATTGGACTCTCCGATAAAGCCGGCAACAAAACGGTTCTCCGGCTCATTATAAATATCGATCGGGGATCCGATCTGCTGGATGGTTCCCTCATTCATGACAACAACCGTATCAGACATGGTCAGGGCCTCTTCCTGATCATGGGTAACAAAGACGAACGTGATTCCGATCTCTTTCTGGATCTTTTTCAGCTCAAACTGCATCTCCTTGCGCAGCTTGGCATCCAGGGCTCCCAGAGGTTCATCCAGCAAAAGGACCTTGGGCTCATTGACCAGGGCGCGGGCAATCGCCACTCGCTGCTGCTGTCCGCCGGAAAGCAGGGTCACATCACGGTTCTCATAATCCGAAAGGCCGACCAGATCCAGCATTCTTCTGACCTTGGTCTCCACAATCTGTTTGTCCACCTTGCGGATGTGCAGACCGAAAGCTACATTATCAAACACATTCATGTGCGGGAAGAGAGCATATTTCTGGAATACCGTATTGACCTCTCTCTTGTAGGGAGGAACGGCGGAAATGTCAATCCCGTCAAAGAGGACTTCGCCGCCGCTGGGCTCCTCAAAGCCTGCTATGATCCGGAGGGTCGTGGTCTTGCCGCAGCCGCTGGGGCCCAGAAGGGTCAGAAATTCATTCTGATGAATGTCCAGATTGATTCCTTTCAGAACCTGCTGGTCTCCAAAATTTTTCGTGAGATTCTTCAGCTCAATTATTTTTTCCATCTCGTGGCGCTCCTCCTGCTTTAAAATGAAGGCGGCGTGCTCACCCAGAGCACCCTGGCTTCGGACTTGCCCGCGTTGCGCAGATAGTGCCCTTTGCCTCCGTCTATATAAAAGGTCTGCCCTTTTTTCACCGTGTAAACCGCTTCCCCGTAATGAAGCTCGATCGTGCCCTTCAGGACATATCCGAATTCCTCATCCTCCAGGGGATCATAATGCCTGGATTCCATCTGGGGGCTCAGGCTCAGGATAATGGGTTCCATGTCATTTTTCTGGGCATTGGGCACCACAAAACAGACCTCGTAGCCATCCTGTTCACTGACAAAATAATCATCGTCTGTAAAAACGACTTTTTCCTCTTTCTCTTCTGCGAAAAACTCGCCCAGCGTCGTCCCCAGCGCTTCCAGAATATCTTCCAGTGTCGCGATCGAGGGGGATGTCAGATTTCTTTCTACCTGGGAAAGAAATCCCTTGGTCAGCTCGCTTCTGACCGCCAGCTCCTCCAGAGTCAGCCGGTTTTTGATCCGCAGACGCTTGATTTTCAGCCCGATATCCATACTGCCTCCTGTTTCCTAATATAAAACAAGGTGTTTCTTATAAAACTTTATGTTTTCTATTAAACAAAAAATCACGTAATGCTAAACTTAATTATAATCCTTTGACACAGAATGTCAAGAAAAAGAGAGGCTGCCTGCAGTTTTTTTTCTGCAGGCAGCCTCTCCCTGTCATATTGTGACCATTCTTAATAAAATCAGCGGTTCTCCGCCCGGTCATTCTTCTGTAACTACGTATTTCCCGTTTATAATTCTTAAAAGGGTTTGACCGATATTATTGATCTCCTCCCTCTTCCAGATGGTGATCACATTCATCATCTCGCCGCGTTTTCTCTGCATCTCGTTGACGGCAGCTCTCTCGCCGCCTTCTTTCTCCCTGGTATCCGCGATCATTACGGCTGTCGTATTGACCCCGAACTGACGGGCAAGACCTGCGATCTTAAAATAGTAGTTCTGCTCCAGCTCCGCGCGGGCTTTACATTCGACAAAAAGAGTCTTAAATCCTCTGGTCAGAATACAGTCAAACTCATTTCTGAGATCATCCGTATCCTCCCATTCAATCTCGTAACTGCTGACCACATCATCAAACTGTCCGGTCTCTTTGGCCATATGATAGGTGTAAATCTCCAGCATTTTCCCTTCGGTTGTCAGAAGCTCTTTGATCTGCCGGGTCGCGTAGACAAAGCTGACCTTGTCATCTGCTTCCTCACGAAGCCTGGTGATATATCCTTTGTCCTGAAAATAACGCAGCAGAGCAAGAAACTGACTTTTTCTGTTTCCGCCTATCAGGATTCCGTCCGCACGCAGATCGTCAAAAGCAGCCCGGACGGTATGACTTTTGGCTTCTGTCCAGACACGGATGGCATCCGGATCCATCAGTTCATAGACTGCTGCAAAAAGCCTGTCATACTGGTCTGCATAGTTACAGCGGTCCAGAATCCTTACCTGGCAGGCCCCCGAAGAGAATGCTTCTACACAGCTGCCCTTCTCCGCTGCTCCGCTTTCGACCAGGTAATTCACGATTCTGCCCGCACTTCTGCTGCAGGAAAAAGGCAGCAGATAGCGGCGCAGCTGTGCCTGCCTGATTTTGTCCCTCTCTTCCTTAATCCGGAATGCTGCAAGGATATCCTTGTTTGCCGCATGATCAGAAAGTGTCCTGCAAAGCAGCTTCCATGCGAGCGGATTCTCACTGTAGCGGGCCCACAGATTTTTATAATCTTCATAAAACTCCGGCTGCCTGCTGCCGGTTCCTGCAGACCGGCGTACAGAAGCCATATCCGCTGCTGTGATAAAGTTCTTTTTCCGGATAAAACGGAACATGACCGCATCCGAAGACGTAGAAAAAAGCGCCTGCTGCGAATCAAAGCTATAGCTGGAGAAGCGGCTGTACAGACCTGCTCCTTCCAGAAGACGGGAAAGACCGGTCTCATTGCGCTCCAGAGCAAAAATGGTTTTGCCCCGGCTTCTCTGCCGCAGATAGGCCTCCAGTTCCCTGACAAATACTTCCGTATCTTCCGCCTGGATCATCCGGATCCGGCGGAGTCTGCCGCCGGATTGCCTGCGCAGCATATCCTCTGCATCTTCCTGGGACCCGGTAAAAACATTTCCTCTGCAAATTGCAATCAGCTCTGTCTCTGCCCGGATCTCTTTCTTTTTCATATATGCAGAAATATAGGGAAGGCTTCTGCCAAGTTCTTCCAGATCCTGCTTCTTTTCCGCAAGGAAGAGGTAAAGAATCCTTGCCGGATTGACCACAGTCGCGGAAGCGACATTGTGAAACCCCTGCGTGCTGCCGCCGGTCTCAAAGGGAATAACCAGATAGGCATTTTCCGTATATGTCAGAATGAAAGGAATGTTCTCGATCAATGCGGCGTCATCCTGCTTCCAATCCCGGTACTCCGTGCTCAGACGGATGGGATCAAAAAGCGCCTCAAATGCCTTGATCTGCTCCTGCAGCGCCTTTTTGCCTGACTCAGGCAATCCGGCTGCCGCTTCCAGGAAATCGTTTTTCAAACCCTGATAGAGCCTTCCTTTGCCGCGATCTCCGTTCCAGATATCCTGGAGGCAGACATACCACTCCTGAAAGGCCCGGCTGGCTTCCTTATTCCCCTCTAGCAGCATACGGATACCCCGCATGATGCTTCCGGTCAGCAGATTCTTTTTCCGGATCTCTTCCGCTCTGCGGACATAAGCCCTGTGCAGCAGTACAGACATGCGGTCCAGATCATCCAGTTTTTCCAGCTCGCTTTCCGCCGCGGTATCCCACAATGCATGCTCATTGGCTGCAAACCGGGCTGCCAGCATCTGGTCCGGACGGCTTCGCCGGATACAGAGATGCCGTTTTGCACGCTCGTCCCTGGTTACACCGTCTGCGCACTCCTCCGGATCCTGAATGGAGCGCCAACCCATGCAGAGTTTCTCCGTCACCCAGCGACGGTGCTCCAGCCAGATCAGCTCATTCTTGACCTCATTATTTTTCTTGCCGCTGGTCAGTCCCCTGCCTTCCATCAGTACGGCAGCCTTGTAAGGACCAGCCTTGTCCAGGTCGATTCCGATTCCATAAAGCTTGTACTTGAGAGAAAGAACGTTCGCCACGCAGGAATCATGATTGTAAGGACGCAGAAAGTCTGCCTTGACGGAGCGAAAGTCTACATTCAGGTTCTTCTCCCAGACCAGATGGCTATTAAAAGCCATCCGCTCTATTTCCATGCTGAGCGGATCCTTTTTGATATCTGCACCGACGAAAACCGGCAGAATACCTGGATATTTCCTTGCCGGAAAATGGGATTTCTCGCACACGCAGCTGATCTGACAGGAGATCTCCAGCACCTGGGCGGCTTCTCTGCAGGCACCGGCTGCGGTCTGACTGGCCACATCATCGCCCAAAGCAACAAAGATATAATGCGGCTGCTCTTCCTCTCCCAGATTGCAGAGATAGTCCTGCAGCAGATCGACGTTCTTTTTGCTGCTCTTTTCTGAAAAACTCAACTGGACAAAGCGGACACTGCCGTAGCTTTCTTCTCCCCCTCCCAGTGAACTGTCAAAATCATAAAAATCTGCCAGCTGGGGCCTGTCTGTCAGATAGAGTGTCTTATCCTCCAAATCGTCAGTCAGAACAGTAACCGAAAGCTTTTTCCCCGGCAGCTGGCCTACCTGCAGGCAGGCATCCAGAAACTTCTGTCCGACGCTTCCAAATCCGGCAAGCATGATATTGAGCACCGGAGCCTCCTCCGGCAAATCGGTATAAAGAGGATGCCTGTACAGATGATACTGGATGGCCAGATAAGTATTTTTCACTTTTTCCCTGTCCAGAGACCGGAGAGCATCCTGCAGAACCCACTGTTCCCCATTGCGGACTTTTTTCGCAATCTCCGAGGGAAGAGCGTAATACAGAGCCGTCTCCAGATCTTCCAGCTGTTCTTCACAGCAGCTATAGCGGCGGCCTCTTACGCAAAGGCTCTTTTCCAGAATACGGGTCAGGGCGTCTCGCAGTCTGGGATGCGAATTGGCTTCGGAAGCACAGACCAGATCCGACGTGTTGATCAGGTCCCGCAGCTGAGGATAATAGTCCTCCCGGTAATAGTATCCGCTGCTTTTTGTTTCATCAGATCCGGCAACCGCGTAAAAGAGTGTCGCGCCAATCGCATAGATATCGGTCAGGTTATTGGGCTGCTCAAAAGCCGCCTCCGGTTCCATAAAACCTTCTGTTCCCATGAGTTCTTCCGGAGGGTCAAAGACAGAGCAGATCGAGTCCACATCAAACATGGTCAGAGTCTGGGTAAGTACTTCACTGCCCCGGCGGATGAAACCGAAATTGGAAGGCTTGATATCCCTGTGGACAAGCCCCTCCTTATGGAGCATACAGATGCATTTTGCCAGAGATTCTACAGCCCGCAGCGCAGTCACCATTTTCTGCTCCGGTGCTTCTGCCGGTTTTTTATGGATTTCCTCACAAAGTTTTTCGAAGGATTCCAGTTTTGTACTGGTCCATATATACGCGGTACCAATGATGTTTTTCTCCTCATCACAACCGTAGTAGATCTCGAAATCCGGAATAAAGGTTTCCAGTTCCGCGTATTCCTGCTTCTGCTTTGCCGCTGTCAGCATGTGATATGCTTCCAGATATTGCCTTAACTGGTCCTGAAACTGCTTCCGGGCCGCCTCGAGCCCTTCCGGAAAGAACAACTGTCCCTGTGCATTGCGCTCCGCGGCGATGGCCGCGCTCTTCGGATAAAATTCCTTGAGGATCCCCCGCCCGCTCCCTTCATGGTAGGCCTCATAGCAGAGAGAAAATGCACCTTCACTTACCTTCTTTACGATCTTAAAGCGCCTGGTAAACCGCTTTCCATCACTCTCCCCGCACACCAGAACCGAGTCTTTGAGTGCTCTACGCTCGATCATGCCGCTTTCCTCCTAACCATATTGCACAGATCAATGGATATGAAACTACAATCATCCTGACCGTTCTGACTCTTCAGATAATCCCGCAGGTCTCCGTACCAGCGATTCCCAATCATGGTACGTACATCTGCTTTCAGATTGCCTTCCTCAAAAAGGAAGGTCCAGGCTCCATCGGAAAAGAGAAAAACCGCTTCCATTCCGCTCAGATCCATCACGCCGGTTCGCATTCCCCGTTCCGCATGCTCTGTCATAGTCACGCAGCAGCCTTCGGAGCTGTCCGGAGGAAGCAGGGGAATCTGACATTCACCCTGCCGTACCGTCAGGATCAGACTGTCCCCCAGGCTGCAGTAAAAGAGTTTTTGAGCCCGCCTGTCACAGAATACCGCTGCCAGGGTACTGGCATATTCCGTCTCCGGATGCTTCTGACTCCGTGCCAGAAGCCGCTGCCTGTACACGACATGGGAAGTAATAAAGTCCGCGCTTTCCTTCTGATCTGCGTCAAGCAGAATATTTCCCTTTTGCAGCAGAAGACCGGCCGCCGCATCCGCGCAGCAGACGGCTCCCTGTCCTGACCACTTACAGGCGGATACGCCATCCGCCAGGGCGATCACGGAAACCGGCCCTTTTTCCCGAAAAGCCACAGCGTCCTGATTTTCCTGCCCTGCTTTCCAGTGTCTTTTCCCGATGCCTCTGTAAATCTCTATCAACCCTCTGCGTCCTCCGTCGTTATATGTCTCTATTCATTCAAAAAGGCATACGAAGAAAAAATCACGACCACATCGATGATATTTCTTCCGCTGACCAGCTGGTAACCAGCAGGCAGCAGATGCCTGTCCAGCCCATTCTTGAATAAATGAAAGATTTCCTTAAAGCTCTTGCCTCTGATATCCTCATCTGCCTCATAGAATGCATTGAAGTAGTAATAGTACGCCACAAGCATACAAGTCCTGGTAACACTCTTTGGCGAAGAGACATAGAGTGCTTTGGTCCTGGCTTTTGATGCTTCTGCTCTTTCTCTGGCCAGATCAGCCTCGCTGACTTCTTCTTCTACCGTATTTCCAAGATAATTGTTGATTGCCTGAAGAAGCTCCAGAAACTCTCTGTCCTCTGACTTATCCGGGAAACCAAATTTGTCAAAAGAAGCCAGATCTGCAAACCAGAGCCCGTAATTGCAGGTCTCACGCGGCACATCCAGCTCTTCCAGCTTCTTCAGGATCTGAAGATAGTGCATATATGCCGTTTCCTGCCCGTCCTCCAGCTGCATTTCTCCCTTTTTGTCATCCACCGGCCCTCCGGCTCCCATACGGGTCCCCGCGTAGGTGTCACAATTATAATTCTCCAGCAGGTAATTCCTGAACTCTTCTTCGCTCAGTTCCAGAATCACTTCTTCCCGTGCATCCTTCGGATTCCGGATCTTATTTTTGTATGCCGCTGTCCCGCGCGCTTTTCCCTCCGCCTTCCGACTCGTTCCCTTCTTAAAAGCTGCTTCCGTAATCTCCCGGATCATCTCAGCCGACCGGCGGACCTTTTCCTGCGGCGGAATCTGGCACCGGATATAGTAGAGGTATACCATTTCCGCAAAATTCTTATAATTGATCCCCTGACCGGATGGATCTTTCTCAAAATCGCTGCTCCGGCTGCGGTAGGTCTCTGTCAGAAACCGCATCAGGTTATTGGTATAATAATCTGTAAAAAGGTTCTTCTCGATGTCTTTTTCATAGTCGATCTTCTCATCCGGCCTGCCTGTATAATAGGTCATACCGTAGACCATGGCAAAAAGATAAAGATCTTTTTTGGTTGCTCCGCCCTCGCGGAACTTGCCGCCTGCCAGATCATCCGCTGTCTTCAGCAGCCCGAATTTTCCCTCCGGCTTGCGCTGCGCTTTGGTTGCGGTTCTGAGTCCTTCAAAAACACCTTCGTCCAGATTGGCAAGAACCTGGTCCGTTTCCGGAAGCTTTTTGGCGCCGGTCTTCTTTTTTACATAGTCCTGAATGACTCTCCTGCCACTTTTCCCCGCGTCAGACAAATAGTCCCCGTACTTGATAAACTGCAGAAGAATTCGCAGGCGCAGAGGCTGATCCGCCCAGTTGTCCTTTGGGTTTTCCAACCGGTCGACAATCCTTTTCATATAATCTTCCGGTCTGGGATATTCCTGATACCGCTTAAAGAGAGCCTGCAGAAGCTTGTCTTCTATTTCATCCAGGTCCGGAATCTCTGCCTCTTTGACCAAAGTCTCGTAATATGACAGGCTGCGTCCCTTCTCAAATGGGATTCCCGCCTGCTTCAGCATCAGATACAGTCTGGCCAGAATACTCGGCCTGGCAGAACTATTTCCCGCTTTTCGCAGCTGTCTCAGCTGACACTCAAAATCATCTCTGGTGTACAGGGCCTGAAACTCCTTCTCCAGCTCATCCATCACTTTTTCCAGCCGTCTTGTGATCGTTGCCATCACGGATATCCTTTCTTTATAGCAAAAAGCGCTCCCTTTTACTTACAGGAACACTTTACCACCTGTTCTTTTTTCCCCGGCAAGGGGGAGTACATTTACTTTTTCTCGGAAATCGCCGTTCTTCTTAGCAGCCCTCCTCCAGAATCTCTTTGCAGGCATCTGCCAGACAGGCAAATTCCTCCAGCGTCAGCGCCTCTCCGCGTACCATTTCCGGAAGATCTGCTCTTTGGATCGCCTGCGCCGCCTGTTCTTTGGAAATCTGCAGCCGGCTGCTTCCTGCCAGACTGTTGACCAGAGTCTTTCTCCTCTGCTCGAAGGCTGCCCGGATCAGAGCGAACATAAGCTTTTCATCCTGCACAGAAACCGGCGGCCTGCCATAGCGGCTCAACCGGATGACCACAGAGTCGACATTGGGCCGGGGCATAAAACAGTTGCGGGGCACATTGGCCACAATATATGGTTCGGCATAATACTGAACAGCCAGCGACAGCGCTCCGTAATCCTTGCTGCCCGGCCCTGCCTTCATGCGGGCTGCTACCTCTTTCTGCACCATAACCGTGATAGAATCCAGAGGTACATGACTCTCAAAGAGTCCCATGATGATGGGTGTCGTAATGTAATAGGGAAGATTGGCAACCACCTTGATGGGTCTGCCTCCGTTTTCCTCCTCCACCAGGGCATTCAGGTCCAGCTCCATAATATCCGCGTTAATGACCCGGACATTTTCGCATTCTGCCAGTGTTTCTTCCAGGATCGGCAGAAGGTTTTTGTCAATTTCCACGGCAACTGCCTTTCCGGCTGCCTCCGACAGGAACTGGGTCATGGTTCCGATACCCGGTCCAATCTCCAGGACCATGTCCTCTCTGCCGACCTGGGCGCCGGCGATAATCTTTTTCAGGACATGCTCGTCGATCAGAAAATTCTGTCCGAATTTCTTGCGAAAGCAAAAATCATATTTTTGTATAACCGCGATCGTATTCTGCGGATTCACCAGTTTTTCCATAATTTCCTACCTGTTTCTTTTTAAAATCTTCCATCTTTTTAGATTTCTTTTAGAAGATGTACACAAAAGCTACACATTTCTTTTGTATACTTTACCTATCAAAACAAAACAAAGTCACGAAGACAACGAGTGCGAAAGCACTTTTTCATATAAATTGTGTATTTTCTTTTTCATAACAACAGGCGCGGCTGCCTGGCCGCACCTCCTCCAAAATTCCAATCCTTTCGGAAAGACCTCCCTCGGGGAGGTCTTTTTGTTTGCTCGGGCGATTCGGAGAGCACCTGCGGGCTTTCCCCTTATTCTGCCATGCGGTAGAGACGGAGGGCATTGTTCCATGTGACTTCTTCCACCTCTTCCCTGCTCATCCCCTTGATCTGTGCAAAGGCCTCCGCAACATAGGGCAGGTTAAGGGAGCTGTTTCGCTTGCCCCGGAAGGGTACCGGACTCAGATAAGGGCAGTCCGTCTCCAGCACCAGGCTCTCCGCCGGCGCGTAGGCCACCACTTCCTTGAGCACCCGGGAATTCTTGTAGGTCAGAACGCCTCCGATTCCCAGGAAAAATCCCATGTCCAGATACTCTCTGGCAATCTCCCTGGGATAGGAAAAGCAATGCATGACGCCGCCCACATCTCTGATATTCTCCTCTTTTGCAATATCCAGGGTGTCCTTAGCTGCCTCTCTTGAATGGATTACGATGGGAAGTCCTTTCTCTCTGGCCAGACCGATCTGCCTGCGAAACCAGACCTTTTGCCGGGCCCGCTGGTCCGGATCTTTGATCCAGTAATAATCCAGTCCGATTTCCCCGATGGCCAGCACCTTCTCATGGTCTGCCATCCGGCTGATCGCGGCCAGGGTTTCCTCATCCTCCGCCGGATCCAGACTGGTGACCGCGTCAGACGGATGCACCCCTGCTGCCGCGTAGATGAAATCATATTTTTCAGCCAGTTCTATACATTTTTCACTGGCCATTCTATCACAGCCGATATTGACAATCCTGCCGATCCCGCCCGCCTGCATGGATGCAAGCAGGACATCGCGGTCCTCATCAAACTGCTTCTGATCATAATGTGCGTGTGTATCAAAAATCATATAAACCTCCAGGAAAAGGGAGACAGGGGACGGTTCTCTGTCCCCTTCTAAGGGAGACAGAGAACCGTCCCCTGTCTCCCTATAGCCATTATATAATATGCATTTTCTCAAAACAATGGTATAGTATTAGTATCTGACAAGAAAAAGATTTGTGATGAGGGAGGACCTGCTATGAAAAGAAACATTCGCTCTTTTACTGCCCTGCTGCTTCTTTTGACCCTGTTCCTGTGCGGATGCGGACAAAAGAGTCCGGCGCAGGAAGCTTCGGAAAACACAGAAACGGCTGCTGCGGACGTCCAGGAAGTCCGCGATGCCTTTGACCGGTTCACGGATGACCTCTTTGCCGAAATCATCTCCACGGACGCCCTGACTCTGCATTATGAGCTGGCCGATCCCTCTCTGTATGACATTGTACTGGAAAGCATCGACCTTGGCCTGGTTCCGGACGTCTATGACGCTTCTGACATGGAAACCGAAAAGGAGGAATATGCCCGTCTGCAGGAATTTTCCTATGATTCTCTGAGCCGGCAGCAGCAGGTGACCTATGATCTGCTGGAAGAGTACTACAAGTCCTCTGAGACCATCGATGCGGAGAAGTTTTTCTATTTTTCGGAACCACTTACCGTACCCTCGGGCCAGCACTCTCTTCTGCCTGTCCTGATGGCGGAGTATGCCTTTTATGATAAGGAAGATGTAGAGACCTATATCACCCTGCTGGAGGACTTTCCTTCCTATTTCAGCCAGATCCTTGCCTTCGAACAGGCAAAGGCAAAGGCCGGACTTTTCATGTCCGATGATATGGCGGATTCTGTGATCGAAGCCTGCCGGACCTTTATCGAAACCCCGGAAAGCAACGCCCTGATCGAAGTCTTCCCGGAAAAGCTCCAGGATCTCCCTGATCTGACGGATGCCGAGAAAAAAGACTTTACCGACCGTAATCAGAAAGCAGTTCTGGAAGCGGTCATCCCGGCTTACCAGGACCTGGCAGACGGACTTACCGCGCTGAAAGGGAGCGGAACCAATGAACTTGGCCTGTGCTTTTATGAGAATGGCAAGGAGTATTATTCCCTTCTTGCAGCCCAGGAGAGCGGAACCGGCCTTACTCCGGAAGAGCTGATCGACATGATCGATACCCGGATCGATGAAGATATGAATTACATTTCGCAGGTCATTCAGAAAGACCCCAAAGTCTATTATGAATGGATGGGAGACCTGTCTGTGGGCACGGATGACCCCAAAGAGATGATCTCCATGCTGCAAAAGGCCATCAAAAAGGATTTCCCTGCTGCATATACCGAAGATTACCTGCTCAAATATGTTCCGGAATCTCTGGAAGAAAGCATGAATCCGGCCTTTTACCTGCAGCCTCCCGTCGATCTTCCGGACCGCAATGTAATCTATCTCAATAAGGCCCAGATCGGTGATAACAATCTGTACCTTTTTAACACCCTGGCCCATGAAGGTTTCCCGGGCCACCTCTATCAGATCACCTACTACTCCTCCACCGACGCTCCTGACCTGCGCAAGGTAATGAGCTATACGGCCTACACAGAGGGCTGGGCCTCCTATGTGGAACATATGGCAAATAAATGGACCGGCGTCAGCGAAAAGCTGGCACAGGTCCTGGAACGTAATGATGAGATCACACTCTGCCTCTACGCCCGCATCGATCTGGGCGTCCACTACGAGGGCTGGGATAAAGATGATATTATGACCTATCTGTCAGACTATGGCATTGGAGACGCCGATACCGCTCAGGAAATCCTGGATTATATCATCGGGGATCCGGGCTCCTATCTGCCCTACGCCATAGGCGCTCTGGAGTTTTCCGGCCTTGCCAGAGAAGCAGCAGACTTCGCAGGGGATGATTTTTCCCTCCAGGATTTCCACAAGTATATCCTGGACATTGGCCCCTGCTCCTTTACGGTTCTCCGTCAGCATATGGCGAAAGACGGATTGCTGCCGGTCGGTGAACAAAAAGCTGCCCTGGCCAGGTAAGCGGCTGTCAATCTTCCAGCAGCTGCTGGTAGATCTCCCTTTTTGATACGCCCCGGTCCGCGGCAACACTTTTCATGGCTTCTTTTTTGCTCAGTCCCTGATCCAGGTATCGCTGCATATGATCCCTAAGCGGAATCTGCGCAAAACTTTCCTCCCTGCTGCGGATCAGCTCTTTTTCGGAGACCCCTTCCATGACCAGGACGATCTCTCCCTTCGGAGGCTTCTCGGTATAATAGGAAATGGCCTCGGCCAGACTGCCCCGGAAAACGGTCTCATGCAGCTTGGTCAGCTCTCTGCAGACAGCGATCTGCCGGCTCTCTCCTGCTGCCTCCTGCAGAATCTGCAGAGTCTTTAAAAGGCGGTGCGGGGCCTCATAAAAAACAGTTGTGCGAGTTTCTGTCCCCAATCGGGCAAGGACCGGCTCCCGCTCCTTTTTATCCACGGGAAGAAAACCCTCAAAGCAGAATCTGCGGGTGGAGAGACCGGACATGGTCAAAGCCGTGATGCAGGCCGCCGGGCCGGGAAGAGAAGTCACCTCAACCCCTGCCTCATGACACATCCTGACCAGCTCCTCGCCCGGATCGGAGATCCCTGGCGTTCCCGCGTCTGTTACAAGAGCGATATTGGCCCCATCCAGCATCTTCTGCACCAGAATCCGGCCTTTTTCCATCTTGTTGTACTCATGATAACTGGTCATGGGTACATGAATATCGAAATGGTTGAGCAGGCGGATACTGCCTCTGGTATCTTCTGCCGCGATCAGATCAGCATTTTTCAGTGTTTCCACCACACGGTATGTGATATCACCCAGATTTCCGATCGGTGTCGCGCATAAATAAAGCTTTCCGGCCATGACTATTTCCTCCGTAAACTTGCAGAGCAGGCTTTCTCGCCTGCTCTTTTTCTATGTCTGTCTGTTCACTTTAATATCCGTAAATCTCTTTGACTTCCTGTGTATACACACCCGGACTCTCATAAATGATCAGGGGACTTTCCATTTTCAACATGGGCCCTCCGCCCCGGATACCCTCAATCAGGACCATATTGGGTTCCCTGTCCCGATAAGGATAGACTAGACGCATCCGCTTGGGTTCCAGCTTATACCGGGTCATCTCCCGGAAGATCTCCACCAGCCGGAATGGCCGGTGCACCATGTAAAAGCGTCCGCCCGTGCGAAGAAGCCCGGATGCCTCCCGCACTACATCTTCCAGGCTGCACAAAATCTCATGCCTGGCAATCGCTTTGGCCTGATCCGGATTGACCAGTCCATGCGAAGCCGTCATATAAGGCGGATTGCTGGTCACCAGATCAAAGCAGCCGCTGCCCAGAAGTTTTGAAGCCTCCTTTATATCGCCCGTCAGGATACGGATCTCCTCCTGCCTGCCGTTGAGCGCAACACTTCTGCGGGCCATATCCGCGCTCTCTTCCTGGATTTCCAGTCCTGTAAAATGTACGCCAGGATACCTGGCCTCCATCAAAATGGGAATAATCCCGGTCCCGGTCCCCAGATCAGCCGCCTTTTCTCCCCTTGCCGCCCGGGCAAAGCCGCTTAAAAGGACGGCATCCATGCCAAAGCAGAAACGGGCCGGATCCTGAATGATCCTGCGGCCGCTCCGCTGCAGATCGTCTATTCTCTCATTCGGCAGTAAAAGCTCCATTATAATGCAGTCTTTCCTTCTTTTTGATCCTTTTTCTCGATCTCTTCCAAAGCCGCCAGGTCGGGATCCTGCATGGCTTTCTCATTTCCCTTCTGGCCTCCCTTGTCACCGCCGGCTTTCTGGCCATCCTTGCCCTTGCGGTCCTTGCGGCGGCGGGATTTGAGCCTGAGCTGGGAAGCGCCATACTCCCGGATCTCTTTTTCATCATTGTCAAGCGTGACGACCACCTTAACCGTCTGACGCAGAACATTGATGCCATTTACTTCTCCCCGGAATCCGTCATCTGTCGTTACGCGGTCTCCGATATTGGGCAGCTTGCTGTTGAGCCATTCATAGGTTTCCTGCTCATTCTTCAGGCAGCACATGAGCCTGCCGCAGACCCCGCTGATCTTGGTAGTATTCAGAGAAAGATTCTGGTCTTTGGCCATACGGATGGAAACAGGCACAAAATCGCTCAGATAAGTAGAGCAGCAAAGGCCTCTGCCGCAGATTCCGATTCCGCCGCGGATCTTGGTCTCATCGCGCACGCCAATCTGACGCAGCTCGATCCTGGTCTTGAAAACAGAGGCCAGGTCTTTGACCAGCTCGCGGAAATCGACTCTGCCGTCCGCCGTGAAGTAAAAAAGCAGCTTATTATTGTCAAAAGTATACTCTGCCGCGACCAGCTTCATCTCCAGACCGTGCTTGGCGATCTTTTCCCGGCAAATCCGCTTTGCCTCATCTTCCTTTGCCCGGTTCTGCTCTTCTCTCTCATCGTCCTCCGGCGTCGCCACGCGCAGTACCTCTTTCAGCGGCTGTACTACCGACTCATCTGACACCTCTCGGGCTCCTATACAAACATGGCCGTACTCCACGCCGCGCACCGTCTCTACGATCACATTCTGTCCGGCTGTGATCTCCAGATCACGCGGGCTGAAATAGTAGATCTTTCCTGCACGGCGGAATCTGACCCCTATGATTTTTGCCATATCAATTCTCCTTTATAACCAGCAGCAGCATCTCTGCTGCCGCGTGAAAATTCACATTGGAACGGATCCGCTGCCTGGCTGTCTCTACAGCCTCCAGGACGCGGCCGATCCCCGCTGCAGACACGGTGTCCGCTTTCTGTCTGATAAAACGGTACTCTTCACCGAATACCAGCAGTTCTCTGTCTCCTGTGGTCTTCATAGCCAGGATGTCTCTGTACCAGAGTGTGATCAGATCGAGGAGGTCGCCAATATCCTCCTGAAAGGTCTCCATCTCCCGCGCCGTCTGCACGATCTCAAACTCCTTCATATCCCTGGCCCCCCGCACCAGACGCTGCACAAACTCCAGCATCTGTGAAAAACGTTCGGAGGAAGCCATCTGCATCGCTCGTCCCACATTTCCCTGGGAATAGGCGCTGCATGTCCTGGCCCGGTAGTCCGGCACCTGCTGCTTTTCCATCAGGAAACGCGTGATCAGCTCCTGATCTACACTCCTGAGATTCAGAGTAACACACCTTGAGCGAATGGTCGAGTACATTTTTTCAACATTATTCGTCAAAAGCATGATCACCGCGTACGACGGCGGCTCTTCTATCGTCTTGAGGAGCGCATTCTGGGCCTCCTCCGTCAATTTTTCCGCCTCATCAATTACATAGACCTTGTATCTGCTGCTGTAGGGACGTATCACCACATCACGATTGATCTGCTCGCGGATGTCATCTACGCCGATGCTGGCTTTGGAACGGACCAGATATCTGACATCCGGATGACTGCCGCTGTCAAACTGATGACAGGCCTTGCAATGATTGCAGGGAGTCTCTCCCCCCTCCTCGCAGACCAGGCTCTTGGTAAAGACTGCCGCCAGCATGTTTTTACCGGCCAGATCCTCCCCGTTAAAGATGTAGGCATGAAAAACCTTGTTCTCACGGACTGCAAGCCGCAGGTGCTCTTTGATCAGATCATGACCAATGATCTCCTCATATCCTCGGATTGCTCTCTCCATAGTTCCCTATTCCTTTGCAATCTGGCTGATCTCCCGGCAAAGTGCCGCCAGACAGGTCTCCAGATCCTGATTGTCATACCTTTTACTGATTCCCGCCAGGGCAAGCTTTTCACCGGAAAAGTCCCGCGCATCGGCCAGAAAGCGTCTGCACAGCTCCTCGTAATCTGGTTTTTTCTGTCTTTTTTCCCGCATAATGGCCCGGATCAGTCTGTCTCCGTCTTCCACCTCTATATAAAGGGGAACCACCATCTCTGCGCCAAAATGTTCCTGCAGCTTTGTATACACCTCCAGGGTTCCGACCAGCAGGGAAGACCCTGTCTGAAGGTCGATCTGCCCGTCATCTGCCGTAAAATAGGTCCAGTCGCCCTGGTGAGTGTGGTAGGTCCGGCTCTCAATCACAAGCCCCTTCTTCACCATTTGCTGATAGCCTTCTGTATCCGCAAAATGATAATCCACGCCGTCCTCTTCCCCCGCACGCATAGGCCGGGTCGTATAGGGAACGACCTTGCGCAGGCCCAGAGTTTCCGTTTCCAAAAGTCTCCGATAGACCGTATCCTTCCCGGACGCACTTTTTCCCATGATACAGAATAATTTATACATGTTCTCCCTCTATGACCGTCTGCAGGGTAATCTCTTCTGCCCCGGGACCTTCCTCACAGATGCCTGTAATCTCCAACCCCGCTCTTCTCCAGGCAAAGATTCTGACGAGCGTCTCATCGCTGATTCTTTCGCCCGGCACCAGAAGGGGGATTCCCGGCGGGTACAAATACACATAGCCCGCAGCAATCCTCCCGGCAGCCTCTGCCGGCCTTGTATTTTCTTTTTTCATACGGACAGCCTGCCAGGCAGGCAGAATCTGCTCAGGCCGAGGCATCTTCGCCCGGTCTGCTTCCCAGTCCGCGCCTTCTTCCTCTTCCCGGTATTCCCGGTCCAGCTGCAGAATGGCTTCCCGCAGACGGTCAAAGCCCTCTTCATCATCCGCTGCGCTGGTCATGGCAAGAGCAAAGTCCGGCGCGGCCATCTCAAACTGGAGACCGTAGTCCTCTCGCAGGCGCTGATACAAAGCTTCCCCTCTGCCGGCTCCTGCAAAAAGCACGATCTTTGACCTGTCAAGATCTATGCTCCGCTCCGGATCCAGATCTTCCCGGCTCAGCAGATGTATCCTGCGGCAGGCAGAAAGGTCTCTCCGCAGCGACTCAAGCCTGTCCGTATAGCGGTCAAACAAGGCTTCTCCTTCTTCATGAAGCAAATGCATACAGCTGTCGATACTTCCCATAAGGATATAGGAAGGACTGCTGCTCTGATAGATCGTCATCATCCGCCGCAGCCTCTCTCTGTCTACCAGGTCCCCGCTAACATGCAGAAGCGCTGTCTGCGTCATGGCAGGCAGCGTCTTGTGCACCGAATGAATCACGATATCGGCTCCGCACTGCAAAGCACTTTGCGGGAAATAAGCAGAGAAAGGGAAATGGGCTCCATGCGCCTCATCCACAATCACCGGGACACCCCGGCTGTGTGCTGCCCGGCAGATTCCGCTGATATCTGATACTACGCCCTCATATGTGGGGGAAGTAATCACAATTGCCTGAATATCCGGATATTTTATCCACTCTTTGTCAATATCTTGTGGATAAATCCCTTCACAAACAGCATATCTTTGACTGGTATGTGGATAAATATACGAAGCCCTCAGTCCGTTTATCTCAATCGCGTGATAGACGGACTTATGACAATTCCTCGCGACCAGGATCCGGCCGCCCGGACTGCAGACAGCGCTGATGGCTGCCAGAATCGCCCCGGTACTGCCATTCACGCAAAATCTGGTCTCTTCTGCCCCGTACAGCTCCGCCGCAAACTCTTGCGCCTCTTTCAGAATCCCCCGGGCATCATGCAGATTGTCAAATCCGTCCACCTCGGTGATATCCATCCGGTAAGTCTCTTTCATTCCCTGTGGCGTAATTCGTCTCTTATGGCCAGGCATATGAAAGGGATATGCCGCGGACCGGCCATATTCCATCAGCCGGTCATAAAGCCGGCGCTGCTGATCTTTCCCCATATCAATGGAAAATCCGGATGTAGGAGCGGTCCTCTCCCGGATCATTTCCCCGCAGAAACTCGACACAAAAAGCAGCTATTCTGGCAGGATGTGCCAGATGCGGCCGTGTCCTGGCATTCTGAATCTTAACACTGCGGATCATAGGCGAAAAATGTTTGTAGACTTCCAGAGTCTTCTCTGCCTGAGGATCTTCACTTCCGTAAATGATGCAAACCGGATTGGCCAGCTTTTTGACTGCAAAAATGACATTGACTTTCGTATAGGCGCTGATCCTGCTGAGGAACTGGTATCTGGCATCCGGTCCTCCCAGATGTGCGCCTTCCCAGAATGCCGCTGCCATCTCCTCCCTGTCTCTATCAGTCCTGCCCAGATCCGTCTGTCCCAGCACCTGGTCAATCATCAGCCGGGAGGATGCGAGTACATAGGCAAAGGTACCAATCAAAGGCAAGGCCATCAGGCGTCCGAGCGCAATCTGAGACGGTCTGGGTCTTTTGATCATTTCATCCGGTGATTCCGGTGTAATCATAACCAGAGAACCAAACAGGTCCGGATTATTTGCTGCTGCCATGACCGCGATTGAGGACGAGGCGCCGCTCGTTACAATATCCGTCTTTGTCCCGATAATCTTTTTTACAAAAGCAGTGACTGCATCTACATAGAGGTAATTGGTATAGAGCATCCGCTCCTTATCAGATCTGCCATAACCCGGCAGATCTATCGCATATACCGTACGGTTCTCCGCCAGGGATGCCATCATTGTCTTCCACTCATGAGCGGAACTTCCGGTCTCCATCCCATGCAAAAGAAGAACGGGGTCACCTTTTCCTTTTTTCGTATAATAGATATTTCCAAAGCGCCAGCCGAAACTGCTCTGCTCTCCCGAGCCAAGTATATTCTTTCTGGTCGACAGCAGAAAAGCCAGCCGATTCACGCAATAAAGCGCCGCTGCCGCGATCCCGATTCCGCAGAGAATCTTTGTCCCTTTTCCTCTTTTCACCTTCTGTCCCTCCTGTCCCTATTCTATTCAAAAACGCAGAGTTTTCCTGATTATATTATATTCCATTCTCTCTTTCTTTGCAATGGACTTCGAGAGCAAGTCAACTGCAGTTGTCGTGTCTCGCTCGCCTGCAAAAAAACTGCCCGGGAACAGGACTTGCCTCCTCATCATCGCTCCGCCGCCTATTGCAGGTGCTCCGGCAAACTCGGTACGCTTGTTTATCGAATTATTGTATCCAGTGACCCTCGGACAGGCCTCCCGCACCTGCGCTATGCTCGCGCTTCCCTCGTCGGCGGGCAGACTGTTCCCGGGCAGTTTTTTGCGTGCTTCGCTGTTTCCACGATCGTGCAGCTGCCTGATACCCTTTTTTCATTCATCATATATAAATTTTTACTTCACAAAAAAATATGGTACTGGTATAATAGCAGGTACACACGATATTTTTTCATTACAGAAAGAGGTTTTACTTTTGAAGAATAAAATAACAGACTTACTCGCAGCGCAGATTCCTGAGCTTTCCCGCGAGGAAATCGCCGGGATGCTGGAGATCCCTCCCCGTCAGGATATGGGCGATTATGCCTTCCCCTGCTTTAAGCTGGCAAAGCTTTACCGCAAGGCTCCGCAGGCGATCGCCGGTGACCTCCTAGATAAGGTCGGTCATCCTTCCTATCTCTCTGAGATCCGCACCGTAGGCGCCTATCTGAACTTCTATATCGATAAGGCCCAGTACGCGGCCGCTCTTCTGGATACTTACCGGAGTGTTCCCGAATTCGGAAGTAGTGAGATCGGCAAGGGGAAAACGATTTGTATCGACTATTCCTCTCCCAATGTTGCCAAGAATTTCCATATCGGCCATCTCCGTACCACGATCATTGGAAATTCCCTTTACAAGATCTTCAGCAAGCTGGGCTATAAGGTTGTCCGTATCAATCATCTGGGCGACTGGGGAACCCAGTTCGGTAAGCTTCTCGTTGCCTATCAGAAGTTCGGCAATAAGGAAGCCGTTGAAGAAAAGGGCATTCAGGAGCTCATGGACCTGTATGTGCAGTTCCACGAGGAAGCTGAGAAAGATGATTCCTTAAATGACCAGGCGCGTGCCGCCTTTGCAAGCATGGAGCAGGGTGATCCCGAGGCTCTGGCTGTATGGGAGTGGTTTAAGGATATCAGCCTGAAAGAGTTCCTCCGCATTTACGATATCATGGGAATTGAATTTGACTCCTTTGCCGGAGAAAGCTTTTATCGTGATAAGACAGGCGGAATCGTACAGACTCTTACAGAGAAAGGGCTTCTGGTCGAGAGTCAGGGTGCTCTTGTTGTTCCCCTTGACGAATATGATATGCCTCCCTGTATAGTTGCCAAAAAAGACGGCAGTTCCATTTACGCGACCCGCGACCTGGCTGCTGTTCTCTACCGCAAAGCCACCTATGACTTTGAAAAATGTCTCTATGTTACCGGCCAGGAGCAAAAGCTTCATTTTGCCCAGGTCTTCAAGGTAATTGAACTGATGGGCAATGATTATGCACAGAATCTTGTACATATTCCTTATGGTCTTGTTCGTCTGAAAGATGGTAAGATCTCCTCCCGTAAAGGCAATGTCATTTTTGCGGAAGATCTGCTCAATGAGTCCATCAACAAGACAGCGGCAATCATTGAAGAGAAGAATCCCAACATTCCGGATAAGGAAAAGGTTGCCCGGATCGTTGGAATTGGTGCCATTATGTTCAATGACTTGTACAACCAGAGGATTAAGGATGTTGTCTTTGACTGGGATAAGCTTCTCAACTTTGACGGCGAGACAGGTCCCTACGTTCAGTATACCTATGCCAGAGCTTCCAGTGTTCTCCGCAAGATCGGAGAACCTGCGTCTGATGCTATCAACTGCCAGCTTCTCACAGATGATGCCTCCCTGGGTCTTCTCAAGGAGATCGAGAGATATCCTCAGGTTATTCAGGAAGCTGCTGACCGCTATGAACCTTTCCTGGTTGCCCGTTTCAGCATGGATGTAGCCCATGCCTTCAATAAGTTCTATCAGGAATGTCAGATCAACTGCCCTGATCCCGAACTTCGTACGACCAGAGTCAATGTGGTTAAGATTGCAAGATATGTTCTGAAAGACTCTCTCTCCCTTCTGGGAATTGATTGTCCGGAACAGATGTAATATAAACAGGGGACTGCTTTTTTAGCAGTCCCCTGTTTATTATTCTTTTTCG
>CAMHFW010000001.1 GCA_946184675.1 uncultured Clostridia bacterium | reverse complement strand
TATGTGTGTGTAGCTCAGCTGGATAGAGCACTTGGCTACGGACCAAGGTGTCGGGGGTTCGAATCCTCTCACGCACGTGTTAAAAGAAATAGTCAGGACTTTAGTCCTGGCTTTTTTCTTTTAACCGAGCCCGGCTCGTCTTCGAAGGGTTCGAAGTCTCGCCTTCGGCTCGGTCGGCGCTCCTGCACTTCGTGCAGGGTGTGCCACTGGCACATCGCGCCCTCTCACGCACGGAGCAAGTTAGAGAAGGGTTCGAAGTCTCGCCTCCGGCTCGTTGCAGGAGCACTTGCTGAGAGCGAGCTATGCGAAGGTCGAAGCTTACGTGCGTTGCATGCCGGCGCCTTGACGAAAACGAGCGTTAGTGAAGTTTGAGTCTAGTCCGCCGGTAGTCGGCGCTCCTGCACTTCGTGCAGGGTGTGCCACTGGCACACCGCAACCTCTCACGCACGGAGCAAGTTAGAGAAGGGTTCGAAGTCTCGCCTTCGGTTCGTTGCAGGAGCACTTGCTGAGAGCGAGCTGCGCGAAGGTCGAAGCTTACGTGCGTTGCATGCCGGCGCCTTGACGAAAACGAGCATAAGCGAAGTTTGAGTCTAGTACGCCGGTAGTCGGCGCTCTCGCGTCCCCACGCCTGAACGAAATGTCGAAGGATTGTTATTTAACTGCTGAAGGGTTTGTGTTATCATTTTCTTTATCATCTGACAGATAGGTGATATCAGGGAGGAGGCGCGGATATGTCAGTGAATGATCAGAGAAGAGAGGTTTCGAAAGAAGAAGAGAAGTCGATATTCTTAAGGGAAAGTGATCCGGCTTATGATATTTCCAGATGGAAGAGGCAGGGGGAGTATACGCTGGATGATTATTATGCTCTGCCGGATGATGAGCTGATGGAGCTGATAGACGGTGTATTTTACGATATGGGTGCGCCGCTTTTTTTGCATCAGGACCTTGCAGTGATGATAATCAGGCAGCTCGCGGATCAGCTGGATAAAATGGGTGGTCCCTGCAGGGCACATCTTTCTCCTGTGGATATTATTCTCGGAGAGGATCGGAAGACGATCCTTCAGCCGGATGTTTTTATTTTGTGCGACCGCTCTAAAAGACGCAAATGGGGCGTGAAAGGAGCGCCGGATTTCATTTTGGAAATTCTTTCTCCATCCACCAGGCGCAAGGATATGACGGTGAAGTACAGAAAATATAAAGAATGCGGCGTCAGGGAGTACTGGATGCTGGACATCCTGGAGCGGAGGATGATCATCTGTGATCTGGAGGGAGGAAAACCGGAACGGATCATTCCATTGGAGGGCAAAGAAGGCCTTTTGATTTATCAGGGAGAGGTAAAGCTTGACCTGGATGAAATCAGGGCTTTGATGGAGGAGTATGAAAGTATTCCGGAATAGATGATTTGAGAGGAGGCAGGATGATGTCAGAAAAGAGCAAGAAAGATCTGGGGTCAGCGGGGCAGGACGCTCTTATATGCATCAAGGATGGAGCACCGGCGTATGGTGCCTCCGGATGGAAGAGGCAGGGAGAGTATACGCTGGATGATTATTATGCTCTGCCGGATGATGAGCCGATGGAGTTGATAGACGGTGTATTCTACGATATGGGTGCGCCGCTTTTTGTGCATCAGGATCTTGCGGGAGAGATTTTCCTGCAGTTGCAAATTCAGCTAAGAGAAAGAGGAGGCCCGTGCAAAGCGCAAATATCTCCTGTGGATATTATTCTCGGAGAGGATCGGAAGACGATCCTTCAGCCGGATGTTTTTATTTTGTGCGACCGCTCTAAAAGACGCAAATGGGGCGTGAAAGGAGCGCCGGATTTCATTTTGGAAATTCTTTCTCCATCCACCAGGCGCAAGGATATGACGGTGAAGTACAGAAAATATAAAGAATGCGGCGTCAGGGAGTACTGGATGCTGGATATCCGGGAACGGAAGATGATCATCTGTGATCTGGAGGGTGGAAAACCGGAACGGATCATTCCATTGGAGGGCCAAGAAGGCCTTCTGATTTATCAGGGAGAGGTAAAGCTTAACCTGGATGCAATGGCTGTTTTGATGGAAGAGTATGAAAATATCCCTGAATAACATAGGAAAAAGAATGCGGTATTCGGAAGCTATTTTACAGCCTTCGAACACCGCATTTTTGGATTACAGATCAGGATTTGGCGTACGGGTGCCGTCTTCGTGATAAATGTAGAAGCCGATGCCTGTTTTACGGCCGAGCCAGCCCATTCTGCGCATGTCCAGCAGCAGCTGGCAGGGTTTGAATCTGGGTTCGCCGGTCTCGCGGAATATGGTTTCCATTGCGGCCATTGCTACATCTATGCCTGTAAAATCCATCAGTTCCAGAGGGCCCATGGGATGATTCAGACCCAGACGGGCACCGGTATCGATATCCTCTATGGAAGAGATCCCTGCTTCCAGCAGACTGGCAGCATCGTTCATCATGGGAACCAGCATACGGTTGACGGTAAATGCCGGGCTGTCTTTTACTGTGATCGGGGTTTTTCCTAATTTCTGCCCTACTGCTTTTGCTGTTTTTACCGTGTCTTCAGAAGTGCAGAGCCCTTTGACAACTTCCAGCAGCTTCATCATGGGCACGGGGCTGAAGAAATGCATGCCCACAAAGCGCTTAGGGTTCTTCACAACAGAAGAGAGTTCTGTGATGGAGATGGAAGAAGTATTAGAGGCGAAAATTGTGTCATTCCGGCAGAATTCAGAAAGCTGCCGGAAGATATCTTTTTTCAGGTCCATATTTTCGGGGGCAGCTTCAATGACCATGTCGGCGTCGGCGGCAGCTGATAATTGATCGCAGACAGACAGACGTCCCAAAGCGGCGGCTTTATCTTCCTCCGTCAGTCGTCCCTTGCTTACCAGTTTGGTGAGATTCTTGTCCAGGTTGCTGTGGGAGCGGTTGACAATATCCATGGAAATATCATATTGTGTCACTTCATACCCTGCTGTAAGTGCAACCTGAGAAATTCCGGTTCCCATGAAGCCGGAACCAACTACAAAGATTTTTTTAATTTCGGACATATTTTTATCCTCTACATTTATATATTGTTATTACTCAATCCCCAGTTTTTTCATCCGATAGTATAAAAGTGACCGGTCTATGCCTAAGAGGCGGGCTGCTTTTGCCTTGTTTCCGCCGGCCTGGCGGAGGGCGTTTAAGATCAGGGCCCGGTCATCTTCCCGCTGCTTTTCTTTAAGCTCACGCACGGAAGGGAAGCCTGTCTGCAGATGAACAGGCGCGGGATCAGCATAGGAGGACAGTTCTTTAGAGACGGACGAAGGTGTATGCTGACGAATGTTTTCCGGGACAGACTGCCTGGAGGCGGCGATGCGTTCCCGGAGAAAGTCGCAGCTTTCCGAGCTGATTTCGCTATTAGGATGCAGGACGGCCAGGCGTTCGAGGACATGCTCCAGTTCCCGGATGTTGCCGGGCCAGCTGTATTCACAGAAGAGGGCATAGACGGCATCGGAGATGCCGCTGGTTTCCAGGCGGAGCCGGCGGTTGATCTTGTTGATCAGGAAGGCGCAGAGCTCATACAGATCGCCCAGACGTTCCCGAAGGGGCGGAATGTGCAGTTCTACGGTGTTGATTCGGTAATAGAGATCCTGTCGGAAGGTGCCCTCCTGGACCATCTGCTCCAGGTCGCGGTTGGTGCTGCAGATCAGGCGGACATCTACTTTTTTGGGGGAAAGGCCGCCGACACGCTCGATTTCATAATTTTGCAGGACGCGGAGCAGCTTTGCCTGAAGAGGAAGGGGCATCTCGCCGATTTCGTCCAGAAGCAGAGTTCCGGTGTCGGCCAGCTCAAATTTTCCCATTTTTCCTTTCTTCAAGGCTCCGGTAAAGGCGCCTTCCTCGTAGCCGAACAGCTCGGATTCCATCAGTTCTTTGGGGATAGAAGCGCAGTTGATTTTGACGAAAGGCTTTCCTTTGCGCAGGCTCATTTCCTGGACGGCAGAGGCGAAGAGCTCCTTGCCGACGCCGGTCTCTCCGGTGATCAGGATCGGGATGTCAAAAGCCGCGTAGGCTTTGATCGTATTTTTTACCTTCAGCATCTGGGGCGTATTGCCGATGATGCCGCTTAAAGGTGTCGCCTGCTGGTTCTGATGGAGCAGGGCCTGCATCTTTTCTTTAATCAGTTCATTTTCACGGCGCAGTTTTCCCAGCTTCTGACGGACAGATTCCAGTTCTTCATCGGTATTGGCTGTTGTGACGCCAAGAGCCCCTATGATCTGGCCGGAAGCATCCCGGATCACACGGCGGTTGCACATGACGTGGACTTCTCTTTGCTCTTTCTGATGGAAAAAGGTCATGGTAACGCCAATCTCGGACACACCGGTCTGCAGGATGGTGAGCAGACGGGTCCCGGGGATGACCTCTTCGGCGGAATGGCCGATGACCTGGTCGCGGGTCAGGCCGAGCATCTCCAGATAGGTCGTATTCATATAGGTAATGATTCCGCGGGCATCCACGATGACAAAATTAGGCATTGCCTCCAGGGCGAGAGAGGTCAGAGTATCCATGTCAAAATCCTTTCTGACGACCGTGAAAAATATGTGAAAAAGTGTTAAATGCTGTTAATAATATTTTCTATCATTAACATATCATAGAAGGAATCTTTTGAAAAGGAAAACAGGAAAAATATTTTTTAATCTGCGGAAAGCCTTGAAAACAGGGGCTTTTTAATTTTTCCGGACAGTGAGTCAAAAACTGGCACGGCACTTGCATATATAGAGACAGAAAGTGAAAAACGTAAAGTCTGAAAAGGAGGACTAAAAAAGATGATAAAGAAGATTGCAGTGCTTGGTGCCGGAACGATGGGACATACAATTGCAAACACATTCGCAATGGCCGGATATCCGGTGAACCTGTATGAGTCTTTTGAGAAGGTAAGAGAAACCGTAAAGGACAAGATTCGCGGGGAACTGGACTTCCTGGTAAGAGAAGAGTATTTACAGCCGGAAGATGTACAGGCAACACTTGACAGAATCACACTTTTCGCAGACCTGAAAGAGGCTGTTGAGGATGTGGATTATGTGATCGAGGCGACTCCGGAGATCCTGGAGCTCAAGCAGAACCTGTTCAAGCAGCTTGATGAGTACTGCCCGGCACGCACGATTTTTGCCAGCAATACTTCCTCTCTGAAGCTGGGAGATATGGGAGCCCTTCTTTCAGAGGAGAGAAAGGCAAAGCTCATGATCAGCCACTGGTACAATCCGGGACACCTGATTCCGATTGCAGAGCTTTCCTTCTTCGGCAACATGACTGAGGAAGACTTCAATGAAGTTTACGAGCTTTACATCAAGGCAGGCAAGCAGCCGATCAAGATCCTCAAGGACATCACAGGAATGGTTGCCAACCGTCTGCTCCACGCACAGGCAAGAGAAGCTTTCTACCTGATGGAGATCGGCGCGGCTTCCGCAGATGACATCGACAAGGCCCTGAAGTTTGGCCCCTGCTTCCGCAACGCGACAACCGGTATGCTGGAAGTAGCTGACATGGGCGGCCTGGATGTATGGTGCGCAGCAGAGGATAACTTCTTCCCTGAACTCAGCCATCAGGAAAAGGCAAGTGACGCCCTTCGCGGCCATGTAGAAAAGGGCGAGCTCGGCATCAAGACCGGCAAGGGCTTCTTCGATTATCCGGAGGAGAAGAGAGCACAGGCACAGGAAGCCTTCCAGAAGAGACTGGTCGTTCAGCTGAAGGCAAGCAAGAATTACATTTAAGAACTATATTTAAGAACCATATTAAAGATTCATAATAAAATCTACGCATTGAAAAACAGGAGGAAATTATAATGGCAGATTACAGCAAGTATCAGGACGCTTCTTGGTTAACAAACAACAACTGGGGCAAGTGGGGCCCGGACGATGAGATCGGTGTATTAAACGAGGTAACTCCTGCAGATGTAGTAAAGGCAGTTTCACTGATCAAGACCGGTAAGGTTTACGATCTTGAGACGATCCGCTTCCATGGCATGCCGGTATGGGATGGCCACTGCGGATTCGAGCTTATGACATATGCTTCCCCGAAGGGCAGAAGAAACATGACAAAGCAGAACGCTTATCCCGCAGCTTATTCCTGGCATGGTGAGGGCGGCTGGATCGATTCTTCCAAGGATGACTACCAGATCGATGCTAATACAGAGATGCTGATTGCGCCTCTTCACTGCGGCACACATATTGATGGTTTCGGCCATATCACCGTTGGCGAAGACGCACATTGGTACAACGGCTACAATTTCAATGAGCATTGGGGCGATTACGGCATCATGAAGTGCGACGCGACCACCATTCCCCCGATGATTCTCAGAGGTGTTCTCCTTGACATCGCAGGCTACAAGGGACTGGATCATGTTCCCGCAAACTACGGCGTAACCGCTGAGGATATCGAAGAGTGCGCTAAGTGGGAAGGCGTTGAACTTAAGGAGAAGGATTGTGTTCTGATCCGTCTCGGCGAGACCTGGCCGACCCTTGACAACTGTCCCGGCGCAGGTATGACCCTGGAAGCAGCACGCTGCCTGGTGGAGGGACACGGCGCAGTTCTGATGGGCGACGATATGGTTGCTTTCGAGCAGAACAATGCTGACGGCACGATGTCCTGGCCTCGTCACCCGCATCCGGTACATCACTACTGCCTGGACCAGATGGGCGTACACTTCATCGAGGCAGTTCAGATGGACGAGCTTGCAAAAGACAAGTGCTATGAGTTCTGCTTCATGGCAGCACCCACAAAGATCAAAGGCGGCACAGGCATGTTCATCCGCCCGATCGCAATCGTATAACAGAGACCTTTCGTAAGAGCAGAATCTTTAAAAACGTATAACATAACATCATCAGAAGCGCCTGCGGAGGCTTGCGCCTTCGCAGGTGTATTAAATTACGCCATTTTCCGGGAGACCGGGAGGAAAAATAGGAGAATATATCATGGAAAATAACAATATTCAGGAAGTAAAAGTAACAGTGAATCCTGAGAACACTTTCGGCAGCCCGGTTCCGGTGCTGAATCTGGTATTCGCAACTCTGTGTTTCTGCTTCTGGGCAAACACAATGGGCTTTTTCACAGACGGCGCAGTTCTTGCCATCGGCGTGCTGCAGCTGGGCGTATTTGTAACTTATACCGTCGGCGGTATCATCCTTCTTAAGAACGGCAATGCCTTCGGCGGCAATACCTTCATGATTTTTGCAACTGTTTTCGGCGGAATTGCCGGAACTGCACACGTAACCATGTCACTTGTACCAGCATCCATTCCTTTTTGCTATCAGATCTGCGGCGTGGCATTTATCGTAGCCGGCGTATTCCTTCTGATCATGCTTCCCGGCTTAAAATATGCATGCAAGTGTGACTTTATCATGTTCCTGTTCGGCGGCCTTGGCGTGCTTGGCTACGGTCTTACCGGCGCAGGTCTCGCACCGGCAGTACTCAACTATCCCGCAGCTTTCTGCCTCCTGATTGATGGTATCGCAGCAATGTGGCAGATCATGGCTCTCATGCTTGGATGGTGCGGAATTGAGATCACACAGGGCAAACCCTTCTTCACACCGAAGAACTGATTAGAAGAGATAAGGAGAAATGACAAAAATGGCAAAAAAAGTAGTTCTTACCGCGGCAATCACCGGCGCAGTACATATTCCCAGCATGTCCCCGTATCTGCCCATTACCCCGCAGCAGATCATTGATGAAGCAGTGGCAGCACATGAGGCTGGCGCGGCAGTGGTACATCTCCATACACGTAATCCCGAGAACGGCCAGCCGACCGGAGATCCTGGCTTGATGAAGGAAGTTGTTGACGGTATCCGCGAGAGATGTGATGTGATCATCGGCTGCACCACAGGCGGTGCGATCGGCATGACCAATGAGGAGCGCCTGGCAGCGCTTCCCGTAGCAAAGCCGGAACTGGCTTCCTGCAACGCCGGATCTGTAAACTTCTGCTTCTCCGGAATCGCAGATAAGATCAAAGAGCCTATGTACGACTGGGAGATTCCTTTCGTTCAGAATACCTATCAGGTGCCTTTCGCAAACACCTTTAAGGATATCGAAGAGTATATTCTGCTCATGAACAAATACGGAACCAAGCCGGAGTTTGAGGTATATGATGTCGGCATGCTTTCCAACATCCAGTATTTCATCAAGAAGGGCATCTTAAAGACTCCTGTATACATCCAGTTTGTCATTGGCGTTATGGGCGGCATCCCTGCTTCTGTCAACAACCTCAACTTCCTCAAGAGAACGGCAGATGAGGTAATCGGGGCAGAGAATTATGTATGGTCCTGCGCAGCAACCGGAAAGAGCGAATTTGAGATCGGCGCAGTATCTGCAATCCTGGGCGGAAATATCCGTGTAGGCCTGGAAGACAATCTCTATCTGGAGAAAGGCGTACTTGCCAAGTCCAACGCAGAGCTGGTAGCCAAGATGGCAAGAATCTGCGGCGAATTCGGCAAGGAAATTGCCACATCAGAAGAAGCAAGACAGATGCTTTATCTGGGATAAAGACAACAAAAGAGTCCTCGCATAATAAAAGGGCGGAGCAGTCTGACTGTTCCGCTCTATTTTTTGTGTAAGTTTCTGCTATAATAGAAACAAGATATGAGTATATGGGCGAAATGCAGGTGAATTCCGTAATATACCGGAATTCTGTGCAGAAAGGATGGGATGGCTTATGAAAGCTTCAAAGCGCGAACTGCAATATGCAAGAGAGCATTTTGGTGAGGTACATCATACAACGCTGAACCCGGAGGGGCCGGGAGTGGTCCGGATTCATCTGGTCCCGCCGCAGGTGACGGACCAGGAGATTTCTGCAAGTCTGGCCATCATAAACGGACAGGATATCCTTCCTGTCAATGTTTCCTGGTCGATCCTTCTGGCAGAACTGATTGAAAAGATCAATCCCTACAGCGGCAGAGAGCTGACGAAAGAGGACACGGAAAAGATTGTTCAGGATACGTGCAGCTCTGTCAAAAAGGTATACCCCTTTGTTTCCCGGAAAAGGCTTGCGGCAGATATCTATAAGATTATGGACACTTTTGCCAGAGTCGCCTATGGGCAGCCGGTGGAAGAAGAAATCGCTTACATGAGCATCGGGGAGTATGCCCCCTATATGAAGGCACCGCACCGGATGGATCTGCTGGTGAGCGCCATGACCAGAGAGGGCTGCTGGCACTGCAATCAGCAGTGTGTGCATTGCTATGCAGCCGGGCAGCACGGCGCTGAGGAGCAGGAACTGGATACAGAGGCCTGGAAACAGATTCTGGAAAAGTGCCGGAAGATCGGGATCCCGCAGGTGACCTTTACCGGAGGAGAGCCTACCATGAGGGAGGACCTGCTTGAACTGATCGATGCCGCCAGATGGTTTGTGACAAGGCTTAACACGAACGGGATCCGTCTGACAGAGGAATATTGCGACAAGCTTTTTGACGCATCACTGGACAGTGTCCAGATTACATTTTATTCGGCGGATGAAGCCGTACATAACCGCCTGGTTGGCGCCACGCGCTACCAGGATACGGTAAAAGGGATCCGGAATGCCCTTGCAGCAGGCCTGAGCGTCAGCATCAATACGCCTCTTTGCACTTTGAACCGGGATTATCTGAGCACTTTGAGGTTTCTGCATGAGCTCGGTGTCTGCTTTGTAACCTGTTCCGGACTGATCACCACGGGAAATGCCGCGCTTGCAGGGTCCGAAAGCCTGCAGCTGACCAATGCAGAGATTCGTGAGATTCTGCGGGAAGCAGTGGCTTATTGCTTTGAAAACGGCATGGAGATTAGTTTTACTTCCCCCGGCTGGGCAGATGATGATTTTTGCAGAGAACTGGGGATCGCGACTCCAAATTGCGGGGCCTGCCTCAGCAACATGGCGATTACGCCGGGAGGAAATGTCATTCCCTGTCAGAGCTGGCTGTCAGGCCAGGCCCTGGGCAATTTCCTGGAAGACGACTGGGAGAAGATCTGGAACAGTCAGACCTGCAAAAAGCGGCGTGATTTTTCCGCTGCTATGCTCTGTGAGTGTCCCCTGCGTATTATCAGACCTGTGAAAACAGCGGAAGAGGAAGGAGGAGTTGGGAAATGAGAACAAGAATAAATAGAAAAGGACTTGCCGTATTTGCCTGCATAGTGATTTCCCTGCTTTTCCTGCTTGCCGTTCCGCATCCCGCGTATGCAGCAGACCTGGACGAGATTGAAAACTATGAGATTACGGCAGAAGTGAATGACGATGCGACGGTAACCCTGCAGTATCATATTGACTGGAAGGTTCTCGATTCGGATTCGGAAGGCCCCCTTTCCTGGGTGACGATCGGCATTCCCAACGGGCACTATGTCTCCTACCGGGCTCTTTCTGACAGCATCCGCGACATTTCTTATACCTCTTCCTACGGAAGCAATATCCGGGTGGACTTTGACCGCAATTATTATGAAAATGAGGTCGTCAGCTTTGATTTTGAGGTCGTGCAGGATTACCTGTATGACATGAATCATTATACAGACGGGGAAACGGTCTTTCAGTTTACTCCCGGCTGGTTTGACGATATCGTGATAGATCATATCAAGGTCCGCTGGAATGGGAATAAGGCGCTTAGCTGGAGTCCGGCCTGCGAGATGGACAGTGAAGGGTATCTTACCTGGACCGGCTCTCTGCAGAAGGGAGAGCGGTATCAGGTGGAAGTGACCTATCCCAATGACGCCTTCTATTTCGACGAGACAAAGTCTTTCCAGAACAGCGGCGGATATGAGGGAAATGGCGGTGACAGCGATTCCGTTTATGTGCTGATTGGCGTTCTGATCTCAATGATCGTGCCGATCCTGGTGATTGTCCTGATTGTAAGCAGGATTCTGCAATACTCGAGAGGTGCGAATTTCGGCAGCAGCAGGCAGAAAAAAATCGTCCGGACCAAGATCGAATACTATCCGGTATGCCAGGGCTGCGGCGCGGCCCGGCCGGAAGGCAAGGATAACTGCGAGTACTGCGGACGGAGCTTTATCAAGAGCAAAGAGCTCATAGAAGAAAAAGACATTCCTGTTGAGGAGAAGGAGATACGGGAAAAGAAAACGGATGGATTGTATCGTTATGCGCATTCTCCGAACACCTACGTGCATGTACATGTGATTCCTGTTCCCAGGTCTTCAGGATATACGGGCTCCCGCGGCGGCGGATCCAGATCAGGCGTATCCCGCGGAGCCGGATCCAGGGCCTCTTCCCATCGCAGTTCATGTGCCTGTGCCAGCTCCTGTGCATGCGCCTGTGCATGTGCCTGCGCCGGCGGCGGCAGAGCAGGATGTTCTGTGAAAGACTTTTATCAGACAGACCTGAAGCTGCGGTATCTGAAGGAGGCAGCAAAATAAAAAGTGGCTGCAGAAGCCATATAAGACCGTTTGTGCCTGGCACAGGCGGTCTTCTTTTTATGCTTCAATATTCGTAAAAAAGAAAAGAAGGAAGAAAGAGTCACCGGAACATGAAGGATGTCGGATATTTTATACATATATAAGTGTCAAAATCTAAACAATCTATGATATAATAAAATGGCTGTAAAATATCCTGGTATATTTTTTATAGAAATTTTATATATTATGTAACTTGTTGACTTTAGCATGGTTTGCGGTTTTCCTGCATCGGAAGCGGGAAGGCGGCAAAAGGAGAGAGACACTATGAGGGTTTTTAAAGATCCTGACGTTGTTGGCAGCCCGGTCTTTCATTATGTGCGTTTTTGTGTGATTTTGTTTGTATTTTACTTGCTGATCAGCGCGACTCTGCACATAAAGTTTGTGATCATTGGTCTGCTGTCATGTTTTGTGGTAGGGCTGGTCTGCATGCCTCTGTTCCTGATTGAGGACAGGGACGGGAAGAAGCATTTCCTGCTTGATGTGTCCATTTTGAAGTTTCTTGCCTATATGGTATGGCTTTTTAAGGAACTTGTGATGGCAAACATCGATGTGGCCAAGACTGTCTGGAAGTCAGGCCTTCCGATCCATCCGGAGCTGATTCGATTCCAGGTTGACTGGAAGAATCCGATCGCGGCGGCACTTCTTGCCAATTCGATTACCCTTACGCCTGGAACCATTACGCTCAGCTTTACCAAAGAGGGCGTCTTTGAGATCCACGCGCTGACACCGGGCGCAGCCCAGGGCATTATCGACGGCGGTATGCTCCGCAAGGTGGCAGGGCTTTATCATGAGAGTGAAGACTTTAAGGTACTGGAGGTGCAGGAGAAGTCATGATGAATACTTTTTATATCATTGCTCTTGCAGCGCTGATTGTATTTCTGTTTCTGATGGTCCTGCATATGGTCCGGAGCAAATCCATCTATGACCGTATGAATGCTCTGGCGGTGATCAACTCCGATGTTGTGATCCTGATTGTGGTTTTCGGCTTCCAGGACGGCCGTCCCGAGATGTATATCGACATTGCTATTGCATATGCGATTCTCGGATTTGTTTCCAATATCGTAGTAGCTAAGTACTTGGGAGGGAAGAAAGATGCAGATAAATGAGATTCTTGCGGTTATCTTCCTGTTTCTGGGAACACTTTGCTGTCTGACTACAGTTGTCGGCTTTTACAGGCTGCCTGATTTCTTCCAGCGCTGTCATGCGGCCGGCGTGGGAGACACCATGGGCCTGTGCATGACCTGTATCGGATTTATCCTGCTCTTAGGCGCTGACATACTGTCGGTCAAGCTGGTCCTGCTTTTCCTTCTGGTATGTGTCTGCAACCCGATCGGTACGCATATCATCACACGTACCGCAAGGCGGACCGGATTTGCCATGAAGCTTGCAGGAGACAAGCCGGAAGAGAACACTGAGAAATAAGTACGGTAGGGAGTGGAGAGATATCATGCAGATAATGATTTTTGAGGCGGCTTTGCTTATTTTCCTGATTTGCATCCTGGTCGGCATTATCTTTAATAAAGACCTCTTTGCAGTCACGATCCTTTTCTGCGCCTTCAGTTTCAGCGCAGTAATGACCTATCTTTTCTTCGGTTCTCCCGACGTAGCCTTCACAGAGGCTGTTATCGGAACCATGTCTACCGTTTATTTCGCGGTAGCCCTCAAGAAGGTCAACAGGTTCTGTAAGTGAGAGGGGGCAGCAGACATTGAAGTATAAGATTCTGACACTGGTGGTCCTGATCATTCTGTGCGGAGCCTTTTGCGCAGGCACGGCATATCTGCCGGAGATTGGAGACCCGCAGTCTGTACCGAATAATCACATTTCGGATTATTATATTGAACACAGTGAAGAGGATACGGCATCACCCAATATCGTATCCGGCACGCTGGCTGACTACAGAGGCTACGATACCATGTACGAGACTTCCGTTATGTTCGTATCGGGCCTGGTTGTTACCCTTCTGCTGGCAGTGAACCAGAAGAAGGATCAGCAGAAAAAGAGAAAATACGATGTTACGGAGAAGGTAATGGGAGCGGAACTGCTCCGGCCTGTGGAGACCAGTAAGCTGAAAGGTATTATGAATCATCCCTTCGGCGGCATCATCATTGATGTGTCCGCAAGACTGATCGTTCCGTTTTCCATGATGTACGCCATGTATGTTCTGGCGGCGGGAGAAGCCAGCCCCGGCGGCGGCTTCCAGGCAGGCGCGGTTCTGGCGCTCGGTATGGTGCTGGGAAGACTGATGAAGGGCGAGAAAGCTTCCTTCAAGATTCCCGGAGCGGTTGCCGTTCTGCTGGCCGGCATCGGCGCATTTTTCTATGTATTTACCGGATGGCTGTCTCTCTTTAACGGGGGTATGTTCCTGGAGTACGGCGCAATGCCGTTTCCGATCAGTTACCATCACCTGCACGAGGCGGGCATCTTTATGATCGAAGCGGGTGTTACCCTCTGCGTTATGATGACCATCGTAGGGATCATGGAAGCCCTGCTGAAACGTGAAGACTTTGAGGAAAAGGATTAAAGAAAGGAGAGGCCTGATATGCTGGAAACAGTGAACACTTTTCTTGCAGCAAGAGGCATCTACTGCCTGGTCTTTATCCTGTTTTTCCTTGCGGTCTACGGGATGATCACCTGTAAGAATTATATGAAAAAAATGATGTGCATGAATGTCATGCAGGTAGCGGTTATCCTCTTCTTCCTCTGCTTTGCGCAGAAGAGGGGCGGTGTGATCCCTATTTTGGACGGAGTAACGGAAGCAGCTTCCGGATATCTCAATCCTATCCCGCATGCGCTCATGCTGACAGCGATCGTTGTAAGCCTTGGTACTACAGGCGTAGCTCTGGCGCTCCTGATGCGTATGACTGAGGAGTACGGCTCTGTGGAAGAGGACGATCTGCTCAGCGGCAAAGCCCGCAAAAAGAAAGAAGAGTCTGCGGATGAGGCAGATGAGGCGGAAGCCGAAAAAGAAGCTGAAAAAGAAGAAACTGCTGATGTAACGGGCAAGGACCCGGATGAGACATGATCGAGAGGTATTACTTATTATGATAATGAACCATCTGCCTGTCCTTGCTGTCGTTGTTCCGCTTTCCGCGGCCCTGCTGAGCCTTCTGCTGAGCAGGATCAATAAAAATCTTGGCAAGGCAGTCGTTATTCTGTCACTTGTATTTGCATTTCTGGATGCAGTAGGTCTGACGGCCCAGGTTCTGCAGGCTGAAGGCCACCTGATCCGCTATGCTATGGGCAACTGGGATGCCCCGATCGGTATCGAGTTCTATGTAGATCCGATTAATGCGCTTCTGGCATGCTTTATCACATTCATTGCCATGTGCGCTTCCATTTATTCCCTGAGTTTCTTAAAAGACCGCGAATGGCTGCAGTCGGGCGGCTACTACACACTGATCGCCCTGCTGACGGTTGGTCTGGTCGGCATGACCCTCACGGGAGATGTATTTAACCTTTACGTTTATCTGGAGATTTCCTCCCTGTCCTGCTACGGACTGATTGCCCTCGGCGGCAAGCGTTCCATTCCGGCAGCCTTCCGTTATCTGCTGATCGGAACGATCGGTGCCTCCTTCTATCTGCTTGGCATCGGTCTCATGTATGCTATGACAGGTTCCCTGAACATGGCGGATATGGGCGAGCTCCTTCAGTCACAGATGGACAACCCGCTGATGTATCTGGTATGCGCATCTCTGATCGGCGCATTCGGCATCAAGATGGCCCAGTTCCCCTTCCATGCATGGCAGCCTGACGCGTACGCATATTCCCATCCGGGCGCATCACCGCTGATTTCAGGTGCCATGAGTAAGGTGCCGGCCCTGGCCATGATCCGGTTCTTCTTCTTCATTTTCGGAGTCCAGAACCTGGTAATCGTTGATGCCACGAGACTGATTGGCATTCTGGGAGCCCTGGGTATGATCTTCGGATCCGTTATGGCTCTGAATCAGACAGATTTCCGCCGTATGCTGGCCTACTCCAGTGTGGCCCAGCTCGGTTATATTGCGCTGGGTATCGGAATTGGCAACCTCTACGGCGTGACCGGATCCTACCTGCATATCCTGAACCATCTGTTTATGAAGGGCGGACTTTTCTTCGCCATCGGCGCCATCCAGTACCGGTTCGGTATTGTCAATATCAACCAGTTCGGACAGCTCCACAAGAAAATGCCTTTCACCTGCTTTACCATTACGATGGGAGCCCTTGCCATGGTAGGTATTCCTCCTACAGGCGGCTTCTTCAGTAAATGGTATCTGATGATGGGTGCCATGGACAAGCACCTGTATATCTACATGGCTGTTCTGGTACTGAGCTCCCTGCTCAATGCCATCTATTTCCTGAGAGTCCTGGAGAAGATCTTTATCGCTCCGGAGGCTCGTCTGGCTGACCGATTCGACAAAGAGGCCAGGAGAGACGGCGCAGCTGCCAAGAAGCATTTCCTGGAAGTGCCGGCCGTTATGCTGGTTCCGATCGTTGTGTTTGGTATCGGCATCGTAGCTATGGGTATCTTTAACAGCCAGATTGTAGAGTTCGTTGCACAGACTGCATTAAAGGGGGTGTTCTAAATGATCGTTACTGATATCAGACCCCTTCTGGCGGTAGCCTTTCCTTTAGTAGCAAGTCTGCTGATCCTCTTCAGCGGCAAAAAGCCCAACATCCGTGAGGCATTTTCGATCATCGCGGCTGTTGGCGCGGCAATCTGTGCCCTGTCCATGAGCAGCGGCGTGGTAGCCGGCAATGTATATGAATTTGTACTTTGCCCGCTGACGGATACGCTCTCCCTGACCCTGAGAGTTGACTATGCCGGCGAACTGTTCGCCTGCGTATCCAGTTTCCTCTATGTAGTAGTAGCTTTTTACGCCATCGGCTACATGAGAGGACATCACGAGAAAGACCAGACAGGTTTCTTTGCCTTCTTCGCAATCTGTATCTGCTCCGCAATCGGTATTGCTTACTCAGCAAACCTTCTGACTTTCTTCGTATTTTTCGAAATGCTGACGATCGCGACCTGGCCCCTGGTATTCCATGAGAGGAATGACGAAGCCAAGTTCTCCGGCCGTAAATATCTGATATATACCCTGATCCCGGGCCAGCTCCTGCTGGTGGGCATCGTCATTGTTTACGCCATGAGCGGAACCCTTGATTTCGTAGCAGGCGGTTTCATGAACGATTCCATGGGATCCAAGCTGATGCTGAGCGTTGTCTTCTTCCTCCTGGTAGGAGCCGGCGCTGTAAAGGCAGGCATGATGCCGCTGCACGGCTGGCTGCCTTCCGCCATGGTAGCGCCTACCCCTGTATCCGCCCTTCTTCATGCGGTTGCAGTCGTTAAAGCAGGTGCCTTCGGCGTAATCCGTATCATTGGCTATGTATACGGACCGGAAGTTCTGTCCGGACTGAAAGTGACACAGATTCTGGCAGTATTTGCCTGCGTGACCATTATCGCATCCTCGCTGATTGCTTTCAGCCAGGATAATCTGAAGAGAAGACTGGCTTACTCGACCATCGGTCAGCTCTCCTATGTAGTACTGGGAGCCTGCATGCTGACCAGCCTGGGAATGCGCGGTGCCTTTTTCCAGATTGTTGCCCACGCATTCATGAAGATTACACTCTTCATGGTAGCCGGCGCGATTATTGTTACCGCCCACAAAGACAATGTCAGTCAGATGAACGGAATCGGCAAGGCCATGCCTTTTACCATGATTGCCTTTGCCATCGGTTCCTTCGGCATCATCGGCGTACCCTTCTTTAACGGGTTCGTCTCCAAGTGGAACCTGCTTCGCGGCGCGATTCAGGGCGGAATGCCGATTTATGTAGTTGTTCTGCTGATCAGTGCTATGCTGGGTATCAGCTACCTGGTACCGGTCATCTTTACCGCCTTCTTCCCGAAGAATAAAGAGACCGAGTTTAAAGAGTTTCATGAGGCCAATCCTTTTATGCTGGTTCCGATCATGATTACCGGAGTTTTATCCGTTGTCATGGGAATCAATCCCAACTTCGGCCCTCATCTGTATGATCTGGCCACATTGGCCGCGGATGCTGTCATGAAAGGGGTTGTGCATTGATATGAGCAAAGAGACCAAAAAGAAAGTTTATATCGTCATTATCGTTATCCTCGCTCTGGCAGTGATCCTGACCATCGCGACCAGCGGATTTCATCACAAACCCGGCTATTACGTGCTCTTCGGTTTTGTAGGAGCCTGGATTCTGATTCTCTTTTCCAAGAGACTGTTAGGACCGCTTCTGCAGAAGGATGAGAACTATTACGGAGAAGCAGAGGAAGACTCCTGCGAGTCCAAAGGAAACGGAGGTGGTCATTGATGAGTAATGTAATGATCCACCCTGGTATTTTCCTGATCATCTGCGGACTTGTGGCAGTATTTGTGCCTAAGATCGTACGGCAGGCCATGATGATCATCTGCCCCATCTTGGCCTTTGCATTTGCTTTTGTGCTGCCGCTGGGAACAGATGGGGTGCTGACTCTGTTTGGCTATGATTTCCACTATATGTTTGTGGCCCAGAAAAATATCATGTTCCTTCTGGTATTCACTCTGGTGGCTGTATTTGCCGGATTCTATTCTTCCTATGCGGGAGATAAGCTGGGAGCATTCGCCGCCATGGGATATGCCGGCGGCGCAGCAGGCGTAATCATGGCAGGAGACTGGTTCACCCTGATCTTCTTCTGGGAGTTCATGGCCATCACCTCCACCCTCCTGATCTGGGGCAATCGTACCAAGAAATCGACAGCAGCCGGTTTCCGCTATCTGCTGGTTCATATGCTGGGCGGAAATATGCTCCTGTTCGGTATCGTCATCAAGGTGACACAGGGAAGTTATATGATTTCCAATCTGACAGAAGGACCGCATGATCTGGCCTTCTGGCTGATTTTCCTGGGAATGGCTGTGAATGCGGCAATCGTTCCCCTTCACGCCTGGGCACCGGATGCCTATCCGGAAAGCACACTGGGCGGCGGCGCTTTCATGAGCGGTTTTACAACAAAGCTTGCTGTACTCTGCGTCTGCTATGCATTCGCAGGCTGGAAGCCGCTGATCGTATTTGGTCTGATCATGATCTTTTACGGAGCCTGCCTGGCCATCATTGAGAATGATATGAGAAGACTTCTGTCCTACCATATCATTTCCCAGCTGGGATTTATGATTGCTGATATCGGTATCGGTACAGAATTTGCACAGGATGCGGCCTACGCCCTGGCATTCGGTAATGTACTTTACAAGTCCCTGCTCTTCATGTGTGCCGGAGCCATCATCTACGCGACCGGCATCCGCAAGATCAATCAGCTGGGACGGCTGGCAAAGAAGATGCCGCTGACCTGTATCGTATTTTTCATAGCAGCATTTTCCATCACGGGCGTACCCGGATTCGCAGGATTTACCTGTAAGTCCCTTTCCATGGCATGTGCCGAGGAAGCGGGCCTTGAATGGGTGGCAACACTCATGATGCTGGGTAGTATCGGTACCGCCCTCTCCATCCCCATCAAGATGGGTTATTTCATCTTCTTCGGCGAGGAGAGAAATATCGAGGTAAAACCCTATCCCGTAGTGATGAAGATCGGTATGGTGGGAGGAGCCATCGCCTGTATCCTTGCCGGCGTACTGCCCGGACAGGTCTACAGCCTGCTTCCCTTCGCCACCGACTATACACCCTATACCATCTCGCACGTACTCGAGTATGCCCAGCTGCTTCCCGCAGCCTTCCTGGCATTCCTCATGTATCTGCCCAACATGGAGCCTCATACGGCCCTCACCATCGATCTGGACTGGTTCTACCGCAAGCCCTTCGCCATCTGCTACGCAGGCCTGTCCAAGGCACTCTTCGCCTTTCAGAACTACTGCGGCGGCATCGGCCGGAAAGTATATCACTTCCTGCAGGTAACCAGCAACGATCCCTACAGCTTCCTGCACATGAGCCCCAAAAACGAGCTCAGCGACGACAGACAGAGCCATATGAGATACAAAGAAGACGCATACAGATCCCGGATCGGCGACGGCATGATCTGGGTCATCGGCTCCATCGCAGTCATCGCAATATACTTACTCATAGTCATGTGATGCTCGCAATGAGCCATGCACAAACAAAGAACCAGCCCCACGGGGGCGTGCTTGCACGCAACCGAGGGGCTGGTTCTTTGTTTGTATACGGCGAAAGCCGGACAGTCCCGATTTTTGAAGAAATTCGGGACTTGATGCATGGCGAGGTGCTTTCCCCACGGAGCAAGCTTGCTTGCATCCGCGGGGCTCTTTCTTTTCAACCGCTTGAAAAGCGGTGAGAAAAGGGGTAGTTATATATTTGCACCGCTCTGCGGTGCGGGAAGCTTTCTGAAAAGCGGTGGGGAAAGACTAAGTTGTGGAACCGCACCGCTCCGCGGTGTGGGAACAGGACGAGAAAGCGGTGCAAAAAACAAGTTATGGAAAACCCACCGCCTGAGAGGCGGTGGAAAGGAAGCAAGTTATATATTTGCACCGCTCTGCGGTGCGGGAAGTTTTCTGAAAAGCGGTGGGAAAAGAGCAAGTTGTGGAAACGCACCGCTCTGCGGTGCGGGAAGCTTCTTGAAAGGCGGTGGGAAAAGAGCAAGTTGTGGAAACGCACCGCCCCGCGGTGCGGGAACAGGATGAGAAAGCGGTGCGGGAAGCTTTTTAGTCCAGAATCTTCTGTGGTTTCCAGCGAAGGAAGTCTCCGGAGACAAGCCGGTAGGTTCTGCCCCGGTACTCTCCGTGGATACTGTCATAAAACCGGCTTTCTCCGTGACAGTGAGCATAGATCACCTGCTCCGCCCCGAATTCTTCCGCCATATCAGTAAAAGGGCTTGTCTCTTCGAGAATATTCGTCGGCGGGTAATGGAGGAACATGATAAACTTCTGATAGCCGTCTGCCTTTGCAAGCTCAAAGGATTTGCGAAGCCGCTGCAGTTCCCGGTCCACCAGCTTCTTTGCGTGTTCCTCGGCTTTTTCATCCCATCCCATGATCCGTCCCCGTCCGTCCAGATAAAAAGGCCCCTCAAAAGTAAAGCCTTTGGTTCCGACCAGGGCATACTCCTGGTAACTTTCATAACTATCCTGCAGAAATGTGAGTCGGGGCTGGTAGAGCTGGTTCAAGGCAGAAGTCTTTTTGGAGTCCCAGAACATATCGTGGTTGCCGCGGGTCAGGATCTTACGGCCCGGAAGATCACAGATATATTGCAGATCCTGTTCGCACTCGGACAGATTTTTCCCCCAGCTGTGATCACCGACAAGAACCAGAGTATCCTCCGCAGACAGGGTCTTCATACAGTTTTTCATAAATTTCTCTTCATGTTTTTTCCAGACTTTTCCATGCAGCTGGCCGGGCGCCTTCAGGACAGACTGAAAATGCAGATGCAGATCTCCGATTGCATACAGGCTCATAGTAAATCCCCTCAGATTAACAATAGTTTATAGCAGCGCTCTTCGTGTTCATAGAGCAATCATAGTTTAGCATGGAACGCCTTTTTCGTCAATGAAAGGGTACAAAAAAACGTACAATAAAAGGGCGGTTCATCATCTTCACAGAGGATTCACAGGTATGATATAATCAGTAAAAGAGGTTCGGAAGGCGCTTTGAGAGCAGAGAGAGGAACATATGGGATACGTTTTTATCAGTTACAGTACGAAGAATTCTGAGTGTGCGAATACGATACGAAAGGTGCTGACGGACAAGGGGATACAGACCTGGATGGCGCCGGGAAATATTCCTGCCGGGAGCACTTACGCGGGAGAAATCACGCGGGCTTTAAAGGGGGCTGCAGGCCTGGTACTGGTTCTGACGGACGATGCGCAGAACTCGGAGTGGGTCGACAGAGAAGTGGAACGGGCGATCAATTACGGAAAACCGATTGTTCCGATTGCCCTGGGAGAGCTTACTTTAAATGACAATTTTGAGCTTTATCTTGGAAATAAACAGATCGTTCCTATTCATCAGCTGAGCGAAGAAAACAAAGACTTTCGGGAAATACTCGACCTGATCCGTTTTCTGACAAGTAAGCCGGAAACGGCAGCTGTTCCGAACATGAGTCTGACAGGACCGGGAGAGCCAAAACCTGCAGAGAAACATACTGCAGCAGGTAATATGACAATGGAAAGCAGACCGGATACAGGCAAGGCAGCGGAAAGCAGACCGGGAGAGATGAGCCCTGCAGAACTCTTCCGGGAAGGGGTCCTTTATCAGACAGGCCGTGAAGGCCACGAGAGAGATGAAAACGAAGCCTTTTTCTGCTATCTGCGGGCAGCGGAGGCCGGACATATAATGGCCGGCTATTATCTGGCCTGGCTTTATAAGAACGGGTCCGGAACAAAGGAGGATCCGAAGAAAGCGGTGTACTGGTTTCAATATGCTGCAGAGGCGGGCATTCCTTATGCCATGAAAGCCCTGGCTGATTGTTTCCGAACAGGGTATGGTGTGAAAAAAAGTCCTGCCAATGCGCATGCCTGGCTGAAAAAAGGGGAAGACTCTGCGGTATGCTGCCTGGGCCTGGGAGAGCTGTATGAGCTGGGAGAAGGAGTGGAAAAAGATCTCTTTGAAGCACTGTATTACTATGAAAAGGCAGAAATGCTGGGCGGAGCGGAAGAAATTGCGAGAATCAATATAGCCAGAGTAAAAAAAGAGCTTTCGTTATAGAAAGCTCCGGAAACAGAAAAAGGCTGCCTCAATTGGGCAGCCTTTTTATATGAGATCGGAATCAGATCTTCTTATCATTGTCATAGATAAAGGCAACGGAATCTCGAATGTCCCTGAAATCAATCAGACACTGACTGTCCCAGATCCTGACAGGAACCGTATCATCGAATGTGTAGTGGATCGGGAATTCATCGTGGGCAAAATCAAAAACCGTAATCTGTTCCTGATCAGGGTCAATCAGCCAATATTCGCGGACACCGGCATTTAAATATTTATTGAGCTTGATGATCATATCTTTCCTGCGGGTCGAGGGGGAGAGCACTTCGATCACCAGGTCCGGAGCTCCGTAAATACAGCGGCGGATAATCATATCCCTGTTGCAGACCACCACGACATCCGGCTCGACCATAGTCCGGTTATCCCGGTCCAGCTGAACATCAATGGGAGAGATGAAAGGGATGCAGGCCCCCTTCTTCTCAGAAACATATGCCAGAAACTTTGCATGGATATAACCGCCGATGAGCTGGTGGATGGTGGTTGGTGAAGTCATATCGTACAGGATCCCATCAATCAGTTCCACCCTCTGATCATCCGGAAGAGCATAATAATCATCCAGAGTATAGGATCCCTGCCGGTCATAGCGGTCAGGAGCAGGCTCCGGAAGAGCACCGGCTTCCGCAGCATGCGGATCGCGGACCATGGAGGGATGAGAAAGTGAACCGGCAGGGGGATAAACAAAAGACGTTCCTTCCGCCAGTACACGCTGCAGGGCGAGCAGGGTGGTGCGCCTAGGCGCAGAAGTTGCGCCGCTGAAAATCTTTTGTACGGTGCCGAGGGGAACTCCGGAAAGCCTGGACAGATAGACATTAGAGTAGCCCAGTTCTTTTTTACGGGCTTTCATTTCCTGAATCGTCATAAAAGGCGGCTCCTTTCCAGCAAACAGAAAAGAAAATGTTAATATATTTCCATTATAGGTCAGGAAATGGAATGAATCAAGAAGTATATAATCTAAAATGGAAATATTACGGATATAATATGAACAGATATTTTCTGAGTGATTGTTCTTCATACCGATACTTGTTATAATGTTATAAAAAGTACTTCGTTCGGCAAAAGGAGGCTTATTATGAAGAAGAAAAGTATGTCACTGGCAATCATCATGGCCTTTGCAATGGTACTGACTGCTTGCGGAGGCGGAGGGGCAGATAAGTCTGCACAGACGGAAAAGAGTGCGGAGACTGCGGCAGAGACCGAAACAACTGCGGAGACTGAAACAACCACAGAGACCGAAACAGCTTTGGAGACCGAAACGGCAGCGGAACCGGCATCAGAGGATACTGCGGCGATAGATGCATCCTTTGCGGTAGGAACCGACGACGGGAAGGTTTATGAGAACAGTTTCTTTCATATTCGGATCGATGCGGATGCAGCAGGACTTTTGCTGGCAACCGAGGATCAGAGACTGCAGCTGAGCAACTTTGTTGCAGACACTGTGAATGACGATACAGTAAAAAATGCTCTGGAAAACGGAAGCACCTATATGGATCTGTATGCATATGCAGCGGACTTTAGCAAGAACATAAATCTCAATATTCAGGAAGTGGAACCGGTTGTCGGGATGCTTGGTACGGCAGATGCCGTGATAAATACTACCCTGGACAATATAGTTCCGCAGATGACGGAGACTCTGAAAAATGCCGGAATGCAGAATGTTACGGTAGAGAAGGGCAGCTGCAGCTTCCTCGGCAAAGAGGTTCCCTGCAGTGTGATTACCGGAGAAAAAGACGGGCAGTCTTTGTATGAGAAACAGGTTTTCCTGCTTGAAGGTTCTTACATGGCTGTCCTGACAGCAGCCGGGGGTTCCGAGGAGGAGAGCCAGGCGCTGCTGGATGCGGTGGAAGCAATGGAATAAAAACTGAAAAAGACAGAAAAAAAGAGGCGCCCGGACCGCGAGGTCTGAGCGCTTTTCTTTTCCGGCCCTTTTTCAGGCTGTTTCCATGGATTTGGCGATCTTCGCCAGCCAGTCGCGGATCTCCAGGTGCTGGGGACAGGCTGCCTCGCACTGTCCGCACTGGACGCACTCAGAGGCTTTGCCGACGCCTTCTTCCCCGGAAAGCTTGCGGTACTCGCGCAGCTGAGGCGCGGAGAAGCCGCCGCCGATCTGGCGGAATTCATTGTAAAGCTTGAAATAGTCCGGAATCGGGATCTGTACCGGGCAGCCTTCTGTGCAGTAGCGGCAGGCTGTGCAGTCGATGGTGATGGCTGCGTGAATGAGCTCAACCGCCTTGTCGATCGCCTGATACTCTGCCTCATTCAGAGGCTTGAAGTCCTGCATGTAGGAAGTATTGTCCAGAAGCTGGTCCATATTGCTCATACCGGAAAGCACCATGAAAACGTTCGGCAGACTGGCCGCGTAGCGGATGGCCCAGCTGGGAACGGACATGTCCGGATGGATGCCTTTGAACAGCTCGGTTACACCAGCAGGCACATTGGCCAGGGCGCCGCCCTTGACAGGCTCCATGACGATGACGGGCTTGCCATGCTTTACGCAGACCTCATAGCATTCGCGGGATTTTACGTTAGGGACTTCCCAGTCCAGATAGTTGAGCTGGATCTGTACGAATTCCATTTCCGGATGCTTTGTCAGGATATCATCGAGCATGCCGGGCATGTCATGGAAAGAAAAGCCGATATGCCTGATCAGTCCCTGCTCCTTCTTCTCCTGAATAAAGGACCAGGCATCCAGTTCATCGGCAATCCCGATATCACCCCGGTTCAGGTTGTGCAGCCAGTAATAGTCAAAATAGCCGGCGCCTGTTTTCTCCAGCTGCTCGTTGAAAATACGCTCCATGTCGGCTTTTTCCTTCAGCATCATAGTCGGAAGCTTGGAGGTCAGGGTGAAGGATTCTCTGGGATGGCGCTTAACTAGGGCTTCGCGGACCGCAATCTCGCTCTGGTAGTCATGGTACATGTATGCTGTGTCAAAATAGGTGAAACCTCTTTCCAGAAAGGTATCAACCATCTGCCCGAACTGGGGCAGGTCAATGCTTTTTTGGTCTTCCGGATTCGTGAGAGGCAGACGCATACAGCCAAAACCTAATTTCTTGTTCATAGAAAACCTCCTTTATGTAAACAGTAATATAGGGTCTGCAGAGCTGTTTTCAGTATATAATAACAGGGAAAAAGTATCAATTATTTCATGCGAACAAAGACCATCCGCTTTATTGATATTTCCTTGCGGGCATGATAAGGTATAGGTATTGTGGAAAAAGAGAGTACAACGATAAGGATAGAAAATGGACAGACTGACTGCTGCGAAAAAGCATTTTATTACGATTACAGAGCATCGGATCCTGGTAAGGAAATATTGCTTCCGGATGGGACTCTGCCGCCAGGGGCTCATGCATGATCTTTCAAAATATTCACCAGCTGAGTTTATGACCGGCGTAAAGTATTATCAGGGAAATAAAAGCCCGAACGCGGCAGAACGGGACGAGATGGGATATTCGGGAGCCTGGCTCCACCATAAGGGCAGAAATAAGCACCATTACGAATATTGGACGGATATTTCTACCAGGGACCGGATCGGGACAGTCGGCGTAAAGATGCCCCTGCGCTATGTGGCGGAGATGCTGGCGGACCGGATCGCAGCCTGTCGGATCTATCAGAAAGAAGCTTATACAGACCGCAGTGCCTGGGATTATTATAAGATCAATTGTGATATTATCACGATTCATCCCGAGACCAAAAAGCTGCTGGAGAAGCTGCTCAAGATGATTGCTGTCCGCGGCGAGGAAGAGACTCTTCGCTATATGCGCTATCTTCTGTATGTGAAGAAGGAGTATCCGGCGGACTGCCTGTGCAGCGACAATAAAGAGGAGAAATAAATGGAGACATTATTTGAATATATTGCTCCCTGCCATTTTGGCACGGAGAGTGTGTTAAAGCGTGAGATCAGCCGCCTGGGCTATGAGATCAGCCGGGTGGAAAACGGACGTGTTTTCTTTCAGGGAGACCTGGATGCGATGGCGCGGGCCAATGTTTTTCTGCGCACGGCAGAGCGTGTGCTTTTGTGCGTAGGCCGTTTCAAAGCAGAGACCTTTGATGAGCTTTTTGAGGGAGTAAAGGCTCTGCCCTGGGCGGATTTTATTCCCAAAAACGGCAAGTTCTGGGTAAAAAAGGCTTCTACCGCCAAGAGTAAGCTCTTTTCCACATCGGACATTCAGTCGATCGTGAAAAAGGCCATCGTGGAGAAAATGAAGCTGTCCTATCCGGCAGCCTGGTTTTCGGAGGACGGACAGGAATATCCGCTGCGCGTCTTTATCTTAAATGATGAGGTGACGGTGGCGCTGGATACGACTGGAGAGTCCCTCCACAAGCGCGGCTACCGCAAGATGACGGTGACAGCGCCGGTATCGGAGACACTGGCGGCTTCTCTGATCATGCTGACTCCCTGGCATGCGGACCGGATCCTGGTGGATCCTTTCTGCGGCAGCGGAACTTTTCCCATTGAGGCAGCTATGATCGGGGCTAATATTGCTCCTGGCGCAGGCAGAGATTTTACGGCCCAGAACTGGGCAAATCTTCTGCCGAAAAAGGCCTGGTACAATGTGGTAGATGAGGCAAATGACCTGATCCGCAGGGATGTATCCATGAAGATCCAGGGCTATGATATTGACAAAGAGGCGATTCAGGCGGCCATGGCCAACGCCCGCGATGCAGGTGTAGAGGAGATGATCCATTTCCAGCAGAGGCCGGTCAGCCAGCTCCGCCATCCCAAGAAATATGGGTTTATTATTACAAATCCTCCTTATGGCGAGCGCCTGGAGGATAAAAAAGCATTGCCGGCTCTTTATAAGGAGATGGGGGAGGCCTTTCGTCAGCTGGATGACTGGTCCTGGTATATTCTGACTTCTTATGAGGACGCGGAGCGCTATATCGGCAGAAAGGCCGATAAAAACCGCAAGATCTACAACGGCATGATCCGTACTTATTTTTACCAGTTCATGGGGCCTAAACCGCCCAGGGCACGCAGACAGGGGGAAAGTCTGTGAAATTCTTAAGACGGCTGCTGTTTCTGGCAGTCTTTGTGATCCTTGCCGCGGGAATTGCAGGCCTCCTGCTTCTGAGCGGCGATGAGCCGGTAATCAATCTGCAGGGCAGCAATTCGCCTCTGCTGACAAGGTATTATCAGAGGGTCAGAGCAAGGGGGATCAATGCGGATGGCATCCGCATGACGGTGGATGGCGCGGAAACCGACAGCAGGGAACCGGGCCAGCTGATCATGTCGGAGGAAATGCAGCTGAAAATGCCGTCCGGCTGGCTCAATGACTATTTTTCCTGTGATGTATATGCCGGGGAAAATGGAACGGTCACTGTACACGCAGGGGACGAAGTCAAAGAACTGTCTGCGGACGAGGAAGGCATGGTTTCTGTTGAAGAGGCTGCCGAAGCGCTGGGCTTTGCACTCCGCTGGGAGGAAAAGACCCGCACCGCAGCCCTGACGTCGCCTGAAAAGATCAAAGTCCAGTATCCGGCCAGCTATGATCTGAGAGACGATGGCCGGGTCAGCCCGGTCCGTGATCAGGCGCAGTGGGCGACCTGCTGGGCTTTTGCAGCCCTTTCGGCAGTGGAATCCTCTCTGCTGCCGGAGACCGTCCTTCAGTTTTCTGCAGAACATCTGAGTTATCATCACGGTTTTCAGATTGAGGAAAATACCGGCGGCGATTTTAATATGGCGCTGGCTTATCTGGTATCCTGGAAGGGGCCGGTCACGGAAGAAGAGGATCCTTACGGGGATGAATATTCTCCGGATGATCTGAAGGCCGCTGTGCATGTGCAGAACGCGGTTATGCTGGCAGATCCGGATACCGACAGACTCAAGGCCCTGATCTATGAGAACGGGGCCGTTGAATCCGCCATCTACGCCAGACAGGATCTGGAGGCCATGAGCGGCTTCTATGATCCGGATACGGCGGCCTATTATTATACCGGGGAGGAAGCCTGTAATCATGATATTGATATCATCGGCTGGGATGACTCCTTTTCAAAAGAGAATTTTCCGCAGGAGCCGCCGGGCGACGGTGCTTTTCTTTGCAAGAACAGCTGGGGAGAGTCCTTCGGCGACGGGGGATACTTTTACATTTCCTACTATGATGTCAATATCGGCAAGTACGGAGCAGCCTATACCGGGGTAGAGAGCGCGGATAATTACGACCATATTTATCAATGCGATGATCTGGGCTGGACCGGATCGATCGGATACGGGGATCCGGAGGCCATGTTTGCCGCAGTGTATACAGCCGGTCCGGAGGAGACCCTTTCGGCAGCAGGATTTTATTCTACAGACCCCGGGACCTGGTATGATCTGTATCTGGTACGGGATTTTGAAGGGGCAGAAGATTTTGCAGATATGCAGTACCTGAGGAGCGGATATCTGGCTGACAGGGGATTTTTCACGGCAGAACTGGGAGAGGAAATTCCGCTGGAAGACGGGGAATGCTTTGCAGTTGTGGTGCGGATCCGCACGAAAGACGCCACCCATCCGGTTGCCATGGAATATGCCGGGTCAGATCTGACCAGCACGGCAAAGCTGGATGACGGAGAGACTTATATGAGCCCGGAGGGAACGACATGGGCTCCGGTGGAGGAAGCTGCGCAGGGAAATGCCTGCCTGAAAGTATATACCAGAGATATGCAATAGAAAAAGCAGGAGATAGGGATATGAGAATCATTTTTGCAACCAATAATCAGGATAAAATGAAAGAGATCCATGCGATCATGGCAGACTTCCCGATTGAGATCGTATCCTTGAAGGAAGCCGGGATTCATGCAGACGTGGAAGAGAATGGAAAGAGCTTTGAGGAAAATGCGGTCATCAAAGCAGAAGCAATCTGCAAGCTGACGGGATGCGTGACAATCGCGGATGACTCCGGCCTGGAGATCGATGCCCTGGGCGGTGAACCGGGAATTTATTCGGCACGGTATATGGGTGAGGACACTTCCTACCGGATTAAGAATGCCAATCTGATCCACCGTCTGGACGGGGTGCCGGATGAAAAGCGAACCGCCCGTTTTGTCTGTGCGGTGGCAGCGGCATTTCCTGACGCACCCACAAAGACAGTCCGCGGCATCATAGAGGGCAGGATCGGCTATGAGGAAGCCGGAGAAAACGGATTTGGCTATGATCCGATCTTTTATCTGCCGGAATACGGATGTACGACTGCACAGATGGCGCCGGAGGACAAAAACAAGATCAGTCACAGGGGAAGAGCACTGGAAAAAATCAGGCCTTTTCTAAAAGATTATTTTTCTGCTTGACAAGAAGGCTTTCATCATATAATATATAATATGCGTCACCAAAATGAGTACGCATTTTCGCGAGACGGGGTGTGGCTCAGCTTGGCTAGAGCGCTTGATTTGGGATCAAGAGGTCGCAGGTTCAAATCCTGTCACTCCGATTCCCGGGTCAGGGAATGAGTCTGTAGCTCAGTTGGATAGAGCAACGGCCTTCTAAGCCGTGTGTCGGGGGTTCGAATCCCTTCAGGCTCGTTTGCCGAAAGGCATTTTTATAAATATGGTGGGTATGGCGCAGTTGGCTAGCGCGCCAGATTGTGGCTCTGGAGGCCATGGGTTCGAGTCCCATTATCCACCCTTTTATAATCAGCATGACTGGCTCAACCGTTTGATCGGTTGAGCCATTGTGCAATAATGGGCTATCGCCAAGCGGCTAAGGCACAGGACTTTGACTCCTGCATTCGTTGGTTCGAATCCGACTAGCCCAGCGCCTTAATAAAATCAGCATCTGTGGTGGAACTGGCAGACACGCTGGACTTAGGATCCAGTCCGCAAGGGTGCAGGTTCAAGTCCTGTCAGATGCATATCATCAAAAACAAAAGTGTGTAAATATGGGTTGAGAAGAGAAAAGAGCTCTTCCGGTGATTGCCGGAAGAGCTCTTTTTATCTTCTGTTTGCCAGTGGCGGTAAGGGCGCTTTAAAGTCTGGATGAGGGTTTCGTTTTTAAGGTAAACTCGTTTTTCCTGAAGGTGAGCAAGCCGTCTCTTTGCATCTTACTCAGTTCGTTTGATAATGCGCTGCGGTCTACGGCCAGATAGTCGGCCAGCTGCTGCCGGGAAAAGGGAATGGTAAAATGCAGACTCCCGTGTTCCATAGCCTGCTCAGACAGATAAGAGAGCAGCCGTTCGCGGATGGTTTTCGGTGCCGTATGCATCATACGGGTGGAGAGGGACAGACTCCTGGAGGCAGAAATCCGAACCAGGTTATGAATGATCTGCCGGTGAAAGGAGCATCTCTTCTGGCAGGAGGAAAGCAGCTCATGCAGACTCAGAAAGAGAATCTGTGTGTCCTCAGCGGCCATGACATCACAGAGAAGTTCTTTGTCGGGGATAGAGGCATAGTCTTCCGCAAAGATATCGCCTAGCCCGGCATGGCGGAAGATATGGCGGTCACCCCAGTAGAAATTGACAAGAATGTTGACGCTGCCGCTTTCAATCAGACCGATTTCCGACACGGTATCGCCGACACGGAAAATGGACGCGCCTCGCGGAAAGCTTTTCTCTTTTGCATGGAGACAGGGGAGAATCGTCTCGATCTCCTCTTCCTTTAATCCGTGAAAAAGATCCGTGCCTGACAAAAACGTATAATTCATGAAAACACCTCACATGTTGTTATAACAACCGAAATACTTTGTAAGAATTAGTATAATAAATAACAATCTTCTGTGCAAGAGTTGTTTGTATTCTTTTGTAATTGATACATATTATCAAAGAAAGAAGTTTATTGAAAATGAAATTCAAAAAATGTACAGCTGTTCTGGTAATGATTGTCGCTATTATAACAATATTTGCAGGGTGCGGAGGCTCCCGGCCATCGGGGGAAACTGCAGTGACGGAAACCCTGCAGGAAAGTGCCGGGGAGGAAAGGCCTGCCCGGGTCGCAGCCGTTTCCAGATCCCTGGCAGAGCTGTGGCTGCTGGCAGGCGGAGAGCTGGCAGGTGTTACAGAGGATGCATCAGATCTTCCCGGCCTGACAGAGGAGACTGCTGTGATCGGCACGGTTTCCAAGCCGGGTATCGAGGCGATTCTTGCCCTGGATCCTGATCTGGTGATCCTATCGGCGGAGCTGACCGCGCAGCAGGAGCTGCGGGAAGAACTGGAGCGGGCCGGCGTTGCCTGCATGCCGATAGAGATCAACGGTTTTGACGATTACCGGACTGTGATGGCGACATTAACAGACATGACCGGCAGAGAAGACCTTTTCGAAAAAAATGTTACAGGGGTCGGAGAGGAAATCCAAAACATACTGGGCGGAGCCTCTGCCCGGATTGCAGAGAATGAGGCAGAAGAAAGAACCTTTTTGGCTATGCGGGTGTCTGCGACGAAAAACAAAACGCTGAAGAAGGATTATTTTGCCTGTGAGATTTTTTCGGATTTCGGACTGAAAAATATCGCAGAGGACAATTCCGCTCTGGATGAGCTGAATCTGGAGGCGGTCATCGCGGCAGATCCGGACTATATTTTTGTCATTCCTCAGGGAAAGGAAAACGAGGCGCAGCAGAGTTACCGGGAGGCCTTTGCGGATCATGCTGTCTGGGGGGAACTGCGCGCGGTAAAAAGCGGCAGGGTCTTTATCCTTCCCAAAGACCTGTTCCAGTACAAGCCCAATGCCCGGTGGGGGGAAGCTTACGGATATATCGATGAATTACTTCAAAAATAATGCAGGGCTGCTGCTGGGGCTTCTGGTCCTGCCGGTCTGCTTTCTGCTATCTGTTTTTATTTCAAATGACGCTGTAAGCAGCGCGGAGCTGTGGGCTGCCCTGCTGGGACAGGGGGGCGGAACGGCGAGGCTGATTCTGCTGGGAGTCCGGCTGCCTCGCGCGGTCGCAGCCGTCTGCTGCGGGGCGGGGCTTGCCGTATCCGGTCTTTTGCTGCAGGAGGCGCTGGGCAATCATCTGGCCTCCCCCGGTGTGATTGGTGTGAACGCAGGGGCCGGTCTCTTTGTGCTGCTGGCAGCTTTGCTTTTGCCCTACAGCCCGGTCCTGCGCGGAGGCGCCGCTTTTTTGGGCGCGGTTTGCGCGGCGGGCCTGGTCTACGGGATTTCCAGGCGGGCCGGGGCGTCTAAGACAATGGTCGTACTGTCCGGTGTGGCTGTGTCCAGCCTGATGAGCGCGTTCTCTCAGGGAATTATCACATTTTGGCCGGATACGGTTGCAGACAAGGTGTCTTTCAGTCTGGGAGGCCTAAAAGGAATCGACCCGGCGCAGCTTGGGGTGTCTGCAGGTATCATTGCGGCTGCGGCGGTCGCAGCCTTGCTCCTTTCCGGCGGAATAGACCTTTTTTCGCTGGGAGATGAGGCGGCTGCCGGCCTCGGACTGGATGTCCGGCGCTGGCGGGTGCTTTCCATTCTCTGCGCGGCAGTGCTGGCAGGCGCGGCGGTCAGTCTTTGCGGGCTTCTGAGTTTTGTGGGACTGATGATTCCCAATCTGGTCCGGATCGCAGCCGGAGGCAGCTGCAGGAAGAGGCTTCTTTTGTGCTGCGTCTGGGGAAGCAGTTTCCTTTTGCTGTGCGATGTGATCGCGCGGACTGCTTTTTATCCGTATGAGCTGCCTGCAGGGCTTCTTCTCTCCTGTCTGGGAGCACCGTTTTTCATCTGGCTGCTTTTGCGTCGGAAGGGGGAGGGCAGACATGCTTGAGATCAGGAACCTGAAGACGATGTACGGAGGAAAAGAAGTTCTGCGGCTGGAGAGCCTGGATGCGGCGCCGGGGCAGATTACAACCATTCTCGGCCGGAATGGAAGCGGGAAATCCACCCTTTTGCGGTCGGCAGGAGCCATAATCCCCTGCAGCGGCATCGTCCGGGCAGACGGGGAGGACCTGCAGTCCATGACCCGCAGGGAGAAAGCCAGGCGGATTGCCTACCTGCCCCAGACCCTGGCCATTCCGGAGATGACGGTCTATACCCTGGTCTCCCATGGCAGATTTTGCCGGCTGGGCTTTTCCAAACGGCTGGGCAGCACCGACCGGCAGATCATTGCCCGCGCCATGGAAGAAACGGACGTATGGGAGCTGCGGGACCGCATGGTAAAAGAACTATCCGGCGGAGAGAGGCAGCGCGCGTATCTGGCCATGGTGATAGCGCAGGAGGCCGGGTATTTGCTTTTGGATGAGCCGGCAGCGTCGATGGATATCGCCCATCAGCTGGAGCTGGCCGGGCTGCTGCGAAAGCTGGCAGACCAGGGAAAAGGCATCCTCACGGCTTCTCATGACCTGCCATGGAGCTTTGCCTTCAGTGACCGGATCGTTTTGCTGGACGGAGGGCAGAAGCTGGCAGAGGGAACGCCGGAGGAGATGGCAGGAAAAAAGGACCGGATGCGCCAGGCCATGGGGGCGTTTCTGGTATCAGCAGAGAGCAATGAGGGATTCTTCCCCTATGTGATAGCACAATAAATGCAATATATGAAACAGGAGGTGCGTGTTTTTGGGTTATGTACTGAAAAAAGAGGCTTTTGACCAGGTAATCCGGGAGCTGGGGAAAACATACCGGATCTATGCGCCGGTTGTAAAAACCGGGGAAGGCCGCTTTACCGATGTCGACGTGGTGCGCTACGATTTCGTCGGATCAGCGGAGGAGATCGAACTGGACAAAAAGTCAGACTATGCGTTTAAGGAACTGCTGACACCGCTGAGTGAGACCTTGTTCTACTTTACGGAGAACGCAGTCAAGGAGGCAGACAAGGATCCGCGGGAGGCACTGGTCTTTCTGAGGAGCTGCGATCTGCATGCGGTAAAGAGACTGGATCAGATCTATCTGGCAAACGGCAGAGAGCAGGATCCTTTTTACAAGCGTGTCCGTGATCAGCTGCACTTTGTCCTGATCGGATGTGCGGGCAGCTTTGACAATTGTTTTTGCGTGGATATGGGAACCAACCGCAGTGAAAGCGGATATGTATTTTCGGTTGACCGGAGCGGAGAGGATTATTTCTGCGACGTAAAAGAGGATGCCTTCCGGGCACTCTTTGCCGCGGAGGGAGCAGAGGCAGATGTGACTCCGCGTTATGTGACAGAGAATCCGGTTCATGTAAGTGTTCCGGAGACGGTACCTGTCAGCATTTATAAACATGAACTCTGGGATGAGTATACAGCCCGCTGCATAAACTGCGGCCGCTGCAATTTCGTCTGTCCCACCTGCACTTGCTACACCATGCAGGATGTTTTCTACACTGACAATGGACGTGTAGGCGAGCGCCGCAGAGTAGGCGCCAGCTGCATGGTTGACGGGTATACCAATGTAGCCGGCGGAGGCCAGTACCGGAGGACCAATGGGGAGAGAATGCGTTTTAAGGTGCTCCACAAAATCCACGATTTCCGCAAACGCTTTGGCTATGATATGTGCGTAGGCTGCGGCCGCTGCGATGACGTATGTCCCGAGTATATTTCTTTCTCTGCCTGCATTAATAAGGTTGAGAAAGCGGTCAGAGAGGAGGCGGCAGATCATGAGTAATCCCTATATTCCTTTTCCCTCCGAGATTCTGGAGGTCATTCAGCACACCGCAAAGGAATACACTTTCCGTATGAAGTATGTCGGAGAGGTGAAGCCGGGACAGTTCTTTGAGGTTTCCATGCCAAAATACGGCGAGGCACCGATCTCCGTCAGCGGCATCGGCCCGGACTATGTGGATCTGACCATACGAAAAGTTGGCCGGGTAACAGGTGAGGTTTTTGAGCATTACGCAGGACAGAGCCTTTTGCTGCGCGGGCCTTACGGGAACGGGTTCGACATCGCTTTGTATGAGCATGGCGAAGTAGTCGTTGTGGCAGGCGGCACAGGTGTAAGCCCGGTGCGCGGTGTGATCAGCGCATTGGCAGAGACGTCTGATGCCGGGGACAAGCACGTCATCGTTGGCTTCAGAAGTCCGGATGACATGCTTTTCAGAGCCGATCTGAAAGACTGGGCAGAGAAACTGGATCTGATTCTGACTGTGGACGGGGCGCCGGAGGACTATACCGGCAATATCGGTCTGGTAACCAAGTACATTCCGGATCTGCCCCTGCGCGATCCGGCCACTGCCCAGGCTGTGGTAGTCGGACCGCCTCCTATGATGCGCTTTTCTGTCCAGGGTCTTCTGCAGAAAGGCTTCAAAGAAGAAAACATCTGGGTTTCCCAGGAGAGAAAGATGTGCTGCGGTCTCGGCAAATGCGGCCATTGCCGCATCGGCATGAATTATGTCTGTCTGGACGGGCCGGTCTTTAACTATACGCAGAGCAAAGATATGCTGGATTAAGGGAGGTGCAGATCGATGGATGTTAACATGAAAAAACTGAAAAAGAACGCCTTCCGTAATTCGAAGGTCAGAGGCGAGACGGCCAGCCGGATCCGGATACCCGGTGGTGTGATCAATGCGAAGAGCATGGCTAAGATTGCAGAAATCGCTGAGAACTACGGAAACGGTACGATCTTTGTGACCAACCGCCAGGGCGTGGAGCTGCCCGGCATCAAGATGGAGGATATACCTGTTGTCAATCTGGCCCTTCAGGAGATCATTGATGACAGCGGCGTGAACCAGGAGGAACGGGGCCAGGGATATCCGGCTGCCGGGACCAGAAATGTCGCGGCATGTCCCGGCGCGCGCCTGTGTCCGTTTGGCTGCTATGATACAACCGCTTTTGCCCGGAAGATGGACAAGGCGATTTTCCCCAATAACCTGCATTTCAAGGTGGCCTTTACGGGCTGCTCTAATGACTGCGCAAAGGTGCGGATGAACGATTTCGGTATCATCGGCATGACAGAACCTCAGTATGATAAGGATCGCTGCGTGGGATGTGAGCAGTGCGTCAAATACTGCCAGAAGCGGAGCGTTGGCGCCTTGTCGATGGTAAATGGCAAGGTTGTGCGGGATACCGATCTGTGTATCGGCTGCGGCGTATGCGTGGCTTATTGCCCGACCCGGGCATGGACCAGGAGCAAGGAACATTACTTCCGCCTGGTTCTGCTGGGCAGAACAGGAAAACAGAACCCCAGGCTGGCGGAGGATTTTATCAAATGGGCAGACGAGGAAAGCATTCTTAAGATTGTCAAGAACGCTTACGCCTATGTGGAAGAGTATATCGATCCGAATGCCATTGAGGGCAAGGAACATGTCGGCTATATTGTGGACCGCACCGGATTTGATGAGTTTGCCAAATGGGTGATGGAAGGCGTAGAGCTTCCGGAAAAGGCGGAGGTTACTTCCAGAATCTACTGGGGCGGCAAGCGGTATGACCGCAGCAACAACTTAAAATGAGAGAGGCAATCCTGATTGCTTCTTATGGAGGCAGAGCAGAGCCGGGCCGGGTTTCCGGCCTGGCTTTGCTGCAAAAAGAGATAGAAGAGCAGACCGGACTGCCTGTCCTGCAGGCCTATTACAATAAAGCCCTGCTCAGGGAGGAGCCGGATAAGGCGCTGGAAATACAGATGGACAGACTCCGGCGGCTGGCACCTGAAAAGCTGACAGTTCTGCCGACCTTTCTGGTAAACGGAAAGACCTGGACGGCCTTTCGCGAACAGATCGAGGCAGGGTGGGAAGGCTGCGGCAGCCTGCAGATCCTGGAGCCGGTCCTACAAAAAGAGGAAACCAGAGATATTTTTGCGCAGCGTCTGGCAAAAGCGCTTGGTCTGGATCCGCGGAAGAATTATCTTTTTGTCGGACACGGTGCAGGAGATCAGACAGACCTGCTGTATCTGGAAACAGAAAAGAAACTGAGGGCTCTGGGATTTGACCGCCTTTCTTTTGCCTTGCTGCACGGAGTCCCCGGGATCCGGGAGGCGGCTGCCTGCAGCTGCTGGGATGCCGGCCGAGAAGTGCATGTGATACCGTTTCTGGTTTCTGCAGGAAAGCATATGATGCGGGATCTGGCAGGAGAACACCCGGACTGTGCCGCCGGGATCTTGTCCCGGGCAGGCTGGCAGGTACAGGTAAGCAGCTGCGGATTGATGGAAAACCCTCAAGTCCGTGAATGTTTTGCGTCGCTTTCTCACATAAAGTAGAGTATAATGGATGCAGAGACATAAAGAGACATAAAATGGAACGTAAAAAGGAGAGAGAATGATGTTTCATGAGGAATATATGGCCGCAGTCAAAGCGGCGGAGGCAAAATGTAAGCTACTGAAAAACAATCCGCTTGGCTACTTTCTGCTCAGCATGCTGGCCGGATCCTTCATCGGCTTTGGCGTTCTGCTGACCAACAGCATTGGATCCCAGCTGCAGGGGGCACCCTATACCAAGCTGGTGCTGGGACTTAGCTTTGGTATTGCGCTGAGTCTTGTTGTCATCGCGGGGGCAGAGCTGTTTACCGGAAACAATCTGGTGATGGCGGCCGGGATGCTGGAAAAGAAGGTGACACTCTGCCAGGCGGTGAAGCTCTGGATTGTCTGCTGGCTGGGGAACCTTTGCGGCAGCGCTTTGCTTGGCGTTGTCTACACGCTGACCGGTCTGGGAGCAGGGGCGACGGGAGAGTTCATGGCGGCCGCTGCCATGGGCAAGATCTCAGCAGGCTTTGTGCCCCTGCTGGCACGAGGCGCCCTCTGTAATATGCTGGTCTGCCTGGCGGTATGGTGCGGCTTCCGCGCAAAAAGCGATGCCGGCAAGCTGATCATGGTCTTCTGGTGTCTGTTCGCATTTATCACGACAGGCTTTGAACACAGTATTGCCAATATGACCCTGTTTACAGAAGTGCTGCTCAATCCTTCCGGACAGGCCGTGACAGCCGGAGGATGCCTCTACAATCTGGCAGCAGTTACGATCGGCAATATGATCGGAGGCATCGTATTCGTAGCTCTCCCGTATTTTGCAGCCTCCAGGCAGAAATAATCGGAGAAGCCTGGTGGACACTACGGGCAGACTGTCCATATTTTAACAATATTTTTTTGAACAATTGAAACAATTCGGACAAAAGTAACGAAAAAAAGCCCTAAAGAATAAAAAAAATACAATGAATTTTGTGATAAAAAACAGGGCGACTCTTTACTTATTACAAAAATTGTTGTAAGATATGAATAAGAAAAATATTTTTTTAAAGAAAGGAAGTTAAAAAAATGTCAACTGTTTTATATGAAGTAAAGGGAGATATTGCTATCCTTACAATCGATCGTCCGAAGGCTCTTAACGCTCTTAACTCTGAGGTTCTTGGCGACCTCGACGCAGCTCTTGACGCTGTAGACGTTAACACAGTAAGATGTCTGATCCTCACAGGTTCCGGCCAGAAGTCCTTCGTAGCAGGCGCTGACATCGGTGAGATGAGCACCCTTACAAAGGCAGAGGGCGAGGCTTTCGGTAAGAAGGGTAATGATGTCTTCCGTAAACTTGAGACATTCCCGATCCCCGTTATCGCAGCAGTCAATGGATTCGCACTTGGCGGCGGCAATGAGATCGCTATGAGCTGCGATATCCGTATCTGCTCCGACAACGCAGTATTCGGACAGCCCGAGGTTGGCCTTGGCATCACTCCCGGATTCGGCGGCACACAGAGACTTGCCCGTCTCATCGCTCCCGGCATGGCTAAGGAACTGATCTATTCCGCAAAGAACATCAAGGCTCCCAAGGCTCTTGAGCTTGGCCTTGTAAACGCAGTTTACACTCAGGAAGAGCTTCTTCCCGCAGCTGAGAAGCTTGCGAAGAAGATCGCAGCTCAGGCTCCGATCGCTGTTCGCGCCTGCAAGAAAGCCATCAACGATGGTCTCCAGGTTGGCATGGATGAAGCTATCGTTATCGAGGAGAAGCTGTTCGGCAGCTGCTTCGAGTCTGAGGACCAGAAGTACGGCATGGCATTCTTCCTTGATAAGAACAAAGAGAAGGTTAAAGCACCTTTCAAGAACTGCTAATTTCTTCTGTATCTTGAATTGACGGGATTGCAGGCTGTCCGTGCCGCGGGCGGCCTTGCCCCCTCAGCAAATAAAAATCATTTATCTTAAGGAGGTAGATTACAATGAAAGTTGGAGTAATTGGTGCCGGCACCATGGGATCCGGTATTGCGCAGGCATTCGCTCAGACCGAGGGTTACGAGGTTATTTTAACTGATATCGAGATGAGATTCGCAGAAGGCGGATACAACAAGATCGCAAAGGGTTTCGCAGGCAGAGTTGCTAAGGGTAAGATGGATCAGGCTAAGGCTGACGCTATCCTTGCTAAGATCACACCTGCACTGAAGGACAGCGATCTTCTTAACGACTGCGATCTGATCGTTGAGGCTGCTCTTGAAGTTATGGCTATCAAGAAAGAGACCTTCAAGGAGCTCGATGCAAGAGTTAAACCCGAGTGCATCTTCGCTACCAATACTTCCTCTCTGTCCATCACAGAGATCGGTGCCGGCATCGGCAGACCTGTTATCGGTATGCATTTCTTCAATCCCGCACCTGTTATGAAACTGATCGAGGTAATTGCCGGCCTTAATACTCCGGCAGAGACCGTTGACAAAGTTTTCGAGATCTCCAAAGAGATCGGCAAGACTCCTGTACAGGTTAACGAGGGTCCTGGATTCGTAGTTAACAGAGTTCTGATCCCGATGATCAACGAAGCAGTTGGCATCTATGCTGACGGTATCGCAAGCGTTGAGGGTATCGACACAGCTATGAAGCTTGGTGCAAACCATCCGATGGGACCTCTTGCTCTTGGCGACCTGATCGGTCTTGACATCTGCCTTGCTATCATGAACGTTCTCTACACAGAGACCGGCGATCCCAAGTATCGTCCTCACACTCTTCTTAAGAAGATGGTTCGCGGCGGCAAGCTTGGTATGAAGACAGGCGCAGGCTTCTACGACTACAGCAAGAAATAATTTCGAAACAGTCTGATATTTTTATTCAGAGGCAGAGGCCGGACAGTGTGTCTGGCCTCTTTTTATTTGTCCTGGTGAGATAATTAAATATAATAATGGTCACATAAGTCAGTACGTTACATTTTCCAAATATACCATTGATAAATATATAAAAAATTGATACAATTAACACATCTGAAGATTATTACTTGAAAACAGGGGAGGACAACAATGATGAGCAGTTTTGAAGAAGACCTGATTGAAAAGAATGAACGGATGAAGCACGTACTGAGTGTCAACATTAAGAAGACCCGCAGGAGCAGAAAGCTTTCACAGCAGATGCTGGCAGACATGTCCGGGCTTCATCGCACATATATCTCTGATCTGGAAAATGCAAAGGGAAACCCGACACTGGGCGTAGTGATCGCACTGGCAACATGTCTGAATGTGAGCGTGTTCGATCTGTTAAAAGGAATCTGAACCATCAGAAAGGGAACCTGCACAGAAGGCAGAGAGGATAGTCAAGAGGGTTGACTGATTCTGCGAAAAAAGTAAGGAGCTGAGCAAATGGCGAGAGCGATTGTAGGAGCAAACTGGGGAGACGAAGGCAAGGGCAAGATTACGGATATGCTTGCTGAAGAGTCTGATATTATTATACGTTTTCAGGGCGGAAGCAATGCAGGACATACAATAGTCAATGACTACGGCAAATTTGCACTGCATATTCTTCCGTCCGGCGTTTTTTATTCGCATACGACAAGCATTATCGGCAACGGAGTGGCACTTGACATCCCCAAGCTGATCCGGGAACTGAAGGATATTACAGACAGGGGCGTGCCTGCTCCCAGACTTCTGGTATCTGACAGAGCACAGATCATGATGCCTTATCATATTCTTCTGGACACTTATGAAGAGGAACGTCTGGCCGGTCATTCATTTGGATCGACCAAGTCCGGCATCGCGCCTTTCTATTCCGATAAGTTTGCCAAGATCGGATTTCAGGTCAGCGATTTGTTCGACGACGAAGAGACACTCCGAGAGAGAGTCCGCAGCGTTGTTGAGATCAAGAATGTCCTGATCGAGCATCTGTATCACAAGGAGAAGCTGGATCCGGAGGAGATTTTCCGCGAGCTTAAGGAGTACAGACAGATGATTGAGCCGTATGTGGCCGATGTCGGAACCTTCCTGCATGATGCGGTTCGTGATGGTAAGAGGATTCTGCTGGAGGGCCAGCTGGGATCGCTGAAGGATCCGGATTTCGGCATTTATCCAATGGTAACTTCATCGTCTACACTTGCGGCTTACGGCGCAGTAGGCGCGGGACTTCCCGCCTATGAGATCAAAGATGTGATCACCGTTGTAAAGGCGTATTCCAGTGCTGTAGGAGCGGGAGAGTTTGTTTCGGAGATCTTCGGGGATGAAGCTGACGAGCTGCGCAGACGCGGCGGAGATGGCGGCGAGTACGGAGCTACGACCGGAAGACCCAGAAGAATGGGCTGGTTTGATGCGGTTGCATCCAGATATGGCTGCCGTGTGCAGGGAGCGACGGAGGTTGCTCTTACCGTGCTGGATGTGCTTGGCTATCTGGATGAGATCCCCATTTGTATCGGATATGAGATCGACGGTCAGGTGACCCGCGATTTCCCGACGACCAGACTTTTGAAAAAGGCAAAGCCTGTTTACAAGGTTCTTCCCGGATGGAAATGCGAGATCCGGGGAATCAGCCGATATGAGGACCTGCCGGAGAAGTGCAGGGATTATATCGAGTTTATAGAAAAGGAACTGGAGGTCCCGATCACGATGGTCTCCAATGGCCCCGGCAGGCACGAGATCATTCGAAGATAAGAGATAAGCAGGAGGCTTCGAACCCATATAAAGGGGTCCGGAGCCTTTTATTTATTGGTTGATGCTCCAGTTGATTAGTGGTAAAATGTCTATAACTATGTGAAGGGCTGATTTTGCGTATGTGAGCGAAAGGCCGCAGAGGAAAAGGTGACTAAAGATGAAGAAAAAGATCCAGGATCTGTCAAAAGGTATATTTGGAAGTGAAGATCCGTCCATCGAGCTGTCTGTCAGCGAGATCAATCTGGATGTGGAATATGGCCAGACCTGTGAGGGAACCGTAGAGCTGCACAGCCGCAGCGGAGCTGAGATCCGTGCGATGATCTTTTCTTCAAGCCGATGGATGCGTTGTGAAGAAACATCAGTTACAGGAGAAAATGTTCAGATCCATTATCATTTTGATTCCTCTGCCTATTCTGTGGATGATATCTGCGAAGGCAGTATTATGATCGTGAGTAATGGGGGAGAGCTTTCTCTGCCTTTTACTGTACGGATCTGTGCGCCTTATTGTGACTGTTCCCTGGGAAGGATCAGTGACCTGGATCAGTTTGCGGCACTTGCCAGAGAAGACTGGCAGGAGGCTCTGGCAGTATTTACCAGCAGTCGTTTTGAGAGCGTATTTCTGCGCAATAAAAAGGGCCAGCGTATTTACGAGAGCCTGATCAGAAGCCATGACAAGTCTCTGGCTATGGAAGAGTTCCTTTGTGCAGTCAGAAGAAAGAGCCCGGTGACCATCTCGGTTTCTCAGAATCTGATTGAGTTTCAGAATCTGAAAGGACCGGTTAGTGAACGTCTGGTTATAGAGAAGAGCCAGTGGGGGCATGTCAGACTGAAAGTGCGCACCGAAGGAGCCTTTTTATCCGTTTATAAAGAGCTGATTACGGAGGAGGATTTTCTGGGGAGCTTTTGTCAGCTGGAGTACCGGGTCCGCCCTGCAGCGGCCAGGTTCTGCGGCGGCAGGATTATTCTGGAGTCGGCCAGTCAGAGGATCGAGATTCCGGTCGAGTGCCGCAGGGATCGCGAACAGGGAGAAAAGGAACTTTCCCGCCGCAGGCTCCAAAGATGTCTGCTGGATTACGGGAAACTGCACCGTGATTATCTGCTGGGCAGGATGCCGCAGGCGGAGTGGTTCCGGAAGGCGGCAGGAGAGATTGACGGCTGTCTGAATAACAGCAGCAATCCCATCTACCACGTGATGGAGGCAGATATGCTGGCGGAGGCCGGGCATGCAGACCAGGCGGCTTTTGTGCTGGAGAGCGTCAATGGCAGAGAACTGCGATATCAGTCTGTCGTAGATTACAGCTATTATCTTTACGTCAACGCCCGCAGCAGACAGGAAGAGCAGTATACACAGTATGTGCGTGACACCATCCGTTTTTATGCCGAGGGTCAGTACCAGGACAAGTGGGAACTTGCCGTGATGCTGAATCATCTGGAACCAAGACGGCAGGGAAGCGGACAGGTCATGAAGCAGCTGCGCCGGCTCAAAGAGCTCTACAGCAGCGGCAGACACAGTTATCTGTACTATCTGGAGGCCATCCGCCTGCTCAACCTCAATCCGGCTTCGGTGGGAGAGATCGGTGATTTTGAGAGCAGTCTCTTTATCTGGGGAGCACGCTATGATGCGCTCAGCCGCGATGTGATAGGCCGGTTTGCAGATCTGACCTTGCGGATGCACCGTTTCCATCCCGGATACCTGCAGGCCATGAAGATGTATTGTGAAAAGTATGAGTCAAAGCCGGTTCTGGAGGCTGTTGTTCATATGATGGTACAGGGCGGGTGCAAGGCCAGGGAAGACCATGAGATCTATCTGCTCGGGGTCAATTCCGCTCTGCGCACTCAGGGACTTTATGAGGCCTTTATGGACACCCTGGATCTGACAGAGGACAAGGAGCTCCCGCTGGCTGTCCTGATTTATTTCCAGTATGACAATCATCTGCCGGTTGCCCAGAGAGCCTTCCTTTATCGCTATGTTGTCGAGCATCGGGAAGGACTGGAGAAATTATTTGACAATTATAACGGGATCATCCGCGCTTTCACGTTTGAACAGTTGCGGGCAGGCCGGATCGATGAGAATCTGGCAGAGCTGTATAGTTATTATCTGAAAAAAGAATCGCTGACACCGCATGTAATCAAGTCACTTCCTGCAGTTATGTTCAAGCAGCGTCTTCAGGTGCATGGCGATATCACGCATCTGAAACGCATCATCGTCAGCTATGCGGAGCTGGAGGAGGAAATCTGCGAGGATTTGACAGATAATCAGGCAATTGTTGACCTGTATCTGGATGACTATCAGATCCTGTTTGAGGATGCGGAGGGCGGCCGATATATGTCGACCGTTGACTATACACTCAGCCGGATGATGGATGCGGGGAAATATATCCGCCGCTGTTATGAGGAGTGCCCGGGAGATCCCAGAGTACTGCTGAACCGAAGCGAGCGGGCCCTCAAGTATCAGATGAGTGACGATACTTCTATTGATGTATATAAACAGACCCTGGGACTGGGTTTCGTCAGCAGACATTATCAGAAGACCGTATTAAAGAATCTGATCGATTATTACTATGACAATTATGAAGGGGAGACACTGGAAAAGTATCTCCTGCAAATCGATATACGGCTGCTGGGAGCTGTTGAGAGAGCGCATATTATAGAGTATTTCATTCAGCGCGGCCTTTATGAAAAGGCTTATCGCGCGGTGAATGAGTATGGCTATGAGAATATTCAGGTCAAGCGTATTATGCGCCTGGCATCCAGGACCATCCGCGCCAGGAATTATGAGGAGCAGGATTTCCTCACGGAGATGACCTACAGCGCATTTGCCAGCGGCCGCTATGATGAGGTGATGCTGGAGTATCTGGTCCGCTATTATAACGGACCGGTGGAAAATCTTTATGCCGTCTGGAAGGCGGCCCGGACTTTTGAAGTTCCTGCTTTTGCCCTGGAGGAGCGTTTCCTCTGCTCTGCTTTGTTTACAGAGTCCATGATTGCGGAGGCGGGAGGTGTTTTCACCGTCTACTACGGGGAGAGACCGGATATGCGCATTGTCAGAGCCTTCCTGGCACTGTATTCCTACCGCTATCTGCAGGGAGAAGAAGAAGCGCAGCCGGATCTGTTCCGGATCCTGGAAATCGAACTGGAGCAGAGCGGACCGGCGCATGATGTGTGCAGCCTGGCTCTGATCAGGTATTATGCCGAGGATACGGCAAAGAGCGGGGAGGCACACACGGGGATCTACAATGAGACCGCTTCTTTTATCAACAGGGGAATCCTGATGCCGTTCTTCCGGAAGTTCTCCGGAACAGCGCAGGTGCCGCGCGCATTGACAGATTTTACCTATCTGGTATATGTTACGGATCCGGCCTGCAATGTCAGCATCCGTTATGTGAAGAATGATGCTGACTGGAATGAGGCAGTGGAAGAGCCCATGCAGCGCGCGGTCGGCGGAATCTTTGTTTCCTCTTTCCGTTTGTTTGCGGGGGAGACTCTCCGCTATGAATTGACGGAAAAGGGAGACGGCGTTTTGCACAGTGCCGGATCAGGTCTTTTGAAAGCAGACGAGACAGCAGGCAGTGCAGACTGGGTGAGCAGGATGATTGAGAGTGAACGCCTGGGAGACAGAGAGACGCTCAGGGACACCATCCGGGAATATGACAGGTTTGACGGAGCAGTGGAAAAGCTCTTTTCACTCAGATAGATCGGAAACATATAAGCTAAGGAGCAGCTATGAATAGTTTTGAGAAGATCGTCGGGATAGACCTCTGTGAGGGAATATCGCAGCTGAGCTGTTTTGATATGGAAAAAATGGAACCCGCCGCAGAACAGGAGATTCCTGCTCTGCTTCTGCGCAAGCCGGACGGAAGCTGGCTTGCCGGCGAGTCGGCTGCAGAAGCAGAAAAGGCGGGAGAGGGTGTCCCGGTCCGGGGGTTTCTGACGGATCTTGACGGCAGCCCGGATCTGATGATCGGGACCGAATCCTTTTCCAAAGCGGACCTGATCGGAGAGTTTCTCTGCAGGATTCTGGAGGGGGAGGATGACGAGGCCAGGGTATATTTGACAGTTACCGTTCCGGAGACGACCCCGGCACTCTGCCAGGCATTGCTTGCCGCCAGGGAGAGAACAGGAGCAGCAGAAAATACCTTTTCTGTTATGAGCCACATGCTGAGCGCCGAGTTTTACGCGCTTTCCCAGAGGCATGAACTGTGGATGAATGATGTAGGTATTTTTGAATATGATCAGGCTGGTCTGCGCTATGAACACCTGTCAATCTCCGGTCAGAAACACCCGGCGATCGTACGTGCCGCCATGCAGGACCTGCGTGCCTACCTGAGCGGCAGTGAGCTGGTGCAGGAGGAGATGGACCGCGATGCGGCATTCCTGGAAGCACTGAAGGCGGCCGCCGGCGAGACCAAGATTTCGACTTTTTATCTGGTTGGCGAGGGATTTAAGGAAATAGGTGAGGGCAGCAGCTGGATGAACCGGTCGCTGCAGGCTCTGTGCGCTAAACGGCGTCATGTTTTTGTAGGACAGAACTTTTATGTAAAAGGAGCCTGCTACAACAGTTATTATATGGCCATGCCGCAGGCAAGGCCGGAGTTTGTCGCAGCGGACACAGAGCTGACGACAGATGAGATCTTTCTTTATATTTCCCAGAAGGGAAAGCTGGCAAGGCTGCCGCTGATTCCCATGCAGACTGCATGGTTTACGGGAGCAGGAACGGTCTGCCTGGTGCCGGACGGCGCGTCGGAAATCATACTTGGCGCGCAGAACGCGGTGACCGGAGAAACGCGCAGATATCCGATCGCTCTGGAAGAGCTGCCGGAGAGGCCTGCAAAGACGACCAAGATCCTGGTGCATGCCCGGTATCTGGAAGAGAAAAGACTGCAGCTGAGTCTCAGCGATCTGGGCTTTGGCGAGCTGATTCCTTCCTCTGGAAAGAAGTGGGAGCAGGAGATTCTGCTGGAGGAAGAAGAGGAAAACGGAAAGCCGGTTGCCATGCAGGGAGAAGGCCGGGTTCTGGAGTCTTCTCTGCCTGGCAGCGTGAGTCCTTTGCAGATTCCGCGGACCGGCACCAGAGTTTATGCTTTTGATGAACTGTGCTGGTATGTGAAAGAGAATATTACGGCACTGGACCGGGACTTTTTCGATGAGAGGCTCTTTGGATGGCTGGATGATTTGTCAGGAAACGACCGCTTTTCCGAGTCGCTCAGACGGATGAAGGAAGAGGGCCGGCCTATGTCGGATCTGGTGCGCTTTCTTTTTGGCGCTTCTGATTACATCACGCCGGCAGAGCAAAAGGAAGTGGCAGCAGCTCTTGCTGTGCTGGACAAACAGGATGCCGCTGCCAGGGCCGGCATGATAGCGGATTATTACTATCGCTATGGCAGATATATGGCTGCAGCTTTGCAGTATCAGCATGCTATCTGGCTTTCTGAGCATGAGGCACAGGCCTCGTCGACCCGGAGCTTCCGGTCAGACCTTTGGCATAATATGGGCCTGGCGCTCCTGCGTCTGGGAGATCGTCAGAGCGCAGTCCAGTGTCTGCAAAAGGCATTTCAGGAAAAGGAAGATGTCACGCTTGTCAGTGAATGTCTTTCTATCCATTATATGAGCGGAGATGAAGAAGCATTCCATGATCTGGCGGAGAAGTACCGGATCCCGGAGAGCGTTCTGGCTTCGATCACGGAAAAATGTGATCAGGCGGGGCTGGACTATGAAGATTCCGACCGTGCCAGACAATTGGAGGAACTCCTTGCCCAGCCGGGAAGAGAAGGGACTGCCAGATACATAGAAGAAGCAAAAAAACGCTACATCATATAAATCAATCAGTTAAAGGGGATATCAATATGCAGAGATTTGAACTGACACAGTACAGTCAGCACTTGAACCGTGATATGCACATCCTGGTGCACGGTCATGACGGCCTTCCGATTCTGGCATTTCCGACCCAGGACAGTCTGTGTGACAACTATGAAGGGTTTGGAATGATCGATACGGTTGCAGATTATATAGAGAGCGGACAGATCCAGTTTTTCACGGTTGACACGATCGACAGGGAGAGCTGGTCAGATACATTTGGAGACAAGGGGCACCGCGCCTGGATGCAGGAGTGCTATTTCCGTTATATCGTGGAGGAGGCGCTTCCTTACATCATGGAAGTGAATGGGACAGGCAGGCAGCCGGTCACCATGGGCTGCAGCCTTGGCGCGACACACGCTGCGATCGTATTTCTCCGCCGCCCGGACCTGTTTGGCGGAATGCTGGGCCTTTCCGGCTGCTACAATGCACCGGATTTCTGGGACGGCTGGTGCAATGATGTCCTCTATGACAATTCTCCGACATCATTTTTGGAGAATATGCCGGAAGACCATCCGTATATCGATATTTATAATCAGAAAAAAATCATTATCTGTGCAGGACAGGGGCCCTGGGAGGAGCAGGGGCTTCCATCGGTGCATCATTTAAAGAGCATTTTCTCCCGCAAGGGGATCGGGGCCTGGGTAGACCTCTGGGGATATGATGTCTGCCATGACTGGCCCTGGTGGAAAAAGCAGATCCGGTATTTCCTGCCTTATCTGCTGGAGAACTAGATAACATTCAGAAAGAAGGGATACCGGATGAATTATCAGGAGGCTGTGGCCTACATCAATGACATTCCGCGTTTTACCAAAGAAAAGTCGGCTGAAAATATGGAGCGTCTTCTGGAGCGCTTCGGGCATCCGGAACAGAGTTTCCGGTATATACATGTAGCGGGTACCAACGGAAAAGGGTCTGTATGCGCTTATATTGACAGTATCCTGCGCAGCGGCGGGATCAGAACGGGCATGTTTACATCGCCCCATCTGGTGGAAATGACAGAGCGCATGCGGGTCGACGGAAAGCAGATCTCCAGAGAAGCGTTTGCCGCCCTTTTTGAGGAAGTAAAGGCAGCAGTGGATGAGGGAACGGCGCAGGGATACCCGCATCCGACATTTTTTGAATGGCTTTATCTGATGGCTATGATCTGGTTTTCCAGAAATGGCGTGTCCTGCGGTGTGATCGAGACCGGCCTGGGAGGCAGGCTTGACGCGACCAATATTATAAAGAAGCCTGCAGTCGAAGTCATCACTTCAATCAGCTTCGACCATATGGCGATTCTCGGGGATACGATTGAGAAGATTGCCGGAGAAAAGGCCGGCATTATCAAGGAAGGGGTTCCCCTGGTCTGTGACGGAACCGATGCGGCGGCGCTGCAGGTGATCAGAAAGAAAGCAAAAGAGAAAGGTGTCTTTCCGGATGTCTTTGATTTTTCCATGGTGAAAAATCTGGTGATTAACGGGAGCAAGATCGATTTTTCCCTGCATTTGCCCGGTGAAGAGGACGACCGGCCCATGCATTTGAACACAAGAGGCGTTTACCAGATCGCAAACAGCAGCCTGGCCCTGATGGCTGTCAGAAGACTGATGGAGACCGACCCGGCACTTGCAGGGATCAGTGAAGAGGCGATTGACAAGGGTCTGGCCCTGATGCATTGGCCCGGAAGACTGGAAGAGGTCCTTCCGCAGATTTATGTGGACGGCGCGCATAATGTCGGCGGCGCGCAGATGCTGGCAGAGTCGATCATGACCAGCTTTTCCAGCCGTCCGGTCTGGATTGTTTTTGCTGTGGCAAATGATAAAGACTATGCGGAAATGGCACATGTTCTGGGACAGCTTCCGAATCTGCAGGGCGTATTTGTGACCATGATCGACGGAGAAAGAAGCCTGAGCCCGCTCCGGGTGGCAGGTCAGTTCCATAAATACTTTGACGGAAGTGTCCGCGTGGCGGCAGATGTGGCCGGAGCGATCCGGACCTGCCGTGAGAAAATGGACGACAGAGGCATTATGATCTGTACAGGGTCTCTGTATCTGGTAGGAATGATCAAGAACTCTCTGGGAGGGAATACAGATGATCAACTTTGAAGAAGAACTAAAGAAATTTAAGCCCAGTCTGGAGATTGACAAAGCGGAGGATGCCATTTATCAGAATGACCTGCGCGATGTTATGGACCTGATTGAAGAGATTACAAAGGAACTCAAAGCCGCCGGCGGCAGCAGGAGTTAAATAAAGGGGGCAGTAGATGAACTGTCGCAGATGTGACTGGCTGCTGGATAATGTATATATCTGTCCGCATTGCGGTTATGAGGATCCGGTGGTCAAAAAGGTAATATATGCATCCAACAGACATTATAATGAGGCGCTCGCTCTTGTCGATGCCAGGGACCTTTCCGGGGCAGAGACCCACCTTCGGCAGGCGCTGAAGTATAATAAGAGAAATATCGACGCAAGAAACCTTCTCGGACTGATCTATTATCAGACCGGGGAGATTGTTTCCGCGCTCAGCGAGTGGGTCATCAGTACTAATTTCCGCCGAGAGGGCAATCTTGCGTCTTCCTACATAGAGGAAATCCAGAATCGTCCTGACAAATTAAGGGAAGCAGGCAATATCATACGCATGTATAATACTGCTTTGCAGAATATCCATGATGACACCCCGGATATGGCCATTATCGAACTGAAGAAAGTCGTCAATATGAATCCGGGCTATATCCGTGCGTATCAGCTGCTGGCCCTGCTGTATATGCGGCGTGAGCATTATGCCGCTGCCCGCAAGGTTCTGATGAAAGCGGTCAAGGTTGACCGAAACAATATGACAACGCTGCGCTACCTCAAGGAGGTAAATGCGCATGTGGAGAGGCCGCAGCGGCTGCGTTCCGGTGAAGCCATGCGGATCAGCGATCCCAATCCCATTGTCATCGAGGACAAGGGAAGGCAGGGATACACGGAGTATAATACGGGATTTCTCTCTTTTATCAATATTCTGATCGGTATCGTGATCGGAACAGCAGTGGTGTGGCTGCTTCTGGTGCCTTCCATTTCCAAGAGTAAGACTTTGGAATACAATAAAGCGGTGGTGGATTACAGCGCCCAGCTTTCCGAGAGAAATAAGCAGATATCCGATCTGGAGAATGATGTCAAGGAACTGCAGGACAAAGTTGACATCTATGAGGCGCAGATGGGAGGCGTCAGTACCGGTTCCGGAACCGGCGGAGACTCTCTCAGGCAGGCAGTCAACTATTATCTGCAGGGAAATCGTACCGAGGCGGCTAAGGTGCTTGCTGAGATCGATCCGGCAGCAATCACGGACGAGACAGATAAATCCATCTACAAGCGTATGATGGGAACGGTTGGAACAGCAGCCGCAGAGGATTTGTTTGCGGAGGCAGAGAGCAACTACGAAAACGGGGAATATCTGGCCGCTGTAGAGGGCTTTATCAAGGTGCTCCGCCTGGATGACAGTTACAGTACGGCGCTTTATTACATGGGAAGATCCTACCATCAGCTGGGAGATACCATCAATGCGGCTGTCTGCTATCAGAGGCTTTTGGATGATTATCCGGATTCCAGCGCTTATGCGGATGCAGAAGCATACCTGCAGCAGCTGATCAAGGACGGTCTGGATATCGAGGCTGTGCAGGCACAGCTGAAGAAGCAGAAAGAGGAAGAAGGCAGCGGTGAGGATTCGGCAGAGACCACCGGAGCAGATGCTTCCGGCATGTACGCGGATGACACCATCATAACCGATGACAGCAGCTATGCGGACGACAGCGCTTATGTCGATGACGGCAGCTATGCAGACGACGGCAGCGGCGGCGAGAATGTCGGCTGGTAAGCCGCAGGAAGAGCATATAATAAAAGGAGCTGTAAAAAAGTTCCTGAAAAACAAGACCACCAGATCGGCATTTGGCTGAACTGGTGGTTCTTTGTGCTTTCTCTTGCTTTATCAACAAAAACTATGTTTTTTCAGGCGAATTATACATGCTTTGAAAAGGCCGATGTATAATTTTTTTCATTTCTTCTTTTTTTGTGCACTCTCTGAATGCTATTGCAGACAAACTTTGCGGGTTGAATAATAATCCGGGCAGCGATTTCGTATAATTCTGGTTATAATCTGCATTTTATGAAGAAAACTGTAAAAGTGTATATAAAATCGGCATAATCTTCGGGTAATTATACACTGTCCACGTATCATAATATAAAAAGGGGCTTTTTTACAGCACCTTAGCATTTTGAGCCGGCAGCCGTCATTCCTGCTCGAACACGGCTGTATACTCCGCGTCTTCTGTCAGTTCGGCAGTGATTTCGGCTTCTGTGGAATAGTCTTCCCCGTTGAGAGTCCATTTTACGAAGGTGTAGCCTTCTTCCGGTTCGGCGGCAAATACATAGCTGGCCGGATTCTGGAGTGCGATCTGTACAGAGGTATAGGACTTGCTGCGGTCGGGTTCCGTACCTTCTTCCGCATAGGAAAAATGCCCTATGCCTTCTACGTGAACATAGACCGAGATGGCGGCTTTTTCCATCTCCGTTTTTGTGAAATGGTAGGTTTTTCCGCCTTCGACCTCAAGCATAAGCCCGTTATCACCTTCCTCGGAAATGGTGACGATACATTCGCCTTCTTCATATTCGGGGATGATGTTGCCGTGCAGGGTATTGCCCTCTGCCTTAAGCATGTTTCCGTGAGATTCATCATCGAGCATGCACCCTATGTACCAGCCGGTCGCATTTTCTTCGTCTGAATAGGAAATGGACAGGAAGTTGCCATCTTTATCTGTGAAGTATCCGTCCCGCGACCATTCTCCGGTGGTCTGGGTTTCGGCTGCCGTTTCCGCTTCGGTTGCTGCCGGTGCTTTTGTTTCAGCCTCTTTGGCCCCGCCGCAGGCAGTCATGGCGACCAGCAAAGTCATGGATATCAGAATGCAAAGTGCTTTTTTCATGTTAATGGTTCACTCCTTTTGCATATTTCTGTATATGGTCTAAAAGGTCAAAATAGTTCTCGAAGGTCTTTCTGCAGCAAAGAGGATCGAGAATGGTGATGCCCGGTGAGCGCAGGCCGGTAACGGCAAAGGCCATAGCTGCCCGGTGGTCGCCGAAGGTTTCGATTCTGGCAGGCTGTACAGGCCCCGGGAAAATGGTAAGTACATCGTCTGCGGAGCATTCAGTCCGAATGCCCATACGGCGCAGGTTTGTCAGGATGGCCTCGATACGGTCACATTCCTGCAAACGGATATGTGAGATGCCGCGGATGGTGACCGGACTGTCTGCGAAGGGAGCAATGGCGGCCAGGGTGAGAGCCTGGTCGGAAAAAGCATGCATATCGGCGTCGATTCCGTGCAGATGCCCTCCTGCCGGACCGGTCAGGATGATGCCGTCCCGGCTGTCTTCATAATGGCAGCCCATGCGGCAGAGGAGGTCCAGAAAAGCGATATCGCCCTGAATCGAATCTGCGTGGACACCAGGCACAAGGGCGGTGCCGCCGCTGATGGCTGCCATGGCGTAGAAATAGCAGGCGGCGGAGACATCCGGCTCGATCAGATAGCTGCCGGATTTGTATGCACTAAGAGCCGGGATCCGGAAGGTGGATTCATCCGGACGGATTACCTCTGCACCAAAGCGCCGCATCATCTCAGCAGTCATTTCGATATAGGAAAAACCGTGGCGGCCGGTGACATGGATGGTAAAATCCCGCTGCAGGAGCGGCGCGGCCATCATCAGTGCACTCAGAAACTGGCTGCTGTCATCAATATTTACGGTCACTTCCGATCCCGTTAGTCCGTCGGAATACAGGGTGAAGGGGAAATAACCTTCCTTTTCATCATAGGACACTCTGCAGCCCAGAGATTCCAGTGCGGCAAGAAGGGGTTTCATGGGGCGCTTTCGCATCTGGGCGGAAGCATCCAGATGATAGCTGCCGCCGGCCAGTCCCAGCAGAGCAGTCAGGAAACGGGCAGCCGTGCCGGCGCTTCCCACATAGATCTCTGCCTCCTGTTTCGGGAGCCTGCTCCCGCATCCCCGGATGCGGATCCGCCTGATCTCCTCCTGCAGAAAGACAAAAAAGCCAAGATCCCGCAGGCACTGGATGAAGTGCCGGGAGTCATCGCTGAGCAGGATGTCATCCAGCTTCACTTCACCATCAGAAAGGGCGGCCAGCAAAAGAGCCCGGTTGGTAATGCTCTTAGAACCAGGAACAGAAATTCTCAGATCCGGGGCGCTGCCTTCCCCGGAAAAAACAGGACTGACATCGTACTTTTCGACAGATGAATTCATATGAGCTGACATAAAAATCTCCCTTTCAGGAACTGGGAAAGAGCCTTCTGTAAAGTGGCTTTTGTTGTCATTGGGTAGTAATACCAGTATAAAGCTTTGGCGAGAAACGGGCAAGCTCCTGTATCAAAATAATTGAGAATGCCCTGCGAAGATGGTATAATTGCCAGGAAAGCTGCGTATAGCAGAAATAATAAAAATCATGCAGGTGAAAAGGACAGGCCTGCATGCTGCGGAGGGTGGATATATGGGCATACTGGAGATGCTTCTGATCGGGATCGGGCTGTCAATGGACGCATTTGCGGTCTCCGTCTGTAAAGGGCTGGCGATGGAAAAAATCACGGCGGGAAAAGCCGTCATCGTCGGCGTATGGTTTGGAGGATTTCAGGCACTCATGCCTCTGCTTGGGTATCTGGCCGGGAGCAGATTCAGCGGATACATTGAGAAGATTGATCACTGGATTGCATTTGTCTTGCTGGCTCTGATCGGCGGCAACATGATCCGGGAGGCACTGTCAGACGAGGAGGATGAGGAAAGCGCATCGCTGGCTTTCCTGGAGATGCTTATGCTGGCGGTGGCGACCAGCATTGATGCTCTGGCGGTTGGAATCACCTTTGCCTTTCTGCGGGTACAAATCCTGACAGCCATTCTGCTCATCGGGATGACAACATTTCTGATATCTGTAGCAGGTGTCAGAATCGGCAATGTTTTCGGACTGCGGTACAAGAAAAAAGCAGAGATCGCCGGAGGGATCATCCTGATTGGAATCGGGATCCGTATTCTGTTGCAGCATCTGGGCTTTCTTCCCTGATGCTGTGGTATAAAGTATAAAAGACAGAAAGAATGAAGAAAATATGACAGAGAAAAGATACGATGCCGTTGTTTTTGATCTGGACGGCACTTTGCTGAACACACTGGATGACCTGGCCAATGCCATCAATGAGGCACTTGCGGTATGCGGATTTCCGCGGCGTACGCTGGATGAGGTGAGGCGATTTGTGGGGAACGGCGTGGTAAAACTTGTACAGCGCGCGGTGCCTGAGGGTACTTCCGCAGAGGAGAAGGACAGGGTGCTGCAGACCTTTAAAGAGTATTACAGTGCCCATTTCAGAGATCTGACCCGGCCTTATCCGGGGATTCCGGAGGCGCTGGACAGACTGCGCGAGAGCAGGATCCGGATGGCAATTGTGTCGAACAAATTTCAGTCAGCAACGGAAGGACTGAGTGACTATTACTTTGGAGACCGTATCGCTGTTGCGGCAGGCGAGAATGAGGTAGCAGGCATACGGAAAAAACCGGCCCCGGATATGGTTTTTTCGGCGCTGGAGAAGCTTGGGACAAAGCGGGAGCGGGCCCTGTATGTGGGAGATTCCGAGGTGGATGCCCAGACCGCGGCGGCCGCAGGCATGGACTGCCTTCTGGTCAGCTGGGGATTTCGGGACCGGGCCCTTCTGGAGACCTTTCATCCGGTATTTCTGGCAGACACGCCGGAGCAGATGCTGGATTTTATTATCCGGTGCGGGTATAATGATACTAATACAAAATGATAATACAGGGAGTGAGTAAAATGGACACACGCGGAAGACTTCATATCTATATGGGAGAAGGAAAGGGAAAGACCACAGCGGCCGTAGGCCTGGCAGTGCGCTTTGCCGGACATGAAGGAAAGGTGGCGTTCGTACAGTTTATGAAGGATTCCAGCTCCGGCGAGCTGGCTTCTTTTGAAGATATTGAGACCATTTCCATGATGCCCAACCCGGGTTTTTACGGATTTACCTGGGAGATCAGCGAGCAGGGGAAAGAGGAGGTTAAGCAGGTCTATGAGCAGTATATGGACAGCCTGCTTTTCCGTATCCTGCAGGGCAGCTACGGGCTGCTTGTACTGGATGAAATCATCACGGCAGTGGAAAAAGGATTTATCGACGAACAGATCCTGATGGATTTCCTAGATCAGCTGCCTGAGGAGACTGAGGTCGTGCTGACCGGCCGTCATCCTTCTGAAGCACTTATGGAGCGTGCGGATTATATTACAGAGATGAAAAAGATCAAACATCCCTATGATCAGGGACTGGCAGCCCGGCAGGGAATCGAGTATTAGGAGAGATCAATGTTTGATGCTTTAAAAGGAAGAGCTGCACAGGCGATTGACGAGGGCATTTACAGACAATATTCGGTTATGGTTCCATTGATCCGGAAAGAGGATGGCATTCATGTCCTTTTTGAGCAGAGGGCCAGCCGGCTCAAACGGCAGCCCGGGGAGATCTGTTTTCCGGGGGGAGGCAGAGAGCCGGGAGAGACACCCTTGGAAAATGCCATCCGGGAGACTATGGAAGAACTGCAGCTGCAGCAAGGGCAAATCCATGTAATTGCAGAAATGGACTATATGCTGACGGTCTATCAGAACAAGATTTCTGTGTTTATGTGCGAACTGACCGATTATGATATGCAGTTTTCAGAAGCAGAGGTAGCCAGGGTCTTTACCGTTCCCCTGCGCTTTTTCCTCAATACCCGGCCGGAAGTTTATTACAACACGATCATTGCCAGACAGCCGGAGAATTTTCCTTTTGACAAGGTTCCCGGCGGCAGGAAGTATCCCTGGAAAAATGGCAGGACCGGTATTTACTTTTATTATTACGAGGACTATGTTATCTGGGGGCTGACGGCTTATATCATGCAGGGCGTGGTAAAAACGCTGAAGGCAGAGGCAGGCCTGCGGGAAGGAGATCCGATCTGATGAAAAAGAAGACGAATGCATTCAAAAATAAAGGGAATAAAGATGTGACAGCTATTGTAAAGAGAGTTCCGCCCCGCCGGATTGTGGAATACTATTATTTCCCGGAGGGCGATGTTTCCGCACGCGATATTATGAACGCAGTCGGGGACGCTTTTGCGGATAAGGCAGATATCTGGCCCGATATCAATCTCTGTGCGGTTGAGCTGGAGGCAGATTCCCTGATCTTTCAGGATGCAAAAGAGTGTTTTATAGACCCTGCAGACCAGGCCTGGTTTGAGAAGCAGGGAATCACCCGCCAGTATCAGGCCAGCTGGCACAGCGCGGATGATCAGGCGGCGGTTCAGATTCTGAAAAATGTCCTGGAGACCTGCGGAGGCAGAATCTGCAGTGATACGGATGATTTTGAGCCCTCCTACGGCGCAGAGGAAGTGGGCAGACTGGCGCAGGAAGCCGTGGAAAACAGACAGGAATAAGCGATTTGAAAAAATGATACGGATATTGGGAAATGGAAGAAAAAAATACTTGACAAACCAATTATATTTGATACAATACAATTGTAAAAAATAAAAAACAAAAGGTTTAGGAAAGGAGTTTTCTCATGAGCAATATTTATGATTATTCTGTTGTTACACCCGCAGGCGAGGAGATTTCTCTTGCAGAGTACAAAGGCAAGGTTATGATCATTGTTAATACCGCGACAGGCTGCGGGTTCACTCCTCAGTACAAAGACCTTGAAGATATTTACGAGAAGTATCATGATCAGGGACTGGAGATCATCGACATTCCCTGCAACCAGTTCGCAGGCCAGACTCCGGGCACAGATGAGGAGATCCATGCGTTCTGCACACTGAAGTACAATACACAGTTCCCTCAGATGAAGAAGAGCGATGTGAACGGTGAGACAGCTCTGCCGCTTTACGGATATCTCAAGAGCCAGAAGGGTTTTGAGGGATTCGGCAAGGGCCCCAAGGCGATTGCGATGGGAGCACTGCTTAAGAAGATTGATAAGGATTACAAGAACAATCCGGAGATCAAATGGAATTTCACCAAGTTTGTTGTAGACAGAGAGGGTAATGTAGTCGCCCGTTTCGAGCCTACACAGGACATGAAGGACATCGACGCTTGCGTTGCCAAGCTGATTTAGTGTAAGAGTAAGGAAAAGGATGCGGTGAGTATGGAAAGATATGACCTGATTATTGTCGGCACAGGCCCTGCAGGAATCTCTGCCGCAATCACAGCAAAGATACGTAAAAAGAGTTTTCTTCTGATCGGATCCGCCAGGCTGAGTGAGAAGGTGCAGAAAGCACATACGGTCAGCAATTATCCCGGTCTTGGCCCGGTGGGCGGCGAGCAGATGCAGAAGGCATTTCTCGACCATCTGGCTCAGATGGAGATCGAAATTACCGAAGACAAGATCACATTGATCTATCCCATGGGCGAATATTTCTCCCTGCAGGGAATGAACGGGATGTACGAGAGCCGCAGTATTATTCTGGCAGCAGGCATGGCACCGTCCAGGATGCTTCCGGGAGAGGAACCCATGGTGGGACGCGGCGTGAGCTATTGTGCAACTTGTGATGCTCCTTTATATAAAGGAAAGACAGCAGCAGTTGTTGCCTATTCCGCAGAAGATGAGCATGAAGCTGATTTCATGGCGGAATATGCCTCCAAGGTATTTTACTTCCCCCAGTATAAGGAGGAAGTGCATGTCAAAGACGGCATCGAGGTAATCCGTGAGGCGCCTAAGGAGATCAAGGGCGGCTTCAAGGCAGACACTCTGGTAACCAGCGGGTCAGAGTACAAGGTAGACGGCATCTTTATCCTGCGTGAGAGCGTGATGCCCTCACAGCTGGTACCCGGTCTGGAGATGGAAGAAGGACATGTAGCCGTTAAGAGAGATATGTCTACAAATATTCCCGGATTCTTCGCTTGCGGAGACATCACAGGAAAACCCTACCAGTACATTAAGGCAGCGGGAGAGGGCAATGTTGCAGCACTTTCCGCAGTCGGATACCTGGACAAGCTGGGGAAGGCGTAAAGCCCTGTCCGGGCGAAGAAGCCGGATGCGGCGAAAACCGGCCGTGATGGGAAGATCCCCCGGGCAGAGGATATCAATCAGCCCAAAAGGCCCGGTAGGGCAGAAAGGAAGACGAGATGGAAAAAGACCCACGCGATGAAGCATTAAAATTGAAGAACCAGCTCTGCTTTCCGCTCTATGCGGCGGCCAGAAAGATCACGGGGAGTTATGCCCCCTTCCTGAAGCCGCTCGGACTGACCTATACACAGTATCTGGTCATGATGGTGCTCTGGGAAGAGCAGCAGGTCATGGTCGGGGACCTGGGAAGGAAGCTGTTTCTGGACACCGGCACGCTGACCCCTCTTTTGAAGAAGATGGAGGAGCATGGCCTGATTACAAGGCGCAGATGTCCGGAGGATGAGAGATGTGTTCAGATCAGCCTGACAGAAGACGGGCAGAAGCTGAAAGAAAAAGCGCGGGATATTCCGCAGCAGGTTGGTTCCTGTGTGAAGCTGGACCCGGAAGAGGCCATGCAGCTGTACAGGACTTTATATAAAATACTCGGCACAAACTGCGGGGAGATGTAAACAAAGAAAGGACGATCAAAATGGCAGTTACAGTTGTTACAAAAGATAATTTTCAGCAGGAAGTATTAAATGCAGACAAGCCGGTTCTGGTAGATTTCTGGGCAGTATGGTGCGGCCCATGCAAGATGCTCTCTCCGGTTGTTGATCAGATCGCAGAAGAGAACGCTGACATCAAGGTCTGCAAGATCAATGTAGATGAGGAGATGGAGCTTGCCCAGCAGTACGGCATCATGAGCATCCCGACCCTCCTGGTATTTAAGAATGGTCAGCTCGCAAACCAGAGCGTTGGCGTGATCCCCAAGGACGCTATCCTGAATCTGGTGAAATAAGAACTGACAAATAGAATGAATAATGGAAAGCTCCTTTTCTGAACACATTCGCGGCAGGAAAAGGAGCTTTTTCTTTTATATGATACGCGCAGCCTGAATGCCATTTGCCTGCATCTTATTGTCTCAAAATGCATCTTACCGCCTGAACCCTTGAAAAAAGATACAGACCCGATACAATGACAGCAGAATTTAAATAAAGGACAGGTGACTAGTATGGGACTGATCATATTTGCGCTTCTAGCGGTTCTGGAAATCGTGTTTGCATGTTGGACTTGCACAAAGGGAAAAGAAAAGAAGATATTTCGTAAGAGCCGGCTGATCCTTCGAATCATCGAAGCAGCCATTGCCTGCATCGCGCTGCTGCTTCCTTTCGGGCAGAGATGGCGCTTCGTGCCGCTGCTCATTTTTCTTGCATTAATGCTTGTGATCGCGGCGCTGATTGTGCTGATCAGGCGAAACAGACCGGAGAGAGCGAGGAAACCCACCGGCGCTATCGCTCTTTGTGTAGTGTTTATTCTTATTTGCGGGCTTTTTCTGACCCCTGCGTTTCTCTTTACCGGCTACAAGGGTCTGCCCGTTTCAGGCCAATACCGGATTGGGGAAGCGTCCGCTATTCTGATCGACCGGTCTCGGACGGATCCCTTCGAACAGGACGGGACGAGTCGTGAAGTGCCGGTACATTTCTATTATCCGGAGGGGAACGATACCGGTACAGACCAGTTCCCTCTGCTTGTTTTTTCTCATGGAGCCTTTGGCTATTATCAGAGCAACACCTCCACCTATATGGAGCTTGCCAGCAATGGTTATGTGGTTGTATCACTTGATCATCCTCATCACGCGTTTTTTACGCAGGACACGGACGGCAGGACGATTCTGGCGGACAGGGAGTTTTTAAATGAGGCCATGAACTTGAACAATGAGATGGCTCCGGAGGAACAGCTGGCACTTTATACAGATTGGATGGCGCTTCGCACGGCCGATATGAATTTTGCTGTGGACGAGCTGAAGCGCGCAGGCAGTCAGGATGCAATCGATGACAGCTGGTTTCTGGCTGATGATGATGCTGACAGGATTCAGGCCATTTTACAGAGGACCGATTTCTCCAAAATCGGCCTGATGGGGCACTCCATGGGCGGCGCTACCAGCGTGGCCCTGGGACGGGAGAGAAATGATATTTCCGCCGTGATCGACATTGACGGTACAATGCTTTCTGAGTATACCGGTGTCGAAAACGGTGAACTCATTGTGCGTGAAGAAGCCTATAACTGCCCGGTGCTTGAATTCATTAATTGGGAATCGTATAATGACCAGAGAGAATATCGGGCACAGGGCGGGCGTTATCCCAATGACATACTGATGCAGCAGGCTGCAGCCGGGTTCACCACCACGATTCGGGACACCGGACATATGGACTTTACTGACCTGCCGCTGCTGTCCCCGTTTTTGGGGAATATGCTGGGCAGCGGAGAGCGGGACACGGCCGAGACGATGACGATTGTCAATTCCCTTGTATTGCAATTTTTTAACTGTTATCTGAAAGGGGAGGGCACATTTTCGATAGAGGAAGTCTATTGATCGCCCGCTGAAAAAGGCATGGATGTTGCAATTGAACAGATTGGAAAAGAGAAGAAGGAGCTTGTTCTGATCCGCTGTTATGCGGTCACAGAGGAAGTGCGCGAAATTGAGGCTTTTGTGAAATCCCGGCAGGGCATGCTCACAGGCGTAAAAGACAGTAAACAATACAAGATCCCGCTGCTGGACATCTACTATATCGAGTCGGTGGATGGCAGAACCTTCCTATATACAAAGGAGCAGGTTTATGAGACTTCGTATCGCATTTACGAGCTGGAAAGCCGGCTGGAGCGCAGCCATTTTTTGCGGATTTCCAAATCCATGCTATTAAACCTGCTGAAGATCCGTTTTGTTAAGCCTGCTTTGAATGGGCGTTTTACGGCGGTGCTGCAGACGGGTGAGGAAGTGATCATATCCCGCAATTATGTGAAGAAGCTCAAAACGGCGCTGAGAGGAGAATGATGGAGCGATGTCTTTGAAATCATTTTTGTTCGAAAAATTATCTTTGTTCTTTATGCTCACAACACTGATCACGGTCGCAATCAGTGTAATCGGGAATGTTTTCGACGCCAATGCCCGCTTCGGATATGATTCCCTGCTGACCCCTCTTATCTATGCGGGCTGCTGCGTGGTCCCCACCCTTGTGACCTATTCCAGGCGAGAGTTAAGCGTCAGGGAAATGATGGTACGCATGGTTTTGGAATGGCTGTTGATCGAAGCTGTCATGCTGGGGTTTGCTTTTACCAGTCCGGTTATCGATACAAGCAGAGTATCTGTTGTTCTGGCGATTGCGGGAAGCGTGCTTTTGATCTATGTCCTGGCGAGACTCTTTTCCTGGCTGCGGGATTATGGCCAGGCCAGAAAAATAAATCAGGAGCTGCTAAGATTTCAGCAGCTCCATGAATAATACGCAAGGGTCCGGGCGGAGCCCGGAAATCCCAGAAATGAGAAACAACTAAAACTGCCACCTTCCCGCTGCACCGCAGGGGAGTGTGAGACCGTTTCCTGAAACCGGGAGGCCAACCTCGTCTGCCTCCACCTTTCCTCCGAAAGAAGGAATCAGCTCATGCGAAAGCATGTAGGAGAGGACGGCGGGCTGCAGTCCGGTCGTATAGGAATTAATAAGGAAGAAAAGCGGTTTGTCGCTGAGTAGTTTGGCGCAGGTCTGGAGGAATGGGAAAATGGAAGTCTCGATCTTCCAGATCTCTCCTTTCGGCCCGCGTCCGTAAGAGGGCGGATCCATGATGATGGCGTCGTAGTGATGGCCGCGGCGGATCTCACGTTCCGCAAACTTCTGACAGTCATCCACGATCCAGCGCACAGAAGTATCAGGAAGACCGGATAACTTGGCATTCTCCTTGGCCCAGCCAACCATACCCTTGGCCGCATCCACATGCGTTACGTGGGCACCTGCTTTTGCAGCTGCGCAGGTAGCGCCGCCGGTGTAGGCAAAGAGGTTGAGAACGGAGACAGGCCGGTCAGCACCGCGGATCAGCTCGGAAAACCATTCCCAGTTGGCAGCCTGCTCCGGGAAAAGGCCGGTGTGTTTAAAACTAAAAGGCTTCAGGTTGAAAGAAAGATCCAGTGGATGATAGCGGATGGTCCACTGCTCCGGCAAATCTATAAACTCCCATTCCCCGCCGCCTTTATGGCTGCGGTGGTAGTGGGCGTTTTTCTTTTTCCAGCGGGGGTCACTCTTGGGCGTATTCCAGATTACCTGGGGATCCGGGCGCACCAGCAGATACTTGCCCCAGCGCTCCAGCTTCTCTCCGCCGCTGGTGTCAATTACTTCATAGTCAGTCCAATGATTGGCAGTCCACATAGTATATTCTCCTGTGTTTATATAATGTAAAGATTTGTTTTTGCTTTACGGGTATCCGCTGACAGAGCTGTTTACTGCCGGCGGGTATCTTTTTTGCATTATAACATAAAGAAGAAAGGGAGAGAAGAAGACAAGACAATTATATTTAGAGAGGGCACTGCTTCGCAGTGTTGCTACGTGTTTACCGGGCAGTGGGGAAGGAGCAAGTGGCGAGAACGCACCGTCCTGTGCCGCCCCGTCCCTCCCCTCACGCCGCCCCATCCCACGCGGCGCCTTCGCATTGCCCGGCACCGTCCGCATGCACGTAATTAAATACAAAAACTCCCATAACTTTATTTCAAAAAAACAAAATAATCCTTGCTTTTTCTGCACAGGTAGGCTAAAATAATAGAGCTTGTGACATTGATAGCTATGAAGCGTGAGGTTGCTGCGAGGAGATCGCAGGTTTTCCGTGGAGCGAATGTCAAGTTAGAAAACTGGCGACAAGTCACTGTACCCATCGTTAATATCCGCCCATGGCGGAGGGATGTTGTACCTCGGGAGAGGCGCGACACACCCGGCAAAGTGTACAGTCACCACTTGTCGTACTACTATTCTCTAGTGCGAAAAGGAGGCGGCTATTTTTTATGGCAAACCAGGTAATGAGGATCACACTTAAGGCGTACGATCACAAACTGATCGACCAGAGCGCAGCAAAGATTATTGACTCTGTAAAGAGAACAGGATCCAAGGTCAGCGGACCGGTTCCCCTTCCGACAAAGAAAGAGGTTGTAACCATTCTCCGTGCGACACACAAGTATAAGGATTCCAGAGAACAGTTTGAGCAGCGTACCCACAAGAGACTGATCGACATCATCGCGCCTACACAGAAGACTGTTGAGGCACTTTCCAGACTGGAAGTTCCCGCAGGCGTTGCTGTAGACATCAAGATGAAGACAAAGTAAACCAATGCAGCCAGGCCTAAGTGCCGTGCAGCCCTCTTAAAACCCACTTGCGGAGGGTTGATCAGCAGACGGCACATCTAGGATGAACGCCATGTGCGTTCCGCTGTAGATTTAAACAGGAGGTGCATTTCTAATATGAAGAAAGCAATTTTAACAAAGAAAATTGGTATGACTCAGATCTTCACAGCAGAAGGCGAACTGATTCCGGTTACCGTTCTGGAGGCTGGCCCTTGCGTGGTCACCCAGGTGAAGACAGAAGAGAACGACGGCTACAAGGCTGTTCAGGTCGCATTTGGCGACATCAGAAAGAAGCTTGTCACAAAGCCTGAGAGAGGCCATTTTGCAAAGGCAGGCGTTCCCGAGAAGAGATTTGTCCGCGAGTTCAGATTTGAAAACGCCGAGGAGTACGCTCTTGGTCAGGAGATCAAGGCTGATATCTTCGCAGAAGGCGATAAGATCGATGCAACCGCTAAGTCCAAGGGTAAAGGTTATCAGGGCGCGATCAAGAGACACGGCCAGTCCAGAGGGCCGATGACTCACGGTTCCAAGTACCACAGACATGCAGGTTCCAACGGCGCATGCTCCTCTCCGAGCCGCGTATTCAAGGGCAAGCACATGCCTGGACATATGGGCGCAGTAAGAGTTACCGTTCAGAACCTTGAGGTTGTCAGAGTAGATGCTGAAAAGAATATCATCCTTGTAAAGGGTGCTGTTCCGGGACCTAAGAAATCCTTAGTAGTCATTAAGGAATCAGTAAAAGCTTGATAGCCTGAGGAAGGAGGACACCACAGATGGCAAAAGTATCTGTTTATAATAACGAAGGAAATGTGATCGGCGAGATCGAGCTCAACGATGCCGTATTCGGCGTTGAGGTAAATGAAAACCTGATGCACAAGGCAGTTGTAGCACATCTTGCAGCAGCTCGTCAGGGCACTCAGAGTGCCAAGACCCGCGGCCAGGTAAGAGGCGGCGGCAAGAAGCCCTGGAGACAGAAGGGCACAGGCCATGCAAGACAGGGCTCCATCAGAGCTCCCCAGTGGACAGGCGGCGGCGTAGTATTCGCTCCCCAGCCCAGAGATTATGAGATCAAGGTTAACAAGAAAGAGAAGAGAGCAGCTCTTAAGTCTGCACTCAGCAGCAAGGTTGCTGACAGCAAGATCGTTGTACTCGATGCTTTCGGACTTGACGAGATCAAGACCAAGAAGTTCGTAAATGTTATGAACAACCTGGGCGTTAGCAAGGCGCTCGTAGTACTTGGCGACAAGGATGAGAATGTTGTAAAGTCTGCAAACAACATCCCGACCGTCAAGACCGCATTCGTTAACACCATCAATGTTTATGACATCCTTAAGTATGACAGTCTTGTACTGACACAGGATGCAGTCGCAGCGATTACGGAGGTGTACGCATAATGGCAGATCTTAAGTATTATGATATTATTCAGAAGCCGCTCATCACAGAGAAGAGCATGGCTGGCCAGATGGAAAAGAAGTATACATTCCTGGTTCATCCGGATGCGACAAAGAGCCAGATCAAAGCTGCTGTAGAGAGAATGTTCGAGGGAGCTAAGGTTGCTTCTGTAAACACCATGAACTACAAGGGCAAGCCCAAGAAGAGAAATTCCCGCAGCGGCATTACTACCGGACGTACAGCCAAGACAAAGAAGGCAGTTGTTAAGCTGACTGAGGACAGCAAGGACATCGAGCTTTTTGAGGGACTGTAAGAAGAGCGAAGGCAGACGAAAGAGACGGCTGCCGCAAAGACCGCTCAGATTATATGCATAAAAGCATGAGAATAAATAAGACACTTGAAAGGAGTGACTGAAAATGGCTATTAAGACCTATAAGCCATATACACCTTCCAGACGACATATGACTGGATCGGATTTCTCCGAGATTACAAAGAAGACACCTGAGAAATCTCTTGTTGTTTCCAAGAGCAGCAAGGCCGGCCGCAACGCACAGGGTAAGATCACTGTAAGACATCGCGGCGGCGGTGAGAAGAGAAAATACAGAATCATCGACTTTAAGAGATACAAAGACGATATCCCCGCAACTGTTAAGGCGATCGAGTATGATCCCAACAGATCTGCAAACATCGCGCTGATCTGCTATGCAGACGGTCAGAAGACCTACATCCTTGCACCGAACGGACTGCAGGTTGGCACCACTCTGATGAACGGCCCCAAGGCTGAGATCAAAGTCGGCAACTGCCTCCCTCTTTCCCAGATCCCTGTTGGTACCATGGTACACAACATCGAGCTGTATCCCGGCAAGGGCGGTCAGCTTGTACGTGCAGCCGGCAACGCTGCTCAGCTGATGGCTAAGGAAGGCAAGTATGCAACCCTTCGTCTCCCCTCCGGTGAGATGAGAATGGTTCCCGTAGAGGGCAGAGCTACCATCGGCCAGGTTGGCAATATCGACCACGAGCTGATTAACATCGGTAAGGCAGGACGTAAGCGTCACATGGGCATCAGACCTCATGTCCGCGGTTCCGTAATGAACCCGAATGACCATCCTCATGGTGGTGGAGAAGGCCGCGCACCGATTGGACGCAGCGGACCTATGACCCCTTGGGGCAAGCCTGCTAACGGTTACAAGACCCGTAAGAAGAACAAGCAGTCCAACAAGTACATCGTCAGAAGACGTGACGGCAGCGTGATTAAATAAGGAGGGGAAGGACAAATGGCAAGATCATTAAAGAAAGGCGCATTTATCGATGCAAGCCTGCTTAAGAAAGTAGAAGCCTTAAATGCATCCGGTGACAAGTCTGTCATCAAGACCTGGTCCAGACGCTCCACGATCTATCCTCAGATGGTAGGTATGACAATCGCGGTGCATGACGGCAGAAAGCACGTTCCTGTATACATTCAGGAAGACATGGTTGGCCACAAGCTCGGTGAGTTCGTAGCAACCAGAACTTACAGAGGCCACGGCAAGGACGAGAAGAAGTCCAGAAGAATGTAAGGAGCGGAAGGAGGTTAAATCATGGCTAAAGGACATAGATCACAAATCAAAAGAGAGCGCAACAGCAATAAGGATACGCGCCCTAGCGCTAAGCTTTCCTACGCTAGAATCTCCGTTCAGAAGGCTGCTTTCGTTCTTGACGCGATCAGAGGCAAGGACATTGAGACAGCTCAGGCTATTTTAGCTTACAGCCCGAGATATGCTTCATCTGTTATCGATAAGTTACTGAAGTCAGCGATTGCGAACGCGGAAAACAACAACAACATGGACAAGGAAAAGCTCTATGTTGAAGAGTGCTACGCGACACAGGGCCCCATCATGAAGAGGATCCAGCCCAGAGCTCAGGGAAGAGCTTACAGGATCGAGAAGAGAATGAGCCACATCACAATCGTTCTGAACGAGAGATAAGGAGGAAGTAATTAAATGGGACAGAAAGTTAATCCTCATGGCCTCAGAGTAGGTATTATCAAGGACTGGAATTCCAAATGGTATGCAGAGGCCGATTTCGCTGACAATCTCGTAGAAGACAACAAGATCAGAAAATACCTCAAGAAGAATCTCTATGATGCAGGCATTTCCAAGATCGAGATCGAGAGAGCAGCAGACAGAGTAAAGGTTATCATCTTCGCAGGACAGCCCGGTATGCTGATCGGACAGAACCACGAAGAAGTAGATAAGATCAAGGCTAACCTCAAGAAGCTTACAGGCAAGAAGGTGCTTGTAGACATCAGAGAGGTAAGATATGCAGAGTGCAACGCTCAGCTCGTAGCTGAGAACATTGCTCAGCAGCTTGAGAACCGTGTATCCTTCCGTCGTGCTATGAAGTCTGCGATGCAGAAGGCTATGCGCTCCAGAAGCGGCATCAAGGGCATCAAGACTGCAGTCAGCGGCCGTCTTGGCGGCGCAGACATTGCCCGTACAGAGTCCTACAACGAGGGCACTATTCCGCTTCAGACACTCAGAGCGGACATCGACTATGGTTTCGCAGAGGCCGACACGACCTACGGCAAGGTCGGTGTAAAGACATGGATCTACCATGGCGAGGTTCTCCCGACGAAGACAAAAAGGGAAGGGAGCGTTAGATAATCATGTTAATGCCTAAGAGAGTTAAACGTCGTAAGCAGTTTCGCGGCAGCATGGCCGGAAAAGCACAGCGTGGAAATAAGATCACTTATGGTGAGTATGGTATCGTAGCAGTTGAGCCGGCATGGATCAAGTCCAACCAGATCGAGGCAGCCCGTGTTGCCATGACACGTTACATCAAGCGTGGCGGCCGCGTCTGGATCAAGATCTTCCCTGACAAGCCGGTAACTACAAAGCCTGCTGAGACCCGTATGGGTTCCGGTAAAGGTACAGTTGAGTACTGGGTAGCTGTAGTTAAGCCCGGCCGCGTGCTCTTTGAGATCGCCGGTGTTCCGGAAGAGGTTGCAAAAGAGGCTCTTCGTCTTGCAACACATAAGCTCCCTGTAAAGTGCAAAATCGTGTCTAAGGCAGATTTAGAAGGCGGTGACAGCAGTGAAAACTAATGAATATATCAAAGAGTTACGTGAAAAGTCTACGGAAGAGCTGAACCAGGAACTGGTGAATGCTAAGAAGGAACTCTTCAACCTGCGTTTCCAGAATGCGACAAACCAGCTGGAGAACACGAGCAGAATCAAAGAAGTCCGCAAGAATATTGCCCGGATTCAGACCGTGATCACCGCTAAGAGCAGCGTAGCTGAGTAAGGCATTCTGACAGGAAAGGAGAATTAGTCGTGGAAAACAGAAATCTTAGAAAGACCAGAGTTGGTAAAGTGGTCAGCAATAAGATGGATAAGACGATCGTCGTAGCTATCGAAGGTCGTGTAAGACATCCTCTTTATAAGAAGATCGTAGACAGAACATACAAGCTCAAGGCTCATGATGAGAACAATGAGTGCAACATTGGCGATAGAGTAAAGGTAATGGAGACCCGCCCGCTGTCCAAGGACAAGAGATGGAGACTGGTTGAGATTATCGAGAGAGCGAAATAAACGAGCCGGGAGTCAGGAGGTAATAACATGATTCAGCAGGAAACGAGACTTCGCGTCGCTGATAATACCGGTGCCAAAGAACTTCTCTGCATCCGTGTTATGGGCGGTTCCACAAGAAGATATGCGAATATCGGTGACATCATCGTTGCGACTGTTAAAGAGGCAACACCAGGCGGAGTTGTCAAGAAGGGCGATGTTGTAAAGGCGGTAGTAGTCCGCACCGTTAAGGGAGCTCGTCGTAAGGACGGTTCCTATATCAGATTCGATGAGAATGCAGCTGTTATCATCAAGGATGACAACAACCCCAGAGGCACACGTATTTTTGGACCTGTAGCAAGAGAACTGCGTGAGAAACAGTTCATGAAGATTGTTTCTCTGGCGCCTGAAGTTCTGTAAGGGAGGTAGTACCGTGTCATCAATGAAGATTAAAAAAGGCGATATGGTTCAGATCATCACCGGTAAGGACAAAGGTAAGTCCGGAAAGGTGATCGCGATCAACCACAAGAAGGGCACCGTATATGTAGAGGGGCTCAATATGATCACAAAGCACACAAAACCGTCCGTATCCAACCAGGCCGGCGGCATCATCAGTGTAGAGGGACCCATCGACGCATCCAACGTTATGTACCTGGATGGCGACAAGGTTTCCCGCATCGGTTATGTAGTTGAAGTTGGCGCAGACGGCAAGAAGACCAAGAAGCGTGTTGCGAAGGCGACCGGCAAGGTTATTGACTAACACCGGAAGGAGAACATGACGATGAACAGATTATTAGAAAAATACAATAATGAAATCGTTCCGGAAATGATCAAGAAGTTCGGTTACAAGAACATTATGCAGGTTCCCAAGCTCTCCAAGGTCATCATCAACATGGGCGTAGGCGAAGCAAGGGACAACTCCAAGGCTCTGGAGTCTGCAGTTAAGGACATGGAGATCATCTCCGGTCAGAAGCCCATCATCACAAAGGCAAAGAAGTCCATCGCGAACTTCAAGATCAGAGAAGGCATGAACATCGGCTGCAAGGTTACCCTTCGCGGCGACAAGATGTATGATTTTACAGACCGTCTGGTAAACCTCGCTCTTCCTCGAGTACGTGACTTCCGCGGCGTGAACCCCAACTCTTTTGACGGCAGAGGCAACTATGCACTCGGCCTGAGAGAGCAGCTGATCTTCCCTGAGATCGAGTACGATAAGGTCGATAAGGTAAGAGGTATGGACGTTGTATTCGTTACAACAGCTCATACAGATGAAGAAGCACGCGAACTTTTACGTTTATTCGGAATGCCGTACACGAAATAAGGAGGTAAGATTTCATGGCTAAAACAGCAATGAAAAACAAACAGCAGCGCAAGCAGAAGTTTTCAGTAAGAGAATACAACCGCTGCAGAATCTGCGGACGTCCTCACGCTTATCTTAGAAAGTACGGCGTATGCAGAGTCTGCTTCCGTGAACTTGCATACACGGGCGAGATCCCCGGTGTAAGAAAAGCAAGCTGGTAATCATAAAAGAAGGAGGAACATAAAAATGACAGATCCGATTGCAGATATGCTCACCAGAATTCGCAATGCGAACATGGCAAAGCATGATAGTGTGGAAATTCCTGCTTCTAAGATGAAGCTTTCAATTGCTGAGATCCTTCTGAACGAAGGTTATATCAAGAGCTACGAGGTAGTTGGAGAAGGCGTTCACAAGAACATCGTTGTTACTCTCAAGTACGGCGCAGACAAGAATGAGAAGGTTATCGCCGGCCTGAAGAGAATCTCCAAGCCCGGTCTCCGCGTATATTCCAGCGCAGAGAATATGCCCAAGGTACTTGGCGGACTCGGCATTGCTATCGTTTCCACTAACAAGGGCGTAATCACCGACAAGGAAGCCAGAAAGCTCAATGTCGGCGGCGAAGTATTAGCTTTCATCTGGTAAACAGATCAGGAACGTGCCTGCCCGTGAGGGCGGCGCGTTATCATAAAAAATAAACTGAAAACGGAACAGAGTTCCGATAATTTAAGTAGGAGGTACGGGCATGTCACGTATAGGAAAAATGCCAATCGCTGTTCCCGCAGGTGTAACTGTGGAAATTGCAGAAAATAATAAGGTGACTGTAACAGGTCCCAAGGGTACTCTTGAGAGAGTGCTGCCGGCTGAGATGAAGATCAGCAAGAATGATGCCGGAGAAGTCGTAGTCGAGAGACCTAACGACCTGAAGAAAATGAAATCATTACACGGATTGACCAGAACCCTGATCCACAACATGGTTGTAGGCGTTACTGAGGGCTATGTTAAGAAGCTGGAGATCAACGGCGTTGGTTACAGAGCTCAGAAGCAGGGCAACAAGCTGGTATTATCATTAGGTTACTCCCATCCGGTTGAGATGATCGATCCCGAGGGCATCGAGGTTACTCTTGATCCCAAGATCGCTAACCTCATCTACGTTTCCGGTATCGACAAGGAAAAGGTCGGCCAGTACGCAGCAGAGATCCGCGATAAGAGAAGACCTGAGCCTTATAAGGGCAAGGGTATCAAGTATGTGGATGAGACGATTATCCGCAAGGTCGGCAAAGCCGGTAAGAAATAATTAAGGAGTGGAATGCGATGATAAAGAAACAGTCAAGAGAAAAGATTCGTGTTAAGAAGCATAGAAGACTGCGTCATCATCTGGCAGGCACTGCAGCCCGCCCGCGTTTATCTGTGTTCAGAAGCAACAAAAACATTTATGCTCAGATCATTGATGATGAAGCCGGCAATACACTCGTAGCTGCATCCACACTGGAGAAGGCCGTAAAGAGTGAACTTCAGTATACTGACAACGTAGAAGCAGCAGCTGCTGTAGGCACCGCTGTAGCTAAGAAGGCTCTTGAGAAGGGCATCACCGAAGTTGTCTTTGACAGAGGCGGATTCATTTATCAGGGTAAGATTCAGGCACTGGCTGACGCTGCAAGAGAAGCCGGCCTGAAGTTCTAACGCAGGGAGGAGAACAGATGAAACGTACAATTATTGATGCTAGTCAGTTAGAACTGACAGATAAAGTTGTTGCGATCAAGCGCGTCACCAAAGTAGTAAAAGGCGGCCGCAACATGCGCTTTGCTGCTCTCGTCGTTGTAGGAGACAAGAACGGTCATGTAGGCGCAGGTCTCGGCAAGGCTGCTGAGATTCCTGAAGCGATCCGCAAAGGCAAGGAAGATGCTATGAAGAAGCTTGTCGAGGTTCCCTTCGATGACAATCAGAGCATTACTCATGACAATCTCGGAAATTATGGCGGCGCCAGTGTTCTTCTGAAGAGGGCTCCCCAGGGTACCGGTATCATCGCCGGCGGTCCCGCACGTACCGTGCTTGAGCTTGCCGGATATACCAATATCCGTACAAAGTCCCTCGGCTCCAACAACAAACAGAACGTTGTTCTTGCTACGATTGAAGGTCTCAAAGGCCTTTCAACTCCTGAGGAAGTTGCCAGAAAGCGCGGCAAGTCTGTTGAAGAGATTCTCGGATAAGGAGGCACTAAAGATGGCAGGAAAATTAACAATCACATTAGTGAAGTCAACAATCGGTGCAATCCCGAAGCATAGAAAGACTGTAGAGGCTCTTGGCCTTCACAAACTTTACAAGACTGTAGAGCAGCCCGACAACCCCTCTGTAAGAGGTATGCTTGCCCAGGTTCGTCACCTGGTTAAGGTAGTGGACGAAAACGGTGAGGAGGTACGTGTATAATGAATTTATCTAATTTAAGCCCGGCTCCCGGTTCTACACACAGCGCTAATTTCAGAGTTGGCCGTGGTCATGGTTCAGGCAACGGCAAGACTGCAGGTAAGGGCCACAAGGGCCAGAAGGCACGTTCCGGATCCCCGAGAATCGGTTTCGAGGGTGGTCAGATGCCCCTTTACAGAAGACTCCCTAAGAGAGGCTTCACCAACAGGAACACAAAGGAAATCGTGAGCATCAACGTGGAAGAACTCAACAGATTTGAGGATGGCGCGGTTGTTACCGTAGAGGCTCTCCTTGAGGCTGGCATTATCAACCATGTTGGCGACGGCGTTAAGGTTCTCGGAAACGGTGAGCTTACCAAGAAACTTGATGTCAAGGTTAATAAATTCAGCGCTTCTGCAATTGAGAAGATCCAGGCACTGGGCGGAACAGCAGAGGTGATCTGATGGCTAATGGAACAAACGGATGGCGTCTCAGAAATTTCACACAGATCCCCGACTTTAAGTCGAGGCTTCTGTGGACGTTTCTGATACTGGTTGTGGTCAGACTTGGTGCGCAGATCCCTGTGCCCGGAGTCAGCCGCGACGTATTTGCGTCCTGGTTTGAGAACCAGTCCTCCAGTGCGGCCACTCTGTTCGATATGATGACAGGCGGATCGTTCAGTCAGATGTCGATCTTTGCGTTAAGCATCACGCCCTACATCACTGCATCCATTATCATGCAGCTCATGACAATCATTATTCCTGCTTTGGAAGAACTGCAGAAAGATCAGGACGGACGTGAGAAGATGCGCGAGTATACTTTTTACCTCGCCATCGCGCTTTCCGCACTGCAGGCCGTTGCCATGGGCATCGGTTTTTACAGAAGCGGAAGCCTGCAGACACATTCGATCTTCGCCATGGTGCTTGTCATGGTAGCTCTGGTTACCGGCGGTATTGTGCTGGTATTCCTTGGCGAGGAGATCACAAAGCACGGTATTGGAAATGGTATCTCTATGATCCTGCTTTTCAATATCATCTCCAGACTGCCGCAGGATATTCGCATGCTTTATGAGACATTCATGAAAGGCCGGAATATCGTAAAGGCAGGTCTGGCACTGCTGGTGATCCTGGCGGTCATCATCTTTATGGTCGTGTTTGTCGTATACCTGCATGACGGATTTGTCAAGATCCCCATTCAGAATTCCCAGAAAATCCAGGGGAATCATCTGGTCGGAAGCAGAGGAGATCATCTTCCGTTCAAGATCAACGCGGCAAACGTTATTCCGGTCATCTTCGCAGGATCCCTGATGTCTATGCCTGCTCTGGTATGCCAGTTCGTCGGCAAGACACCGGGCGGAATCGGCGGAGAGATCATTAAGGCTCTCAGCCAGAATAACTGGTTCAATCCTTCCGCATGGAAGTATACACTTGGCGCGGTTTTATATGCCGTGCTGGTAATTGCCTTTGCTTACTTTTACACCTCGATCACCTTCAATCCGCAGATTGTTGCGGAGCGCCTGAAGGAGAGAGGCAGCTTTATTCCGGGACACAGACCGGGCAAGCAGACGGTAGAGTATCTGCAGTCTGTATCCAGCAGCACCATTTTTATCGGTGCTGTAGGACTTCTGATTGTAGCCCTCGTTCCGATCTTTTTCTCGGGTGTATTCGGCGCGGACGTTTCTTTCGGCGGAACATCACTGATCATTATTGTAGGTGTTATCCTCGAGACGATCCGTCAGCTTGATTCCAGAGTAGCGCAGAGACATCTCTCAGGTATTCTGACAAAGAGAAAATAAAGTCAAATAGCCAGTATCGGCATGGAAATGCCGGTACTGGATATTGTTGTTTCAAACAGGGGGATTTACAAATGAAGATTATCATGCTTGGAGCACCTGGTGCAGGCAAAGGAACACAGGCCAAGATGATCGCTGAAAAGTGCGGTATTCCGCATATTTCTACAGGTGATATTTTCAGGGCGAACATCAAACAGGGAACAGAGCTTGGACGCAAGGCAAAAGAGTTTATGGACAAGGGACTTCTGGTACCGGACGAACTGACCTGCGACCTGGTTGTTGACAGAATCCAGAAGGACGACTGTGCGAATGGTTTTATCCTGGACGGTTTTCCCAGAACAATCCGTCAGGGGGAAGTACTTGAAGAAGCTCTTACCGGACTGGGACAGAAAGTAGATTGTGCTCTGGATATCGTAGTTCCTGATGAGAGCATCATTGAGAGAATGGCAGGACGCCGCGCATGCGTTGGATGCGGAGCTACCTATCATATCGTATTTGCACCCACAAAGACCGAGGGAATTTGCGATAAATGCGGCGAAAAACTCATTCTCCGCGATGATGACAAGCCGGAAACTGTACAGAGGAGACTTGCTGTTTACCACGAGCAGACACAGCCGCTGGAAGACTTTTATGCAGCCCGCGGCGTGCTGAAAGAAGTAGACGGTACACAGACCATGGATAAGGTATTTGGGGATATCTTAGGCATCCTGGGAGTATAAAGGTCTATGGCAGTCACCATAAAATCTGAAAAACAGATTGCCCTGATGCGTGAGTCGTGCAGGCGCCTGGCGCAGGTGCACGACGCGCTTGGCAGGGAGCTGAAGGCCGGGATGTCTACACTTGATATAGACCGGCTGGGCGAAGAAATGATCCGCAGCTTCGGCTGCGTGCCCAATTTCAAAAATTACAACGGTTACCCCGCTTCTATCTGTGTGTCGATCAATGAGGAGATCGTACATGGGATACCGTCTGCAAAAAGAATCATACAGGAAGGGGATATCGTCAGCCTGGACGCCGGCATGATCTACAAGGGATACCATTCTGACGCGGCCCGGACATGGGCAGTGGGGGAGGTCAGCAGGCAGGCACAGAGACTGATCGATGTAACCAGGGAAAGCTTTTTCGAAGGGATCCGTTTTGCAAAGGAAGGAAATCATCTGCATCAGATTTCCGCGGCGATTCAGGATTATGTTGAAAAGAACGGCTTTTCCGTAGTCAGAGATCTGACAGGACACGGGATCGGAACACATCTTCATGAAGATCCGGTGATACCCAATTACCGCACCTGGGGCAGAGGCATCCGGCTTGCTGCAGGGATGACACTGGCGATCGAACCGATGGTCAGTGCAGGGAGCTGCCAAATAACCTGTCTGGATGATGACTGGACATGCGTAACAAGTGACGGAGCACTTTCCGCTCACTATGAAAACACCATACTGATCACAGAAACGGGATGCGAGATCCTTACAATGGGGGAGACATGAAAAAAACTGGAGAAGACAGATACCGACCCGGCACGCTGGCTTATTCACTCCGGGGAAGAGACGCAGGCCGCGTCTATGTGATCGTCAGACAAGATAAGGAATACGTTTGGGCGGCTGACGGGAAGAAACGTCCTTTATCAGCGCCAAAGCGAAAAAACATAAAGCATCTGCAGAAGATCAACAGGTCAGTTGATCTTGCACAGGCAGATGACACCGTCATTATTCAGGCAATCGATGATTATTTAAGAAGATAAAAGGCAGGAGGATGTCAGGATGCCAAAGGAAGAAGTATTTGAAGTAGAAGGCGTAGTTGTAGAGAAACTCCCGAACGCAATGTTCAAAGTACAGCTGGAAAATGGTCACATCGTGACCGGTCATATCAGCGGAAAGCTCCGTGTGAACTTTATCCGCATTCTGCCGGGCGACAAGGTGAAATTAGAGCTTTCCACCTATGATCTGACCCGAGGAAGAATTGTCTGGAGAGACAAATAATATATTGACATAATTATTTTCACTGTGATATAATTATTCGGCGACCATTCTGGAATGGGAAAGAGGGCCATAAGCCGGGCAAGCTTTCCTATTGCAGAGTTTTGTGCGCTCTAAAATGCGAATATTCAGAAAGGAGAGATTATTGTGAAGGTTAGATCTTCTGTGAAGCCTATCTGTGAGAAGTGCAAAGTCATCAAGAGAAAAGGCATTATTAGAATCATCTGCGAAAATCCTAAACATAAACAGAGACAGGGTTAATTCATTGCACGGATACGCTTTAACGTGCAGACACAGTTATAGCGTGTTTCTGTTATTTTGTTTAAGTCAAATTTGCCCGTTATAAGAGGCAGATTAGCGTATTGCGGCTGCAGTGAAGAGGCTCTGTACAGCTATCTTCACAAATCTCAACGGCAGGATCCGCCTGCCGCGCAGCAGTAGTCATCAATACTGCTGCACGTTTCATTATTTATATAATATTGCAATTACACGAATTTATTTGGAGGTATAAATCACATGGCTCGTATCAGTGGTGTAGACTTACCTAGAGAGAAGCGTATCGAAATCGGCCTTACATATGTATATGGCATCGGTCGCTCTACTTCCAACCGCCTTTTAAAAGAGGCTGGTGTTAACCCCGACACACGCGTTCGTGACCTGACAGACGAAGAGGTTTCCAGGATCACAGCTGCGATTGACAATGACAGCATCCTGATCGAAGGTGATCTCAGAAGAGAGAGAGCTTTCAACATCAAGAGATTACAGGAAATCGGCTGCTACAGAGGCATCCGTCACAGAAAGGGACTTCCCGTCCGCGGTCAGAAGACAAAGACCAATGCGAGAACTCGCAAGGGCCCGAAGAAGACAGTAGCAAACAAGAAGAAATAATTATCTTTGATCGATTCATACAGGAGGTTATTCGTCAATGGCTAAGAAAGTGACAAAAAAAGTGACCAAAAAGCGCGTTAAGAAGAATATAGAGCGCGGTCAGGCACATATTCAGTCATCTTTTAACAATACAATTGTTACCCTTACAGACACAAACGGCAATGCTATTTCCTGGGCCAGCGCAGGCGGACTTGGATTCAGAGGATCCCGTAAGTCCACTCCTTACGCAGCACAGATGGCAGCTGAGACCGCAGCAAAGGCAGCTCTGCCTCATGGTCTTAAGTCTGTAGAAGTTTTCGTAAAGGGACCCGGTTCGGGCCGTGAAGCAGCGATCCGTGCGCTTTCCGCAAACGGTATTGAAGTGACCAGTATCAGAGACGTGACACCGGTACCGCATAATGGATGCCGTCCGCCCAAGCGCAGAAGAGTCTAATCGAGGAGGTTGTAAGACATGGCAAGAGATATGGTTCCCGTTTTAAAGAGATGCAGAAGCCTGGGCCTTGAGCCGCAGTACCTTGGTATTCACAAAGAGTCCAAGAGAAAGCAGATCAGAGGCACCAGAAAGAAATCCGAATACGGCCTTCAGCTGACTGAGAAGCAGAAGGCAAAGTTCATCTATGGCGTACTGGAGAAGCCTTTCAGAAACTATTTCGCTAAGGCAAGCCAGATGAAGGGCCAGACCGGTGAGAACCTGATGGTTATGCTGGAGACCCGCCTTGACAATGTTATTTTCAGACTTGGTTTTGCAAGAACCCGTAAGGAAGCAAGACAGATCGTAGGCCACAAGCATGTAAGCGTTAACGGCAAGACTGTCAACATCCCTTCCTTCCTTGTAAAAGCAGGCGATGTTATTGAAATCAGAGAAAAGTCCAAATCTTCCGCACATTTCAAGGAGATCCTTGAGGCAACAGGCGCAATCGCTGTTCCTGAGTGGCTCGAGTGCGACAAAGAGAATCTCAAGGGTACAGTAGCAGCTCTTCCGCTCAGAGAGCAGATTGATGTTCCTGTAAACGAGATGCTGATTGTCGAGCTGTACTCCAAGTAATGTGTAACTATTCGGAGCCGTGAAGATTTCCGGCGGATGCTGCGAAGAAAGCTTGCTTTCATGCGGATCATGAACCGGATGGAGCTCTGAATAGCAGCATATTACAGATTAAAGCAGACATGTAACCCTCAACATAGATCCCACAGAAGGAGGGCAATTAGTGTTTAATTTTGAAAAACCGAAGATTGAGATTGCAGAGATTTCCAAAGACAATAAGTATGGCCGATTTGTAGTTGAGCCTCTGGAAAGAGGATACGGCATCACTCTGGGCAACTCCCTGAGAAGGATCATGCTTTCCTCGCTTCCCGGCTCTGCAGTAAGTCATGTCAAGATCGACGGTGTGGTTCATGAGTTCAGCACACTTCCCGGCGTTAAGGAAGATGTTACTGAGATCATCATGAACATCAAGTCCCTCGCTATCAAGAATTCCAGCCAGACGGGTGAGCCTAAGAGTGTCTATATCGATTATGAGGGAGAGGGCGTTGTACGCGCTTCCGACATTCAGGCAGACCAGGACATCGAGATCCTCAACAAGGATCAGGTGATCGCTCATCTGAGCGGCGGACCGGACTGCAAGCTTGAGATGGAAATGACCATCACAAACGGACGCGGTTATGTCAGCTCCGATAAGAATAAAAACCCCGACCTTCCGATCGGCGTGATCGCGGTCGATTCCATCTACACCCCGGTGGAGAGGGTCAACATGAGCGTAGAGAATACCCGTGTTGGTCAGGTAACGGATTATGATAAACTGACACTTGAAATATTTACAAATGGTACTCTTGGACCGGATGAGGCTGTCAGCCTGGCCGCCAAGGTGCTCAGCGATCATCTCACACTCTTCATCGACCTTTCTGAGAATGCCAAGACAGCAGAAGTCCTGGTAGAGAAGGCAGACGATGAGAAGGAAAAAGTGCTTGAGATGAACATCGATGAACTCGAGTTATCTGTTCGTTCCTACAACTGCCTCAAGCGTGCAGGCATCAATACCGTTGAGGAACTCACCAACAGATCCGCAGAGGAAATGATGAAAGTCAGAAATCTCGGACGCAAGTCCCTGGATGAAGTTCTTGCCAAGCTCAAAGAGTTCGGTCTTCATCTCAGAGAATCTGATGAATAATCTGTTTCGTATCACATTACCGGCAACCTAAGGAGGATAATATACAATGGCAGGCTATAGAAAACTTGGAAGAACTTCAAGCCAGCGTAAAGCTTTGCTGAGAAACCAGGTAACAGATCTTCTCTACCATGGAAAGATCCGTACCACTGAGGCCAAGGCAAAGGAAATCAGAAAGATCGCAGAAGGTCTGATTGCGCTGGGCGTTAGAGAGAAAGATAACTTCAACGAAGTAACAGTTACCAGAACCAGCAAAGATGGCGAGACCATCGAGAAGGTCGTTAAGAAAGACACCCCTTCCCGTCTGCACGCAAGAAGACAGATGAGAAAGGTTCTTTACACTCGTAAAGAGATCCCTGCAACTCTGGCAGGAAGAAAAGCCAACACAAAGACTGTAGATCTGACAGACAAGCTCTTTGGCGAGCTTGCTGACAAGTATGCAGGCCGTAACGGCGGTTACACTAGAATCGTAAAGATCGGGCCTCGCAAAGGCGATGCTGCGATGGAGGTTCTGATCGAGTTAGTCTAATCAGACATTCATAAAAGAGGCTGTCCGAAGGAACCTTCGGACAGCCTTTTTGTGATTTCCGGAGGGAGACAGGGGACGGTTCTCTGTCTCCCAAGAAAGCAGAAGTACGGAGAGGAGGGCGAGCATATGGGAATCATAAAAACCAGCAAACTGATTCACCGCTTCCTGCAGAAAAATGACGCAGGAGAGGTTGTTTCTGAGACTGCTGCCCTGCAGGATATCGATCTGGATATTGAAGCAGGCTCCTTTGTGGCCCTGATCGGGCACAATGGCTCCGGAAAAACGACGCTTGCCCGTCATTTCAATGCTCTTCTGATGCCTACGGAAGGGACTGTCTGGATCGATGGCCGGGACACAACAGATCCGGCGCAGACTCTGGCTGTCAGGCAGGCTGCAGGCATGGTCTTTCAGAACCCGGACAACCAGCTGGTAGCGGGTATTGTGGAGGAAGATGTTGCTTTCGGGCCGGAAAACCTGGGTGTGCCCTCTCAGGAAATCTGGGTCAGAGTAGCTGATAGTCTGGAAAAGACTGGTATGAGTGCTTATCGGGAGATGGCGCCGGGCAGGCTGTCCGGCGGACAGAAGCAGAGGATCGCCATAGCTGGAATCCTGGCTATGAAGCCCTCCTGCATGATTCTGGATGAGCCGACGGCCATGCTGGACCCGGGTGGAAGAAAGAGCGTCTTGGAGGCTGTACGGGCCCTGAACAGGCAGGAAGGCGTGACGGTAATCCTGATCACACATGACATGGAAGAAGCCGCCATGGCGGACCGTGTGATCGTGATGGACCAGGGAAAGGTCGTCCTGGACGGATCACCTCGAGAAGTGCTGAAAGAACTGCCCCTTCTCCAGTCACTGCGTCTTGGCGTGCCCTTTGAGACAGAACTTGCCTGGAAGCTGAGAGAAAACGGCATGCCGATCCCGGAAGGAATCATGGACCAGGAAGAACTGGCAGAGGCAGTCGCAAAGGCATTTGGGGTACAAAAAGGACTGGCCGGGATAAATACAGATGACTTCCCTGCAGGAGAGGAACATCAGCCGAAGCCAGCCGCGGGAGCAGCCCCTCCCCTGATCCGCCTGGAAAATGTTTCTTTCTATTATGCAAAAGGCCTCAGCTATGAGAAGCGTGCCCTGCAGGATATTTCCCTGCAGATTCGCTCTGGTGAGCGTATCGCCGTGATTGGTCCGACCGGATCAGGCAAATCGACCCTTCTGGAGCTCATGGACGGACTGGCAAGGCCCGCTTCCGGCAGGATCCTGTATGAAGGGGAAGATATTTTTGAAAAGAAGTATACCCGCGCCCAGATCTGCCGGATGACTGGAGTTGCTTTCCAATATCCGGAATATCAGCTTTTTGGCGAGGATATTCTGACAGATGTTATGTTCGGACCTAAAAATCTGGGGCTGACCGAAGAAGAGGCCAGAAAGCGGGCCGTGCAGGCTCTGCAGATGATGGGCATCGGAGAGGAAATGTTTTCCAAATCCCCATTCACGCTTTCAGGCGGAGAGAAGCGCCGGGCTGCCATCGCCGGGATTCTGGCTATGCGGCCGCGGATTCTGCTTTTGGATGAGCCGGTGGCAGGACTGGATGCGGCCGGGAAAAAGGACCTGGAAGAGAGCATCCTCCGCCTGCAGAAAGAAGAAGGCATGACCATTCTGCAGACGTCCCATTCCATGGAAGATGCTGCTCTTTATGCAGACCGGGTGATCGTGCTCAGCGAAGGAAAAATCTTCCGCGACGGGCCGGCAGCGGAAGTTTTCCGCGACAGTCAGGCTCTGGAAGATATTGGGCTGGCCGCCCCGCGCAGCATGTATATCATGAAAAGACTTCGGGAAAAAGGCATTCCGGTAAAGGAAGATGTCATCACCCTTTCGCAGGCAGAGCAGGAGATCCTGCGCTGTTTTAAGGAGGCTGGCCATGTTTCGTGATTTTACCATAGGTCAGTACTATCCGGGAGATTCTGTGATCCACCGTCTGGACCCGCGGGTCAAGCTGCTTGGCACGGTACTTTTCCTGGTCATGGTCTTCCTGATTCGCGACATTCCGTCATTCGTGCTTGCGACGGCATTTATGTGTATAGTGATTGCCCTTTCGCGGGTGCCGGTGCGGATGATGCTGAAAGGACTGAGGGGAATCTTTACCATACTGGTTCTGACCTTCTTTTTCAGCCTCTTTCTGACGCCGGGCGAGACCATCTTTGTCATAGGACCTGCCCATGCGACCAAAGAAGGCCTGGAAACAGGAATCTATATGCTCATGCGCCTGTCTTACCTGATTATAGGATCCTCTGTCATGACGCTGACGACAACGCCTACCTCACTGACAGATGGCATCGAGACCGGCCTGGGATTTTTGAAGAAAATACACGTCCCCATTCACGAGATCGCTCTTATGATGTCGATTGCCCTGCGTTTCATCCCCATTTTGCTGGAGGAGCTGCACCGGATTATGAAGGCGCAGAAAGCCAGAGGCGCGGATTTTGAGAGCGGAAGCCTGGTACAGAGAGTGAAAAGTCTGGTGCCCGTGATCGTGCCCCTGTTTGTGTCGGCGGTAAGAAGGGCGGACGATCTGGCCTGCGCCATGGAATCCCGCTGCTATCACGGCGGAGAGGGACGGACCAGAATGAAGCCTTTGCGGCTGCAGAAGGGTGATTATGCGGCGCTGGCGGTGATTCTGGCAGTGTTTGCAGCAATGATTCTTCTAAGAGTACTGTAAGAGACTCTCAGGTGGGACAGAACCCAAAAAACATACTGAACAAACAGCAATGGAGGAATACAGGATGGAGAATCAGGAAATCAGACATCGGATCCGCCTGGTCGTAGCCTATGACGGCACCAACTACTGCGGCTGGCAGGTCCAGCCTAACGGGGTGTCTATTCAGGCAGTCCTGCAGGAGGCCATTGAAGATCTGGTGAGAGAAAAAGTAAATGTTACCGGCGCCAGCCGGACGGATTCCGGCGTGCACGCGCTGGGACAGGTTGTCATCTTCGACACGACAAAGAATATCCCGCCCGAACAGTATGCCCGGGCGCTCAATCAGAGACTGCCCCGCGATATCGTGGTGCAGAGTTCGGAAGAAGTCTCCATGGATTTTCATCCCCGCTACACGACGGTGGAGAAAACCTACGAATACCGCATTTTAAACCGGCGGATTCCCCTGCCCTGCGAGCGCATGTATTCCTACTTTGTGCCAAGGAAGCTCGATGTCGAAAAGATGAGAGAAGCCGCAAAGCTTTTCGTGGGAGAACATGATTTTACCGATTTCAGCTCCCAGCGCAGAAACACGGTGACAACCGTCAGGACCATTTATGAATGCAGTCTTCAAAAAGAAGGCGACATCATCACCCTGCGGATCCGGGGAAATGGTTTTCTCTACAACATGGTCCGGATCATCATGGGAATGCTGCTCAAAGTCGGCTGCGGGCAGAAGACAGCAGAAGACATTGAGCAGGCATTTGCCCATCCGCAGGGCCGCGCCGCGGCACCGACAGCACCGGCCTGCGGCCTGACACTGGTGGAGATCAAGTATCCGGAGGAGCTCTGAGAGGATAAGCCCCGGCGACCGGTGGACAAGAAGGGCCGTTTGGAGCCAGCCGGTGGATAAGTACATCAAAAAAAACAAGAACAGAAAAAGAAGGCATCAAAAAAAGATTGACAGGATCTCTTGATTGCCATATAATATTTAATTGTCACGATATGTGTAAAAGTGTCTCTTCCAAGCCCCGGCAGAGTACACTTTATCATACATAAAGCAGATCGGCTCTGTGATTGACCAGATCAGAGGATCGCTTGGGAGTCCGGCCCAGCCGGACGATACTAATAGGAGGATTACCATGAAATCATATGTAGCAAAGCCTGCAGAGATCGAGAGAAAATGGTATGTTGTTGATGCAGAGGGACAGACTCTTGGCCGTCTGACATCTCAGGTCGCTGCAGTTCTCAGAGGAAAGAATAAACCCACATTTACACCTTTCATCGATACCGGTGATTACGTAATCGTCATCAACGCCGACAAGATCAAAGTTACAGGCAGAAAGCTTGATCAGAAGATCTATTATCGTCATTCTGATTATGTAGGCGGACTCAAAGAGACAACACTCAAAGAGATGATGGCAAAGAAGCCCGAGGAAGTCATCAGACATGCGATCAAGGGTATGCTCCCGAAGGGACCCCTTGGCAGACAGATGGCAAGAAAGCTTTTTGTATACGCCGGTCCTGAGCATAAGCATGAGGCACAGAAGCCCGAAGTGCTCGAGCTTAGGTATTAATAGAAAAGATCGGAAGGAGAGAATGTAATGGCTGCAGTTAAGTTTTACGGAACAGGCAGAAGAAAAAAGAGCATTGCCAGAGTTTACCTGACTCCCGGCACAGGCAAGATCACTGTTAACAAGCGCGACATTGACGACTATTTCGGTCTTGAGACCCTCAAGGTAGTTGTTCGTCAGCCGCTCGTTGCTACCGATACCGTTGAGAAGTTTGATATTCTTGTAAATGTACATGGCGGCGGCTTCACCGGTCAGGCTGGTGCGATCCGTCACGGCATCGCCCGCGCACTTTGCGAGGCAGACGCAGACTACAGACCCGTTCTTAAGAAGGAAGGATTCCTCACCAGAGATCCTCGTATGAAAGAGCGTAAGAAATACGGTCTCAAAGGCGCACGTAGAGCACCTCAGTTCTCAAAGAGATAAGAAAACAGACCCCCCTTGTGATATGTACCCCCTTTCCTGGATAACCAGGGAAGGGGGTTTTACTATGCGTTATTCATATGAGTTTAAAAGAAAATGTGTTGAATTATACCGGGAGGGCAGGTACCCAGACACTCCCGAGGGCATTACCGCTCGTCGTTTCCACAAACAGATCAGGGAATGGGTGCGTATTGAGGATGCCAACGGACCGGAGGCACTGAAACACCAAGAGCATCAAATTAACTGGACACCTGAAAGTAGATATGAGCTGGTAGCACAGGTTATAGCGGGAAAATCAATCAAGAGTGTTGCAGTGGAAGCTGGTATCAACTCCGGATTGTTATATCAATGGGTTCGCAAATATAGAATAATGGGATACAATGGTCTTGTTGATATGAAAAAAGGCAGACGGCCAAAGGATTCTGAAATGAAGAAGATAAACTATAACACCCCAAGGAAGCTCAAAGAGTCGGAGTATGAAGAACTCATACGCCTACGGGCAGAGAATGAATATATCAAAGCGGAGAATGCCATAATAAAAAAAGAAATCGCCTTGAGAGAAGAAAAAGAAGCTGCGCGACTCAAGGCGAAAAAGCAGCGAT